>NZ_AVCC01000044.1 GCF_000622895.1 Herminiimonas sp. CN
GAATGTCTTTCGCCTTTTTTATACTGTCTTATGTATATTTACATATCGCGCAAAATATGTGCGTGAAATGTAGTATTTTTTAGCATACCCGCGATATTCTCCTGGCTTTGAAATCAGGAGGCAGCGCCCATTTGCGACTGCTGGTAGTTCTGCAGGCCGACCTTCTCGATCAGGTCGAGCTGCGTTTCCAGCCAGTCGATATGCTCTTCGGTGTCGTCGAGGATCAGCAGCAGCAAGTCGCGCGAGACGTAGTCGGCGGCGGCTTCGGCGCAGGCGATGCCTTCCTTGACGGTTTTTTGCGCGCCGTATTCCAGCTTCAGGTCGCACTGCAGCATCTCCGGCGTGTTCTCGCCGACCATGATCTTGTGCATCGCCTGCACGTTCGGCAAGCCTTCCAGCATCAGGATGCGGTCGATCAGCTTGTCGGCGTGCTTCATTTCGCCGATCGATTCGTCGTATTCCTTCCTGCCCAATTTTTCCAGCCCCCAGTGCTTGTACATGCGCGCATGCAGAAAATACTGGTTGATGGCGGTGAGTTCATTGGTAAGTTGCGCATTGAGCAACTTGATGACGTTTTTGTCGCCTTTCATGGGAGCCTCGCAGGTGATGTGGAAGAGTCGGCTTGAGCGGCAGCAGCGCGGGCCAATGCCTGAGATCATAACCTGGCACAGTTGTTTCTGCCGCATCCGCTATCAAGAACGTTTCCTTTCTGAATTGGCTTGCCGGCGTTCCGGCAAGCCGCGGCACATCATGCATCTGCGCTGCGCCCGATCAGAACGCGGTGCTCAGGGTCAGTTGCGCGGCGCGCGGCGCGCCGACGATGATGTTGTTGTCGCCGCCGGCGGTGGCAAAGTAGTGGCGATCGAACAGGTTTTCGACATTCAGCGCGAGCCGAGTCTTGCCGTCAGCGAAAGCGTAGTAAATCGCGCCGTCGGCGCGGGTGAAGGCGGGCAGCGTCACCGCGTTGGTGGCGGTATTGGCATACACGCTGGACTGGTACACCAGCCCCAGGCCGAGCGCCCAGCCGCCGGCGAGGTCGATGCGGTTCCACAGCGAGGCGGCATTCTTCGGCACCAGCGCCACCGTGCGTCCGGCCGGCACCGCACTGCTGCCGGAGCCGGTGGACTTCTCGACGCGGGCGTCGAGATTGGCGTAACCGGCATACACCTGCCACTGTTTGGTGAGCTGTCCCTGCAGGCCGAGCTCGATGCCTTCAGTGCGTTGCAGGCCGGACAGCAGCAGCCTGGTCGGATCGTTCGGGTCGGTCGCCTTGACGTTGGCGCGGTCGAGGCGGAACACGGCGGCGGTTGCGCTCAGGCTGCTGCTCAGGTCCCACTTGGCGCCGAGTTCCCAGTTCCTGGCCTTCTCCGGCTCCAGTTCCGCATTGTTGGCCGCCAGCGACAGCGTTTCGCCGCTCGGCATGAACGCGTAGCTGTAGCTCAGGTAATACGAGGCGCTGGCGTTGGGCTGGTAGATCAGGCCGGCGCGCGGCGAGAGCGCGCTGTCGGTGCGCGCCAGGTCGGTGTTGGCCGCGGTGCGGTCGTCGATCGAGACGCCGAAGCGGTCGTAACGCAGGCCGAGCACGGCTTTCCATTGCAGCGCCAGCACGATTTGGTCCTGCAGATAGAGCGCGGCGATGTTGGCGACCGCGCGGTTGTTGGTGTCGCTGCTGGCGGCCTTCCACTGGGTGACCGACACCCTCGGGTTGGTGGCGTCGACCGTCGCCGTGGTGGCGCTGCCGAAATAGCCGGTGAGGCGGGTGTTGTCGCTCTCCTGGCGGCCGAGTTCGAGGCCGGTGAGCAGCTGATGCTCGATGCCGCCGCTGCGCACGCGAGCTTCCAGCTCGGTCTGGTTGAAGACGTTGGTGCGCTGGTTGGCCTGGCTGTAGGCGCTGATTGCCACTTTGCCGTTGCTGCCGACGCTGCTGTTGGGCTGGACGTTCTGGCGCGAAGTGTCGTACTGGGTGGCGCGGAACGTGTTGCGCAGCGTCAGATCCGGCGCCAGTTCGTGTTCGATCCTGGCGCCGAGGCCGTCGACCACGGCCTTGCCCGGACTCTGATCCGGGTTGCCGAAGAAGGTCGAGTGCGCGGTGTCGTAAGGCTTGCCGTTGAACGACGGGATGCCGCGGTCGACCGTGCGCTTGTCCTCGAAGTGCTCGTACGAAAGCAGCACCGAGGTGTCGCTGCTCGGGCTGAATTCGACTACCGGGTTGACGCCGCTGCGGCGCAGCTTGAAGCCGTCGCGGAAGCCGCCAGAATCCTCGACCATCGCGTTCAGCCGATAGCCGGCGCTGTCCGACAGGCGGCCGCTGATATCGGTGCTGGCGCGCTTGGCGTCAAAGCTGCCGTAGCTGACCTCGGCCTTGGCCTGCGGCGTCGCCAGCGGCCGCTTGGTGACGCGGTTGATCACGCCGCCGGCGCCGCCGCGCCCGAAGGTCATGCCGCTCGGCCCCTTGAGGATCTCGATGCGCTCGGCATTGTAGGGGTCGCGGAAATACAGCGCGTCGTCGCGCACGCCGTCGACGTAGAAATCGGCAGTGCTGCTGATGCCGCGCAACACCGGCTGGTCGCGCCCGCCCTCGCCGGGATTCATCGACGCCCCCGGCACGTAGCGCAACACCTGCGCCATGCTGCGCACCGCTTGGTCCTTCATCAGTTCTTCTGGCACCACCTGGACCGATTGCGGGACGTCGCGCAATGCGGTGTCGGTTTTGGTGACGGTGGCGGAGCGGGTCGCGCGGTAGCCGGTCACCGGGCCGTCGGCGCGTTCGGCCTGCCCCTGCACGTTGATTTGCGGTAGCGTGGTTTCGTCGCTGTAGGCGACGCTGCTGGTGCCGAGCGCGGCCAGCAGCAGAGCCAGTTTGGTCTTTCTGAATGCCATGATTTCCCTGTTGTATTGAGTTGGGTGGCTGGCTGGTGCATCGGAAAGACGCTTGGCTGGCTATTGGAGGAGGTAAAACGGTGCTGCCTGCCCGCCGTCTGAGCGGCGGTATTGTTTGCAGGCTTGCTTGCTTATTTCGGCTGCGGCTCGGTGACGAAGCCGATCTTGCCGAGGCCGCCGGACTGCGCGGCGGCCATCACTTGCGCGACTTTCTCATATTGCGTGGTGCGTTCGGCGCGCAGGTGCAGTTCCGGCTGCGGGGTTTTTTGGGCCGCTGCAGCAATGCGGACCTGCAGCTGGTCCGCAGTCACCGGCGCGCTATTCCAGTAAACGCTGCCCTGGGCATCGATGTCCAGGTTGATGTTCTCCGGCTTGAGCAGATCGGGCCGGTTGGTCGCGCGCGGCAGGTCGATGTTGACGCTGTGGTTCATCACCGGAATCGTGATGATGAAAATGATCAGCAGCACCAGCATCACGTCGACCAGCGGCGTGGTGTTGATTTCGGGGTTGAAGTCGTCGTCCGCATCCGACAGGGAGCCCATCGCCATCAGCTGGCCTCCTTGACCGCAACCAATCGGGCCGGTTTGGCGGCGTCGCTGCCGCCGTTGCCGCTGCGGGCGCCGGTGACGAACAAGGCGTGCAGGTCGAAGCCGAACTTGTTGAGTTTCGCCATCGTTGCCTTGTTGCCGCGCACCAGCGCGTTGTAGCCGAAGGTGGCGGGAATCGCGACCGCCAGCCCGAGCGCGGTCATGATCAGCGCCTCGCCGACCGGGCCGGCCACCTTGTCGATGCTGGATTGGCCGGAGGTGCCGATCGCGACCAGCGCGTGATAGATGCCCCAGACCGTGCCGAACAGGCCGATGAAGGGCGCGGTGGAGCCGGCCGACGCCAGCACCGCCATGCCGGCCTGCAGCCGCGCCGATGCTTCATCGATCGCTTGCCGCAGCGACAGCGTGACCCAGTCGCTGACCGACAGCTGGTCGTGCAAATGGCCCTTGTGCGCCTGGTGGTGTTGCATCGCATCGACCCCGTTTTGGGCGATGTCGGCGAACGGGTTGCCGCGCCCGAGCGTGGCGATGCCTTCGGCCAGGGTGGTGGTGTCCCAGAATTCGCGCCCGGCCGCTTGCGCGGCGCGCCGGAAGCGCCATAGCTGCAGCGCCTTGGTGACGATCACGAACCAGGATGCGACCGACAGCGCCAGCAGCAGACAGGCGACGCCTTTGGTGACCAGGTCGCCCTGGGTCCACAGGCTTTCCAATCCATAGGGACTTTCTTGCATGATGTTCCTTTAATTTGATGGATTAATTGTTGAGCTGGAAGCGGATCGGCACGATGACGAACACCGCCACCGCTTGGCCGTTGTCGAGATGGGGCAGGAACTGCGCGCGCAGAACGGCTTCGCGCGCTGCCTCGTCGAGCCGGGCGCTGCCGGACGAGGTGCGGATTTCGGCCCGCTCCGGCATCCCCTGGGCGCTGACCAGCACGCGCAGGATGGCGCGACCTTCTTCGCCCATGCGGCGCGACAGCGGCGGATAGCGCGGTTGCGGCGGCTGCAGGTATTCGACCCCGCTTGATATGGTTTTCGGCTGCACTGTTACGGTCGGAGCGGTCGCGGCCGGCGTGCCGGCCTCCTGCGCGGATGGCGTACCGGGCGCGGCCGGGCTTTCCGGCGGCGCGCCGATCGCCTGCTGCGCGGGCGCTGCAGCGACCGGCGGCATCGGTATCGGCGTCGTTTTGCGCGGTGCGATGATTTTTTGCGATGCCGGTTTCTTGCCCGGCCGGGGCGGCGCAGCTTGTGGCTCCGGCGGGCTGGCGACAGCCGGTCGCCCGGGCGTTATGAAGGTGGCGAACAATTCCTTTGGGGCTGCCGGCGCCGTCGGCAGCTGCGTGCCCAAACCGCTTTGCAGCGCAAAAAATAGTCCGGCATGCAGCAACACGATGGCTCCCAGCGGCCCGATCCGGTCTTGCTGCCAGTCGGTTGGGCTACCTGGATACCGTGCTGCCGCCATCGTCAAGCTGCCTGCGTGCGGCGCGGGAATGCGACCGATTTCGCTGTCATCGCAGGAGCCTGTCCGGCGCCGGCGTTCCGGTATTCCTTCAGCACCGTTTTCGCGCAACTCTTGCACTTGCCGCAGCAGGTGCCGACGCCGAGATCGTCGCGCAGGGCCGACATGGTGTTCAATCCCAGATCCGCCGCCTGGCGGATTTCCCGGTCGGAAATATTGTTGCAGACGCAGACAATCATCAGAGTTCCTTGCTTATAGTGGTGGATCGCTGGAATAACGTTATGCATTCAAAATCAGCTTGTTGAGTTGCGTCAGCCGCAATCGGTAGATGCGGCCTTCATGATCGATCTCGATTTCGCGCCCGCGCTGGAACAGATCCCGGCTGCTGATGCGCAGCACCGCGCTATTGGTGCTGTCGGCAGCGTTGGCATTGTTGCGGTCAGAATCCGGGCGGGTTGCTGCGGTCATCGGGGTCTTTCTTTAAATGAGAACTATTCTCATTCGTATTATTAATGACTCCGATAACGTTTGCAAGCGTTTTTTGCCGCATGCGGCGATTGCCATGAATTGGCGGATGATTGGTGAAAGTGTGGCGGGGTGGGAGCAGTGCGGTGCGCAGATCAGATTGCGGTGCTTGAACGATGCGATCTGATCTGTGCGGTGGCGTGTGATGCGGGAGGATTATGGTTCGCGCTGCAGTCCGGCAGCGCTGTCGGAGCATTCGATGATGCCGCCGCCGAGGCAGACGTCGCCGTCGTACAAGACCGCGGATTGCCCCGGCGTGACCGCCCATTGCGCCTGGCTGAATTCCAGCGAGAATGCATCGTCCGATATACTCCCAAGAACGCAGGCCATGTCCGCTTGTCGATAGCGGGTTTTTGCGCAATACCCTCCTGGTTCTGGCGCTGCTCCGGCAATCCAGTTGCTCTGGCGGGCTTCCAGACGGGCCGACAGCAGCCACGGATGGTCGTGGCCCTGGACCACGTACAGGGTGTTGTTGGCGATGTCCTTGTGCGCAACGTACCAGGCGTCGCTGCTACCGTCCGGATTCTGGCGCGACTTGATGCCGCCGATGCCGATGCCCTTGCGCTGCCCCAGCGTGTAGAAGCTCAGCCCGACGTGCTCGCCCACGATATCGCCTTCCGGCGTCTTCATCGGGCCGCGCTGGTACGACAGGTAGCGGTTCAGGAATTCGCGGAACGGGCGCTCGCCGATGAAGCAGATGCCGGTCGAATCCTTCTTCTTCGCGTTCGGCAAGCCGATTTTTTCAGCGAGCTGGCGCACCTCGGTCTTCTGGGTTTCGCCCAGCGGAAACAGGGTATTGGCCAGCTGCGCCTGGTTCAGCCGGTGCAGGAAATAGCTCTGATCCTTGCTGGCGTCGAGCGCCTTGAGCAACTGGAAGCGGCCGTTGCGCTCGCGCACGCGGGCGTAGTGGCCGGTGGCAATGTAGTCTGCACCCAGCTGCATCGCATGGTCGAGGAAGGCCTTGAACTTGATCTCGGCATTGCACAGCACGTCCGGGTTCGGCGTGCGGCCGGCCTGGTATTCGCGCAGGAATTCGGCAAACACCCGGTCTTTGTATTCGGTTGCGAAGTTGATCGCCTCGATATCGACTCCGACCACGTCGGCCACGCTGACCGCATCGATCCAGTCTGCGCGGGTCGAGCAGTATTCGGAATCGTCGTCGTCTTCCCAGTTCTTCATGAACAGGCCGATGACTTCGTACCCTTGCTCCTTCAGCAGCCAGGCCGAGACCGAGGAATCGACCCCGCCCGACATGCCGATCACGACTTTTTTCCTGGTCATGCGGCACCACCGAAGATCGAAGAATGCGTTTGCAGCAGCGACAGCGGGGCCCGCACGCCGGCCAGATAATCGTCGATGCAGCGCAGCACCAGCGGGCTGCGGTGGGTGGCCTGGCAGGCCACGATTTCGTCGTAGGTCATCCACAGCGCGCGCAGGATGCCGGTATCGAGCGGCTGGTCGTGCCGTTGGCCGACCGCGCCGGTAAACGTGAAACGCAGGTAGGTGACGTCGCGCCTGGTGCGCGTCGATACGTAACGCGACATATACATGCCGATCAGCGCGGTGGGCGTGAAATCATGCGCGGTTTCTTCCAGCGTCTCGCGCACCACCGCCTGCTCCAGCGATTCGAGCGGGTCCAGATGGCCGGCCGGCTGGTTAAAGCGCACGCCGTCGCTGGTTTCTTCCTCCACCAGCAAAAAATGGCCTTGCCGTTCGATGACAGCCGCGACCGTGACAGAAGGTGCCCAGATGTGAGTCATAGTTTTCCTTGATAAGGATGGCATTTTACCGTGTGCGCCGCGCTTGCTGTTCAGCCCGGACGTCAAGCCGGCGGACATTGCTGGTCGATGCATGGAATAAGGTTAGAACAAATGAATATAAGCAATCTTGCTTTGCGATAAATAGAATTTCGCCCGCTGCACTATTATTGTCGTGTAAGATTTCCGTAAGAATCACAAAATCCAAGGAGGAAACATGAAAATCGGCATTCCCGCCGAAACGCGCTCTGGAGAGACGCGCGTTGCCGCCACGCCGGAAACGGTCAAGAAACTGGTGGCAGCCAAGCATCAGGTTGTTGTGCAATCGGGCGCTGGCGTAGCGTCCAGCGTCATAGACGCAGCCTATCAAACTGCCGGCGCCGAGATCGGCAGCGCGACCGACGCCTTTGGTTGCGACATGGTGCTCAAGGTACGCGCGCCTTCGGCCGACGAACGCGCGCTGATCAAATCCGGCACGGTCGTGATCGGCATGCTCAATCCTTTCGATGCCGACAACATCGCTGCGATGGCCGCCCACGGGCTGACCGCCTTCGCGCTGGAAGCCGCGCCGCGCATCACGCGCGCGCAATCGATGGACGTGCTGTCGTCGCAAGCCAATATCGCCGGCTACAAGGCGGTGTTGCTGGCTGCCAATACGTACGGGCGCTTCATGCCGATGCTGATGACCGCCGCCGGCACCGTGAAAGCGGCGCGCGTGCTGATCATGGGCGTCGGCGTCGCCGGCCTGCAGGCGATCGCCACCGCCAAGCGACTCGGTGCGGTGATCGAAGCGTCCGACGTGCGCCCGCCGGTCAAGGAGCAGGTCGAGTCGCTCGGTGCCAAGTTCCTCGACGTGCCCTTCATAACCGATGAAGAAAAGGAAATCGCCCAGGGCGCCGGCGGCTATGCCCGCGCCATGCCGGCAGACTGGATGCGGCGCCAGGCCGAACTGGTGCACGAACGCGCCAAACTGGCCGACATCATCATCACCACCGCGCTGATTCCGGGCCGCAAGGCGCCGGTCCTGATCTCCGAGGACACCGTCAAGGCGATGAAACCCGGTTCGGTGATCGTCGACATGGCGGCCGAGCAGGGCGGCAACTGCCCGCTGTCGGTATCCGGCCAGATCGTCAATCAGTATGGGGTCCACATCATCGGCGACTCCAACCTGGCGACCCAGGTTCCGGCCGACGCTTCGGCCCTGTATGCGCGCAACGTGCTCGATTTCCTCAAGCTGATCGTCGATGCCGACGCCAATCTGACGATCAATCGCGAAGACGAAATCGTCGCCGCGACGCTGCTGTGTAGCGGCGGCGAGATCATCAAAAAATCATAATCAGGGAGCATCATGGAAATCAGTCATACCATTACCAATCTCATCATCTTCGTACTGGCGATCTACGTCGGTTATCACGTGGTCTGGACCGTCACGCCGGCGCTGCATACGCCGCTGATGGCGGTCACCAACGCCATTTCCGCGATCATCATCGTCGGCGCGATGCTGGCCGCCGGCCTGACCGAAGGCATGGTCGGCCAGGTGATGGGCACGCTGGCGGTCGCGCTGGCCGCAGTCAACGTCTTCGGCGGCTTCCTGGTGACCCAGCGCATGTTGGAGATGTTCAAGAAAAAAGAGCCTAAAGCAGCCAGGGAGAGCAAATAATGAGCATGAACCTCGTTACTTTGCTGTACCTGATTGCATCGGTGTGCTTCATCCAGGCCCTCAAGGGCTTGTCGCATCCCTCGACTGCCCGGCGCGGCAACGCGTTCGGCATGATCGGCATGGCGATTGCGGCGGCCACCACGATCGCGCTGATCATCAAGCTGAAATCCGAAGCCACCGGCGCCGGCATGGGCTACGGCCTGGTCATTCTGGGCGTGGTGGTTGGCGGCTCGATCGGTGCCGTCCTGGCCAAGCGGGTCGAAATGACCAAGATGCCGGAACTGGTGGCAGCGATGCACTCGCTGATCGGCCTGGCCGCAGTCTGCATCGCGGTCGCCGCGGTATCGGAGCCGTGGGCCTTCAGCATCGCCGGGCATGGCGTTGCGATCCCGTTCGGCAACCGGCTGGAGCTGTTCATCGGTACCTTCGTCGGCGCCATCACCTTCTCCGGCTCGGTGATCGCGTTCGGTAAATTATCGGGCAAATACAAGTTCCGCCTGTTCCAGGGCGCGCCGGTCAGCTTCAAGGGCCAGCATTTCCTGAACCTGATCCTGGCCATTGCAATGCTCGGTCTGGGACTGATCTTCTGCTTCGCCCCGGGCACCGAACCGGTCTGGCTGCCGTTCATCCTGATGGCGCTGATCGCGTTCGCGCTCGGCGTGCTGATCATCATCCCGATCGGCGGCGCCGACATGCCGGTGGTGGTGTCGATGCTCAACAGCTATTCCGGCTGGGCCGCTGCCGGCATCGGCTTCTCGCTGAACAATTCGATGCTGATCATCGCCGGTTCGCTGGTCGGATCCAGCGGTGCGATCCTGTCCTACATCATGTGCAAGGCGATGAACCGCTCGTTCTTCAACGTGATTCTGGGCGGCTTCGGCGGCGATGCCGCCGCAGCTGCAACCGGCGGCGCACAGGCGCAGCGTCCGGTCAAATCCGGCTCGGCTGACGACGCCGCTTTCCTGTTGGGCAATGCGGAAACCGTGATCATCGTGCCGGGCTACGGCCTGGCGGTGGCGCGGGCCCAGCATGCGCTGATGGAACTGGCCGAGAAGCTGACCCACAACGGCGTCACCGTGAAGTTCGCGATTCACCCGGTGGCCGGGCGTATGCCGGGCCACATGAACGTGCTGCTGGCCGAAGCCGAGGTGCCCTACGACCAGGTGTTCGAGATGGAGGACATCAACAGCGAATTCGGTCAGGCCGACGTGGTGCTGGTGCTGGGCGCCAACGACGTGGTGAATCCGGCCGCCAAGGATCCGAAATCGCCGATTGCCGGCATGCCGATCCTGGAGGCATACAAGGCCAAGACCGTGATCGTCAACAAGCGTTCGATGGCTTCCGGCTATGCCGGGCTGGACAATGAACTGTTCTACATGGACAAGACTATGATGGTGTTCGGCGACGCCAAGAAGGTCATCGAGGACATGGCCAAGGCGATCGAGTAGGAGGGCTCTGCCGGCAACGGCAGTGGCGCCCAGTTGGCGTTAAGTTCAAAAGCCGTATCGGGCGCAATGCCCGATACGGCTTTTTTGTCCGGATTGCAAAAAACCGCGCACCGGGCTGGTCAAAGTTGGATCATGAATGACAGTCGCATTTGCGCAGCGGTTGCAGTATGGAAAACGCGCTGCTGCCAGCGTCGGCAATCATGCGCCCAGCGATGAACCGCCGGCTCCGATCAGTCCGGCTGGCGGGGGGATGCATCAGAACGGCGCTTTCGGTCCGGCCGCAAGAACGCGAACGCCGCTAGCGCAGCGAAGGCGAGGCCGGCAGCCAGCAGGAAAGCGCTGGCCGGATGCACCAGCCACAGGGCTCCGGCGATCAGCGATGCCGGCAGGTAAATCAGGCCGGTCACAAAATTGTACAGACCGATCGCGGACGCGCGCCGCTCCAGCTCGAGATCTGCGATGAACGCCTTGCTTTGCGCTTCGTCGATCGCATAGAACGCGCCATAGATGATGAACAGGGCAACAACCTGCAATTGCGTGGCTGCGAATGCGAAACCGAGGCTCATCAGCAGATAGACCAGGTAGCCCAGCATGATCATGCGCGCCCGGCCGACACGGTCGCCGAGCTTGCCGATCAGCGGTGCGGCAACGACAAACGCGATGTTAAATAGTGCGTACAGCAACACGATATCCTTGACCGAAAAACCGACGCTGTGCGCGCGCAGCAGCAGAAAGCTGAAGCTGAAATAGGCCAGCGAAAAAATTCCCGACGTAACAAGGTAGCGCTTGAATTCCGGACTGAGGACGCCCCATGTTTCGAACATGTTTTCGCGCCGGTGCGCAAGCCCTGGCCGGTCCTTGATCCGGCCCAAGACCACGATGCTGAGCAAGGCGGGAACCAGCGCGACCAGGAACAGGATTCGGAATGTCGCCGCGCCGTCCCCCAGCCACGACAGCAGACCATAGGCCGCCAGCGGGCCGAGCACGGCGCCGGACTTGTCGAGCGCCTTGTGCACGCCGAACGCGTATCCCCTGCTGCTTTTGTCGGCTACCGCCGACAGCCAGGCATCGCGCGGCGGCCCCCGGAAACTCTTGCCCAATCGCTCGATGACACGAAAGACGCTGAGGCCGGCGACCGAACTGGAGAGCAGCAAAATGAGTTTGGCCAGCGTGGAAAAACCATAGCCGGCCAGAGCAAAGGCTTTGCGTTTTCCGGTCCGGTCCGACAGCCAGCCCGCGAAGTAATTCAGCGAGGATGCGGACAAGTCGGAGAAGCCCTCGACCATGCCGAGCAGAGCGGCCGATGCCCCCGCGATCGTCGTAAAGAAAATCGCGAAGACGGAAAATATCATTTCGGAGCTGAGGTCGGTCAGAAAGCTCACCAGGCCCAGCTTGAGCACATCCGGGTGCACGCCAAATTTCTTGTTGGCTGAATCAGGTGGCATAGCATCCTTTATGGCCGCGCCTGGCTCCGCGGCGCAGTCCGAAATCAGTGGAGCGGCAGTTAATACGGAACGTCTGCAGTGCTAGGGTGCGCATGGCACACCCTAGCAATTCATGGGTTTCGCGCAAGCCTTGCGACTGCATGAAGATAGGGGGAATTAGCGCAGGCCGAACAGCATCTGCTGCGCCAGCAGGCGTTTGACCGGTTTCGCAGCATCAAGCAGGCCAAGCGAAAGACCGAGCAACGCCTGCGACGGGGCGTCGTCGGCGGCGCTAGCAAAGACCCGCGCCAGCGCATCGGTGAGGCGAATGGTGCGGCCGCGGTCGTCTTGGCGGGCGCGCTGGAAAGCGGCCAGGCCGGCCGGCGCCGGCTGTTTGGCCAGCAGGCGCGCCAGCACTGCGGCGTCGCGCAAGCCTAGGTTGAGCCCCTGTCCGGCCACCGGGTGCAGGGTTTGGGCCGCATTGCCGATGGTCACGGTGCGCGCGGTTGCGGCCGGATGCGCATTCAGGCCCAGCGGATACGCCAGTCGCGCGCTGCTGCTGCAAAACGTGCCGAGCCGGTGGCCGAACGCCTGTTGCAGCGCCGCCAGGAATGCGGGCTCGTCCAGTTGCAGCAACTGGTCGGCACGGGCCGGTCGGCAGCACCACACCAGCGCATAGCCGTTATGCTGCGGCAGCAGCGCCAGCGGGCCTTCCTCGGTGAAGCGCTCGAACGCGCGCTGCGCCAGCGGCGCGCTGCAGGTGACGTGGGCAATCAGCCCGACCTGGTCGTAGTCGCGGTGCAGCGCTTTCGCAGCCTGCTCGGAAAATACGCCGCCTTCGGCCTGCGCCACCAGTTGCGCGTGCAGCGTGCGCGGGCCGCCGGCGTCTTCCAGTTGCAGCGTCACGCCGTCGTCCTGCTCCTGCAATGCGCACAGGCGGGCCGGGCGCAGCGTGCGGATGCCGGCCTGCGCGGCGCCGGCATGCAGCGCCGCCACGATCGCGCCGTAGCGCGTGACGTAGCCGAGCGCCGGCAAGCGGTAGTCGGCGCAGTCGATCAGGGTGCGGCCAAACTGGCCGCGGCGCGAGGCATGGATTTGTTCGATCGCGGTGGCGGCAATCGGCCAGGCGCCGGCCCGCTCCAGGATCTGTCGGCTGCCGTAGGACAGCGCGATCGAGCGCGGATCGTGCACGGTTTGTTCCAGCGTCTTGGCGTCGATCAGCGCGATGCGCGCCGCCGGTACGCCGCATTTGACCAGGTGCAGCGCCAGCGTCAGGCCGACCGGCCCGGCGCCGCAGATGGCGATGTCGGCAATTGCGGAATCGGTCGCCATCACGGTTGCCGCATCACGGCTTCGATCTCGGCCACCGTCTTGGGCGCGTCCTTGCTCAGGATGTCGCAGCCGGTCGCCGTCACCAGCGCATCGTCCTCGATGCGGATGCCGATATGCCAGAACTCCGGCGGCACGCCGTCGGCCGGCCGCACATAGATGCCGGGTTCGACCGTGGTCACCATGCCGGGCTGCAGGATGCGCCACGGCTTTTCCTGGCCATCTGCGGCCGCTTGCGTGCGATCGCGGTACTCGCCCACGTCATGCACGTCCATGCCCAGCCAGTGGCCGGTGCGGTGCATGTAGAACTGGCGGTAAGCGCCCTTGGCGATCACGTCGTCCAGCGTGCCGACCTTGTCGGCGTCCAGCAGGCCAGTATCGAGCATGCCTTGCGCCAGCACCCGCACGGCGGCATCGTGGCCGTCGATGAAGCGCCGTCCCGGGCGGGTTTCGGCAATCGCGGCGGCCTGCGAGGCCAGCACGATTTCGTACAGGGCCTTTTGCGGCCCGGAGAAAACGCCGTTGGCCGGGAAGGTGCGGGTGATGTCGGAGGCGTAACTGTCGAGTTCGCAGCCGGCGTCGATCAGCACCAGGTCGCCGTCCTGCAGCACGGCGTCATCGGCGCGGTAGTGCAGCACGCAGGCGTTGGCGCCGGTGGCCACGATCGAGCCGTAGGCCGGCGCCTGCGAGCCCTGGCGGCGGAATTCGTGCAGCAGTTCGGCTTCCAGCTGGTATTCGCGCAGGCCGGGGCGGCAGAGTTGCATCGCGCGGCGGTGCGCCGCCGAGGAGATTTCGGCCGCGCGCCGCATCAGGGCGACTTCGCCGCCATCCTTGAACAGGCGCATTTCGTCCAGCAGGCACTGGACGTCGTGGGCGCTGGCGGGCGCTGCCACCCCGGCGCGCGACTGTGCCCGCACGTTGGCCAGCCAGCCCTGCACCTGTGCATCGAGTCTGGCGTCGCTGCCCAGCGCATAGAACAGCGCCGGCGCATCGGCCAGCAGCTTGCCCATTTCGGCGTCGAGCGCGGTCGCCGGATAGGCGGCGTCGAAGCCGAATGCGGTGCGCGCGGCTTCCGGGCCGAAACGGTAGCCGTCCCAGATTTCGCGTTCCAGGTTCTTTTCGCGGCAAAACAGGATGGCCTGCGGCGGCCGCCCCGGCAGCGCCGTCAGCACCACTACCGCTTCCGGCTCGCTAAAGCCGCTGAGGTAGTAAAAATAGCTGTCGTGCCGGTACGGGTAGTCGGCATCGCGGTTGCGCATCACTTCCGGCGCAGTCGGGATGATGGCGACGCCGCCGCCCCTGGCCTGCATCTGTGCGATCAGGCTGGCGCGGCGCTCTGCGTAGGATTTCATGGGGTGTCCTTTGGTTGCGACCGTGCCACGGCGACGGTCTCGGATGTTTCGATGCTCACGCCAGCGGCGCGTTCAGTTGCGCCAGCCGCTCCACGCTGCCGACATCGGTCCAGTCGCCGCGGTAGAGTTCGCCGCCGACCTGGCCGCGCGCGGCATATTCGCGTAGCAGTGGCGCCAGCTTGGCGCTGCTGCCGGCTTCGATGACGTCGAAGATTTCGGGCCGGTAGACGCCGATGCCGGAGAAGGTGTAGCGCGGCTCGCCCTGGTTGGCGACCGTATGCAGGTTCAGCGCGAAATCGCCTTCCGGGTGATGGGCCGGGTTCTTGACCAGGTACAGCCAGGCCACGTCGCGCCGGTCGGCGGCATACGGCTGGCCCCACATGTCGGCCTCGGCCAGCGTGTCGATGACTTGGGTGAAGTCGAAATGCGGGCAGTAGATGTCGGCGGCGATCGCCACGAACGGCTCCGGACCCAGCAGATGGCGCGCCTGCGCTACGCCGCCGGCGGTTTCCAGCGCGCTGGCTTCGGCCGAATAGGCGATGCGGGCGCCGAACCGGCTGCCGTCGCCGAGCGCGTCCTCGATCATGCTGCCCAGATGCGCGTGGTTGATGACGATCTCGGTGATGCCGGCGCGCACCAGGTTGCCGATGTGCCAGACGATCAGCGGCCGGCCGCGCACCTTCAGCAGCGGCTTCGGGCAGGCGTCGGTCAGCGGGCGCATGCGCTCGCCGCGTCCGGCGGCAAAAATCATTGCTTTCATGGGGTAGTTGTTTTGTATATGTAGGGTATTATTTTTATCACAGGAAAAATGTGCGGTAAATGCCTGTTTTTTCCTATACTCCATGTTTTTTAAAATGTGTACCCGACCTGCGGCGTTTGTCCTTCCAGTGCGTTCAGCAAGCGCACCAGCGGCGCCAGTTCGCGGTAACGGCGCGCGGTCTTGAACACGTATTCCCGCACCAGCGGGAGGTCCTGCAGATAAGCATCCTTGCCGTCGCGATAGTTCAGGCGGGCGAAAATGCCCAGCACCTTCAGGTGGCGCTGCAAGCCCATGAATTCGAAATCGCGGTAAAAGCCGTCGATGTCGGGATTCACCGGCAGGCCGGCGCGCTTGGCCTTTTCCCAGTAGCGGATCGCCCAGTCCAGCACCATTTCCTCATCCCATGCGATGTAGGCGTCGCGCAGCAGCGACACCAGGTCGTAGGTGATCGGGCCGTACACCGCATCCTGGAAATCGAGAATGCCGGGATTGCCCTGCGGCAGCACCATCAGGTTGCGCGAGTGGTAATCGCGGTGCACGAACACTTGCGGCTGCGCCAGGTTGTTGGTCAGCAAGACCTCGAACACCTGGTCCAGATCGACCTGCTGGGCTTCGGTCAGCGTGGCGCCCAGATGGCGGCCCAGATACCACTCGGGAAACAGCATCAGTTCGCGCTGCAGCAGCGCGCGGTCGTATTCCGGCAAGAGCTCCGGCTGGCTCTGGCTTTGCAGCCGGATCAGCGCATCGATCGCGTCCAGATACAGCTTGTGCGCGGTGTCGCTGTTAAGCTGGTGCAAGTAGGTGGTCGCGCCGAGGTCGGTCAACAGCAGGAAGCCGTGTTCCGGGTCGGCTGCCAGTACCTGCGGCACCGTGACGCCGGTCTGTCCGAACAGCTCGGCCACGTGGATGAAGGGCCGCACATCTTCCTGCGGCGGCGGAGCGTCCATCGCGATCACAGTGCCGCCGTCCGGCGTGTCGACCCGGAAATAACGCCGGAAGCTGGCGTCGCTGGATGCGGCGCGCAACGTTTCCGGCAGGGTCGGCGTGGCGGCCAGCGTGGCCAGCCATGCGGTCAATTGGGCAAGGCGCAGATCGGGCGGGTTATGCGGTGTGGTGGATGAGGGTGTAGCTAAAGTTATATGTGAGGACATGAAGCAGCCTGGGGAATCCGTTGTGGGTGACGAGTTCCCATATAATAAGGGATTAATTTCAAAAAATCGCCTGCCATGGCCATTCGCCCCTTTCGCTCATGAGTTGGCACACCACAAGTTGGCACACCACAACGCTGCAAACGCGCTATCGGCTCAGCATGCTGGCAGCGGCCATTGCGCTGGCCTGTCCGCCGCCGCTGGCGTATGCGCAGGGCTTGCCCAATCCGACCCGCAGCAAGGCGATAGAAGAAAGCCAGCCGTCCGAGATCAGCGCCGAGATCATGACCGGGCGGCCCGACCGCGAACTGCAGCTGGACGGCGAGGTGGAAATCCGGCGCGGCCAGACCACCATCAAGGCAGATCATGCGCTGTACCTGCAGATCGAGGATGAAGTCACCGCTTCCGGTCATGTCTGGATCAAGCGTTTCGGCGATCTGTATCGGGGCCAGCAATTAAAGCTCAACATGAGTTCGGGCGCAGGCTATGTGACCAGTCCCGAATACAAGCTGCTGCAAAATAACGCGCAGGGCAAGGCGCGGCGCATCGATTTTGAAAGCAGCGAGCGCGCGGTCGTCAGTCAGGGCACTTACAGCACCTGCGAAGGGTCCGACCCGGACTGGTACCTGCAGGCCGACACCATGCGCCTGGACAGCGGGCGCGAGGTCGGCACCGCATCCAGTGCGGTAGTGTATTTCAAGGGGGTGCCGATCATGGGCGTGCCCCTGATGTCGTTCCCGCTCTCGGATGCGCGCAAATCGGGCGTGCTGCCGCCGACCTTTGGCGCCACTTCCAAAGGCGGGCTGGAGTTGGAGCTGCCGTATTATTTCAACATCGCCCCTAACCGCGATTTGACGCTGTTTCCCAAGATCATCAGCCGGCGCGGCTTGCAGCTCGGCGCGGAAGGCCGTTATCTGGAGCCGGACTATGCCGGCCAGACCAGGATCGAGGTTTTGCCGGACGACCTGCAAACCAGGACCAACCGCTATTCGCTGGCCTCGATTCACAACCAGAAGCTGGCTCCCGCATGGTCGTTCGGCTGGAACCTGAACCGGGCCTCCGATAATGACTATCCGAGCGATTTCGGGCAATCGATTACCGCCAGCTCGCTGCGCCTGTTGCCGCGCGACGTGTATACGAATTATTCCGGCACGTACTGGAATGCGGCGGCCAGGATGACCAGTTACCAGTTGCTGCAAGACCCGCTGGCGCCGATTGTCCGGCCGTTCGGCCGCCTGCCGCAACTGAACTTGCATGCGGGGCGGGAGGACGTGCAGGGCTTCGACTGGGCGTTCGATTCGGAATTCTCGCGTTTTTTCCTGCCGGATGAGGAGTTAAAGGGCCGGCCGCGCGGCGACCGCCTGCTGATCAATCCGCAAATCAGTTATCCGCTGGTGCGGCCCGGTTATTTCATTACGCCCAAGCTGTCGCTGCACGCCACCAGCTATCAGCTCGATGCGCCGGCGGGCAGCTTTTCGTCCGCGTCGACGCTGACGCGCACGCTGCCGACCTTTTCGCTCGACAGCGGGCTGTTGTTCGAGCGCGATACCACATTTTTCGGTCAGCAAGCCCGGCAAACGCTGGAGCCGCGCCTGTTTTACGTGTACACGCCGTTCCGCGACCAAAGCCTGTTTCCGAATTTCGACAGCGCCGAAGCGACTTTCAGTTACCCGCAGCTCTTTAGCGAAAACCGCTATTCTGGCTCGGACCGCATCAGCGATGCCAACCAGCTGACCGCTGCGCTGACCTCGCGCTATCTGGACCCAAGCGGGGCCGAACGCTTGCGCCTGTCGCTGGGGCAGCGTTTCTACATCAGCACCCCGCGGGTGACGCTGACCGGCCCCAACAGTGCCGGCCAGGAAAGCCGCTCCGACCTGCTGCTGGCCGCCAGCGGCCGCGTCACCGGCGCGCTGCGCCTCGACAGCGCGCTGCAATACAGCGTCAATCAGAACAGCCTGTCGAGCAGCTTGTTCGGCGTCCAGTGGCTGCCGGCACCGAAAAAAGTGCTGAATGCCGAATATCGCTACGTGGCCAAGAGCAGTTCCGTTGACTTGCTAAAGCAGGTTAAACTCTCCGGCCAGTGGCCGCTGGCGGATCGGATCTATGCGGTCGGCCGGGTCAGTTATTCGGTGCCGGACCGCAAGACGGTCGATAGCCTGTTCGGGATGGAGTACAAGGAAGACTGCTGGATTTTCCGGGTCGTGGCGCAGCGCATCACCACTGCGACCCAAACGGCTAATTCGACCATCTTCATCCAGCTGGAATTGAACGGGCTCTCCAAAATCGGCTCCAACCCGCTGAAAGCGCTGCAGCAGAATATCCCCGGTTATCAGTCGGTCAATGATCCTGTAGTAAAAAATTAACCAGATCACGCAATCCATCCACACGAAAATACCATGAGCGAATTTCAATCTATGCGTAATCGTAATGCGAACATATCGAAACCGGCGCCGCTGCTGGCCGTGCTGCTGGCCCTGGCGTTGAGTGCGCCGGTGGCTGTTCTGGCGCAAGCCAAGAGCGCGCCCATGGCCAAAGCTGCAGTGCCAGCTGCCGCTCAACCGCAACTGGTGGACGCCATCATTGCGGTCGTCAACGATGAAGTCATCACCCGGCAGGAACTCGAGCAGCGCCTGCGCACAGTCGAGGCCCGCGCCGTCAAGCAGGGCATCAAGCTGCCGCCGCGCGCCGAATTCCAGCAGCAGTTGCTAGAACAAATGGTGCTGGAGCGGGCCCAGATGCAGTTGGCCAGGGATGCCGGCATCAAGGTCGATGACATCATGCTCGACCGCGCGGTCGGCCGGATTGCCGAGCAAAACAAAATGACGCTGCAGAAATTCCGCGATATGCTGGAGCAAGAAGGCACGCCGTTCGCGCAGTTCCGCGAAGAAATCCGGCAGCAAATCACCCTGCAGCGCCTGCGCGAACGCGAGGTCGACAGCAAGATCCAGGTAGCCGAATCGGAAATCGACAATTATCTCAGCGCTGAAAGAAATACTGCGCAGACCCAGCAAGAGTTGCATCTGGCCCAGATATTGGTGCGCATCCCTGAAAACGCTTCCGCCGAGCAAATCGCCGCGCGCGAGAAGCGTGCGCAATCGGTGCTGCAACAGCTCAAATCGGGCGGCGACTTTGCCACCGTGTCGGCCGGCTTTTCCGATGCCGGCGAGGCGCTTACCGGCGGCGAGCTGGGCTGGCGCACCCAGGATCGATTGCCTAAACTGTTTCTCGACGCGGTCGCGAACCTGAGTCCGGGCCAGGTATCTGGAATCGTCAGGAGCGCCAACGGTTTTCATATCCTGAAGCTGGTCGACAAGCGCGACGCAGCCAAATCCGCCGCCAGCGCCCCGGCGGTGCAGCAAACGCATGTGCGGCATATCCTGATCAAGGTCAATCAGGCGGTGCCGGCCAATGAGGCGCGGCGCAAGCTGACCGAGCTGAAACAGCGGCTGGACAACAAGGCCGCCAAGTTTGAAGACCTGGCCAAACTGTTTTCCAACGATTTGTCGGCATCCCAGGGCGGCGATCTGGGCTGGATCTATCCCGGCGACACGGTGCCGGAATTCGAGCGCGCGATGAATGCGCTGCAACCGGGGCAAGTCAGCGAACCGATCGAGTCGCCGTTCGGCTACCACCTGATCCAGCTGGTCGAGCGCAAGACCGATGAAGTTTCGCCGGAACGCCAGCGCAACGCGGCCCGCATGAGCATTCGGGAGATCAAGATCGAAGAGGCGGCGCAGGACTGGCAGCGCCAAGTGCGCGACCGCGCCTACGTTGAATTCCGGAATGACGAGAAGTGATGGCGACAACTGCTCCGGCCAGCCGCCCGACGCTGGCCATCACCACCGGCGAGCCGGCCGGCATCGGCCCTGAAATTTCGCTCAGGGCCGCCTGGGCCCTGCGCAACGAAGTCAGGGCGGTGCTGATCGGCGACGCCGCATTCCTGGCCATGATCGCAGACCAGATCGACCCGGCGATCAGCCTGGTTTCGCTGACCGTGCGCGCACTGCGCAACAACGGCTTGCCGGATTTCCCCGTAGACCGGATCACGGTCATCGATTGCCCGCTGGACGCGCATGTGGTGGCCGGCCGGCTGAACCCGAAAAACGGCCGCGCGGTGCTGCGGACGCTGGATGTCGCGATCGAAGGCGCGCAAGCCGGCTGGTTCGACGCCATCGTCACCGCGCCGTTGCAAAAAAGCACTATCAATGATGCAGGCATCGCCTTTACCGGCCATACCGAATATCTGGCCGAGAAGACGCACACGCCGCAGGTGGTGATGATGCTGGCCGGCGGCACCGCGCCGCATTTGCGCGTTGCTCTGGCAACCACCCATCTGGCGCTGAAAGACGTGCCGGCGGCGATCACCTTCGATGCCCTGAGCCGCACCTTGGCAATCATTCACGCCGATCTGCAACGCAAGTTCGGTTTGCAGCGGCCACGAATCCTGGTTACCGGACTGAACCCGCATGCCGGCGAAAGCGGTTATCTGGGCCGCGAGGAAATCGATGTCATCGAGCCGGCAATCGAGGCCGCGCACGCCAAGGGGATGCAGGTCAGCGGCCCGTATCCGGCCGACACCCTGTTCCAGCCCAAATACCTGCAGGACGCCGATTGCGTGCTGGCGATGTACCACGACCAGGGCTTGCCGGTGCTGAAGTTCGCCAGCTTCGGCCACGGCGTCAACATCACGCTCGGCCTGCCGCTGATCCGCACCTCGGTCGATCACGGCACCGCGCTCGATCTGGCGGCCCAGGGCATCGGCCTTGCCGATTGCGGCAGCATGATTGCTGCGATGCAAACGGCGGCCCGGATGGCGGCCTGTTCCAACGCATCCGGCGCACAACAGAAATAAATCCCTTAATGAAACATATCCCCCGCAAGCGCTTCGGCCAGAACTTCCTGACCGACCAATTCGTGCTGTCGCGCATCGTCGATGCGATCGATCCGCAGCCGGACGACGCGATGGTCGAGGTCGGCCCCGGCTTGGGCGCGATGACGCGCCTGTTGCTGGAGCCGCTGCAGCAGATGCACGTGGTCGAACTCGACCGCGATCTGGTGGCGCGGCTAGAAAAAACCTTCGATCCGGCCAAGCTGGTGATCCACGCCGGCGATGCGCTGCAATTCGATTTCGCCGCGATCCCGGTGGCGCCGGGGCGCAAGCTGCGCATCGTCGGCAACCTGCCGTACAACATCTCCAGCCCGCTGCTGTTTCATTTTGCAAAATTCGCGCAGCAGGTCGAGGACCAGCACTTCATGCTGCAAAAGGAAGTGGTCGAGCGCATGGTGGCGCCGCCCGGCAGCAAGACCTACGGCCGGCTGTCGGTGATGCTGCAATGGCGCTACCGGATGGAATTGCTGTTCATCGTGCCGCCGACCGCGTTCGAGCCGCCGCCGCGGGTCGAGTCCGCCATCGTGCGCATGATCCCGATTGCGCAACCCTTGCCGTGCGACGCCGACAAGCTGGCTGCGGTGGTGCAAAAGGCGTTCTCGCAGCGCCGCAAGGTGATCCGCAACTGCCTGGCCGGCATGTTTACCGAAGCCGACCTGATCGCCGCCGGCGTCAACCCACAGCACCGGCCCGAAACCGTGCCGCTGGAGCAATACGTGGCGCTGGCCAACCGCCTGTAAGGCGTCTCTGAATCAACTGAGAGCAAAGGGGTATTTTTACTTTCCGCATATTCTATATGCGGGAAGTGCCATGTTTTTTTGCATACCCATGTTTTTCTGATTTTGTCAGCGCAGCCCGGCGCCGCCGGCATCGGCCTTGCGTTCGATCAGCTCGATCTTGTAGCCGTCCGGATCTTCGACGAAGGCGATCACCGTGCTGCCGCCTTGCACCGGGCCGGCTGCGCGGGTGACGTTGCCGCCGGCTGCCCTGGCCGCGGCGCAGGCTTGTCGCGCGTCCTCGACCGCGATCGCGATATGGCCGTAGGCGCTGCCCATTTCGTATTTTTCCACCCCGTAGTTGTAGGTCAGCTCCAGTTCCGCGTGCTCCGGATTGCTGCCGTAGCCGAGGAAGGCGAGCGTGTATTTGTATTCCGGGTTGTCGCTGGTGCGCAGCAGGCGCATGCCGAGCACGCGGGTGTAAAAGTCGATCGAGCGCTGCAGGTCGCCGACGCGGAGCATGGTGTGGAGGATGCGCATGGTGCTGTTTTTCTTTGGTTGGAGAGACTGATCACTGTAACCGAATCGGGCGCAGTGTGCGGTCGACGAAAAATCCGCAATGCGGCGCCGGCCCGGCCTCCCGGTGTATTTTGAATTTAAGATGAGTATGCATGAAAACATGTGCTTTTTGCACGCATTCATTGCGATTTTTAAAAATACATATAGCTGTATATTTCATGCCGGATTTTCCTTTAGGCTGCTTTTTTGACCGCTGCGTAGCGCTGCAGCGTGCGTTTGCGGGCCGCGTCGTAGCGCACGATCAGGCCGCCGCCCATCGCGCGCAGGGCGGCATCGAGTTCGCGCAGGCTGGCATGGATGAATTCGACCCGGCGGTCGGCCTGCAGGCCGGATTCCAGCAGGGGCTGCAGGATGGCGCGGTCGAAGATGAAGGCGCAAAACACGCGCCGGCTGGATTTGAGCGCATGGTACAGCGCCGCATGGTCGAAATTGCGCAAGTCGCGGCGAAACCAGACCAGGGAGGTGTCGAAAGTGGGCATGGCGGAGTGCGTGCAGTGGCGGCGAAAGGGGCCAGTATGACAGCCTGGCGCTGTTGCAGATTGCTCAAGGGCAAAGGGCGGCGCCGGGCAAAAGCGCGCACGGCTTGCGCCATGTCATGGCAAGTCTGCAAAAGACAGCGCAATCCTGATGCAGGCCAGCGGTGCGGCTTGGCAAAACTGCTAAAATAACGGCTATGCCCAAGCTCAGTAAAAACCCCAAAATGCAAGTCTCGCCTGGTTCGTCCCAGGTCAGTTCCGATCTGTCCGGCGATGCCGGCGCAATGACTCTCAATGCCCTGAATCTGGCGAATCATTTTCTGATCGCAATGCCCTCCATGGCCGACCCGGTGTTCAGCGGCACCGTGGTGTATCTGTGCGAGCACAATAGCCAGGGTGCGCTCGGTATGGTGATCAACAAGCCGACCGACATGTGCATCGACGACCTGCTGGACCGGGTCGAACTGCAGGGTGAGAAGTCGCCCGACTATCTGGCGCTGGCCGAGCGGCCGGTGATGTTCGGCGGCCAGGTGCAGGAAGATCGCGGCTTCGTGCTGCACACGCCGGGCGATGCCTATTCGTCGACCCTGAAAGTGACCGAGCAGATCGCCTTCACCACTTCGCGCGACATACTGGAAGCGATCGCAACCGGAAAAGGCCCGAGCCGGTTCCTGATCAGCGTCGGCTACTCCGGCTGGAGTGCCGGCCAGCTGGAGAGCGAAATCGCCGCCAATGCCTGGCTGACAGTGGAGGCCGACCCCGCCGTGCTGTTCGATCTGCCGCTGGAACAGCGCTACAAGGCTGCCATCAGGCTGCTCGGCATCGACCCGCTGATGCTGGCGGCCGAAGCCGGCCATGCGTGAGCGCTAAGTTCGCCTGATGGAAACCGTGCTGGCGTTCGATTTCGGCCTCAAGCGCATCGGCGTTGCGGTCGGCAACACCCTGTTGCGCCAGCCGCAGCCGCTGGCCGTGATCGAAGCCCCCACCAACGCGGCCAAATTTGCCGCCATCGCAAGCGTCGTTGCGGAGTGGCAGCCGGCGCGCTGCGTGGTCGGCCTGCCGCTGCATCCGGACGGCGCCGAGCATGAGATGACGGTGCGCTGCCGTCGTTTTGCCAACCAGTTGCACGGCCGCTTCGCGGTCGAAACCGCGCTGGTGGACGAACGTTATTCTTCTGCGGTACTGGAAGCCAAACGCGGGGAGCTGATCGATTCGCGCTCCGCAGCCATTATCTTGCAACAATACTTCGATGAAACAATCTCCTCCTGATCCCGGCACCCAAGCGCCCGATGCCGAAGTGCTCTACACAATCCTGGCCGCGCAGATCAAGGCCGCCATCGCGGAGATGGACGCGCCGCCGGGCAATCTGGCGCTGGTCGGCATCCATTCCGGCGGCGCCTGGCTGGCCGAACGGCTGGCCGCCGACCTGCAGTTGAGCGACCGGCTCGGCTTTGTTGATGTCTCCTTTTATCGCGACGATTACGCGGCCAAGGGCTTGCACGCCGAGGTCAAGCCGACCCAGATCCCGTTTTCGGTCGATGGCGCGGTCATAGTGCTGGTCGATGACGTGCTGTACACCGGGCGCACCACGCGCGCCGCGATCAATGAATTGTTCGATTACGGCCGCCCGGCCAGAATCCTGCTGGCGGCACTGGTCGACCGCGGCGGGCGCGAACTGCCGATTGCTGCCGATTTCGTCGCCGCTACCGTCCCACTGCCCACCGGCCAAGCGCTGCTGCTGCAATGCGCGGCAGACGGCCAACTCACGCTCAAGCTCACCACACGCCATGCATAATCCGCAACTGAATAAAAACGGCGAGCTGCAACATTTGCTCACCATCGAAGGCCTGCCGAAACCGATCCTCAACCACATTCTCGATACCGCGTCCTCGTTCGTCGGCGTGTCCGACCGCGAAGTCAAGAAAGTGCCGCTGATGCGCGGTAAAAGCGTGTTCAACCTGTTCTTCGAGAACTCGACCCGGACCCGTACCACGTTCGAGATCGCCGCCAAGCGGCTGTCGGCCGACGTCATCAACCTGAACATCTCGGCCTCCAGCGCCAGCAAGGGCGAGTCGCTGCTCGACACCATCGACAACCTGGCGGCGATGCAGGCCGACATGTTCGTGGTGCGCCACAGCCAGTCCGGCGCGCCGCACCTGATCGCCGCCCATTTGAGCCGGATCAACCAGCACCATGTACATGTGGTCAATGCCGGCGACGGCCGCCATGCCCACCCGACCCAGGGTTTGCTGGACATGTACACGATCCGCCACTACAAGAAGGATTTCAGTCAGCTGACGGTGGCGATCGTCGGCGACATCCTGCACAGCCGCGTGGCGCGCTCCGACATCCACGCGCTGACCACGCTGGGCGTGCCGGAAATCCGCGCGATCGGCCCGCTGACCTTGCTGCCGGGCAGCTTGGAGCAGATGGGCGTGCGCATCTTCACCGACATCAACGAAGGCCTGAAAGGGGTCGACGTGATCATCATGCTGCGGCTGCAGAACGAGCGCATGAACGGCGGCCTGCTGCCGTCCGCGCAGGAGTATTTCAAGAGCTACGGCCTGACGCCGGAACGGCTGGCGCTGGCCAAGCCGGATGCCATCGTGATGCACCCCGGGCCGATGAACCGCGGCGTCGAGATCGACTCGGCGGTGGCCGACGGCACGCAGGCGGTGATCCTGCCGCAAGTTACGTTCGGGATTGCGGTGCGGATGGCGGTGATGGGGATTTTGGCCGGTAATTAACATGAAAGTCGCAAGGCGACTCACTTCGCCCCCCCTCGCCCGCGAGCGGGAGAGGGGCTGGGGGAGAGGGCGGCGGCTATGGAATAAGGTAAACATGAAACTCCACATCAAAAACGGCCATCTGGTCGATCCGGCCAACGGGATCGACGCC
>NZ_AVCC01000045.1 GCF_000622895.1 Herminiimonas sp. CN
CAATTTCCCTGGCGCAGGGCTTTGTGCAGAAAAATAAGCGGCCAACCCGCTGATCTGCTCGTCGCTCAATCGTGCACTGATGCCCCACATATACTCGAATCCGGCAGGATCTGAACGCCCGTGGTTTTTGAACGATTTCAGTTGTGCCTCAATATACAGCGGTGTCTGTGCAGCCAGATTCGGGAAGTTCGGCGACTCTGAAATGCCTTGAACACCATGACAATTGGAACACACCTGCAAGGCGACTGTTTTGGCTGAAATAGTCGAATCGCCCAGAGCCCGCGACCGTTCCGGTAAAGAGCAACCGGCAATGATGGCAACCAGGGCCATTCCCAGAGACAGATACCATCCTTTCCGCTTAAAGTTCTCAAATCGCGCCTGATCAGTTGGGAGCGCTATGCCTTGTGCGGGCTCACGGTTAAAGTGCTGATTCATTTAGTAAGCTCCCCACACATAGAAGAAAAATGTATTGTTATCTTTCGGATTACGGCCTGCCCCATCGTAGTTGCTGGATGCTCCGTGAAAGCGGTTGAAGGCATAGTATTGGGCGCCAACCCGAACGTATTGCACCGGCGTCCAGAACACTTCAGGAATCCAGCCGCGGGTATCAGGGTTCGTTGCAATATCCGGGTACAAGATGGTATCCGACGACCCGGTGGTGCTGAAGTAGCTCAGACTGGCACCATACTTCGCCCGATAAATATAGCTGGCTTTCAGCTTTAACTGATTGAGCGTATTGGACGCATTGGCGGCAATCCCGGTCACGTCGCCATTATTGATGGTTTCCCTGATGTAGCTTGCCTGTGCGGTGACGGTATGCGGATCCAATATATACTGATATTGGGCATCTATTCCCCTGTCGCGATAGCGTGTAGTCGGGCCGGTCGAATTCAAGGGATCAGGGTAGGTATCGGCATTCATGGCTAACACGCCGACCATCGCATTATGAGGGCCCCATTCGTGACTGAGCGCCAGTCGCACATAGGGATTCATGCTCTTGAGTTTTGGATCCAGGCCCGATGCAGGGGTGCCTGCGCTTAAAAATTTAAACGTGCCGTCGGCAGTCCGATACCCTGACAGCTCTGCGTACAATGTCTTGTTCCAGAACGCATAGGCACCTATACCTGCCGCCTGCTGCCCGAGCTGGCTAATGATGGGACTGGCGTCGGGCCCGGTGACACCAAATCCGGTCGGGACATATTGCATCCACGCCGGTGCGGTATTCCACGGGTCGGCCAGGGAAGGATTGTTGTTCAGGCTCAGGCCGACGATGATGTCTTTGGTCGTATCGATGAAGCGGTCGGCGTAGCGCACATCCATGTTGTCGGCACCCCACCTGCCTGTTCGACCATCATCGCCACCATAGTTATTGTAGGTCGCTTGTGCAAACAAGCCGACATTGTCAGTGACTTTGCCAGCCAGGAACACGCTGCCGGTTTGAAACAGGGCAACCGCATCCTTGGCAAAGGCCGCATCGCTGGTCGGATTCGAACTCTTGGTGAAACTTGCGACGCCCATAACCGATAGGGGCACGGTGCGCGTACCGATCGTATAACCGGTCAGCTTGAACATGCGCCCATAGGGGGTAAGTTCAGGAAATTGCCCGCCTGCATGGCATGACACACAATTTTGCCCGGTTTGCCTGGCAAAGGCCGGCAGCGCATGAGCGACTAGCGGGCTCAAAAGGCTTTGCGCGACAAGAAGCATAGCCAGGAAATGGGTATATCGGGATCCCAAATAACGTGACATGAACGAATGCATTTTTAGGCTCTTTCCGTCGAATGGTTTTAGGAATTCTGATTGCCAACTGCCGACTCCACCTTGTAGAGGACGACAATAACCAATCTTCAAAATTCACGTTTCCAACTACTTCCGAAACTCATCGTACAGAAATATTTTTAATCAAAGTTGCGTTCTATCAAGTTTTCCATAAAGAAGCAGTTCCATTTTTTAAGCAGAAATTTACCGGCATCAAGTGACATCTTGCACATGCACACTTATCCGCAGTGCCGCCCGCGGTTTCCTGCGCAGGGGAAAGGCGTGCGGCGCGATAGGTAACCGGTAACCCGGCCTGCCGCCCGCGCGGTCGGCAATCAGGCCACTGCCACTGCAAGCAAGATTTCAAATCACGCCGCGCTGCTTCAGCATCGCGATCTGCTGCGGCGTGCGTCCGATACTGGCGAGAATTTCCGCCGTGTGCTGGCCCAGCTCCGGGCCGACCCAGCGGGTTTCGCCTGGCGTTTCTGACAGTTTCGGGACTATACCCGGCAGGTCGATCGGCGCGCCGTCGGGCAGCGTGAAGCGCTGGATCATGTCGCGCGCGCGGTAGTGCGGGTCCTGATAGATGTCGGCGGCGGTGAAGACCCGGCTGCTCGGCACGTCGGCCGCTTCCAGCAGCTGCAATACCTGCCCGATGTCGTGCTGCCCCGTCCAGTCCGAGATCGCCTGGTCGATCAGGTCGTTGTGCCGCACCCGGCCTTCGTTGCGCGCCAGCGCCGGGTCTGCGGCCAGGTCGGCGCGCCCGATCGCCTGCATCAGACGCTTGAAAATGCTGTCGCCGTTGCCGGCGATGATGACGTACAGGCCGTCGCGGCACAGGTAGGTGCTGGACGGCGAGATGCCCGGCAGGCTGGCGCCGCTGCGCTCGCGCACCTGGCCGCTGGCGCCGTATTCGGGGATCAGGCTTTCCATCACGCCGAACACCGCCTCGTACAGCGCGATGTCGATGAACTGGCCTTTGCCGCCGTTGACCTTCAGGTGGTGCATCGCCAGCAGCGCGCCGATCACGCCGTACAGCGAGGCCAGCGTGTCGCCGATGCTGACCCCGGTGCGCACCGGCGGGCGGTCGGGAAAGCCGATCAGGTTGCGCAGCCCGCCCATCGATTCGGCAATCGCCGCAAAGCCGGGGCGCTGGCTGTACGGGCCGTCCTGGCCGTAGCCGGAGACCCGCACCATGATCAGGTTCGGGTTGATCCTGGCCAGGTCGTCCCAGCCCAGGCCCCAGCCTTCCAACGTGCCGGGGCGGAAATTCTCGATCACGATGTCGGCATCCCGCACCAGCTCGCGCACGATTTGCTGGCCTTCCTCCGACTTCAGGTTCAGCGTCAGCGATTTCTTGTTGCGGCTTTGCGAGTACCACCAGAGCGAGGTGCCTTCATGCAGCTTGCGCCAGTTGCGCAGCGGGTCGCCGTCGGTCGGGGATTCGATCTTGATGACTTCGGCGCCGAACTGGCCCAGCAGGCTGGCCGCATACGGGCCGGCGATCAGGGCGCCGAGCTCGATGACTTTGACGCCCTGCAGCGCGGCTTGCTGGCCGGAAGACGGATGTTCCATTGCGGTGTTCCCTGAGTATCGGTTAAAAGGGGGCTGCGGCAGCGCAGCAGCAACTGCCACGGGTTTCCATCAGGCCAGCGCCGGATAGTCGGTATAGCCTTCAGCCGTGGCGTGATAGAAGGTGGCCGGATCCGGCGCATTCAGCGGCGCATCGAGCTGCAGCCGGCGCGGCAGGTCCGGGTTGGCGATGAACAGTTGCCCGAACGCCACTGCATCGGCCTCGCCTTTTGCCAGCAGCTGTTCGGCGCTGGCCTTGGTCAGCTGCTGATTGGCGATATAGACTCCGCCGAAGGCTTTCTTGAGCTGCGGGCCGAGCCGGTTTTCGCTTTGCGCTTCGCGCGCGCAGATGAAGGCGATGCCGCGCTGGCCCAGTTCGCGCGCGACATAGCCGAAAGTCGCCGCCGGATCGGAGTCGCCCATGCTGTGCGCATCGCAGGCCGGCGCCAGATGTATGCCGACCCGCCCCGCGCCCCAGACCGCGATGCAGGCGTCGGTTACTTCCAGCATCAGGCGGGCGCGGTTTTCGATCGATCCGCCGTAAATGTCGGTGCGTTGGTTGCTGCCGTCCTGCAGGAACTGGTCCAGCAGATAGCCGTTCGCGCCGTGGATTTCGACGCCGTCGAACTGTGCCGCCTTGGCGTTCTCCGCGCCTTTGCGGTAGGCCGCGACGATGCCCGGGATTTCCGCCAGCGCCAGCGCTCTCGGAGTGACGTAATCGCGCAGCGGGCGCAGCAGGCTGACATGGCCCTTGGCCGCGATCGCGCTGGGAGCAACCGGCAACGCGCCGTCCAGGAAGATCGGGTCGGAAATGCGGCCGACATGCCACAGCTGCAGCACGATGCGCCCGCCGGCGGCGTGCACCGCGTCGGTCACCTGGCGCCAGCCGGCGACCTGTTGGTCGGACCAGATGCCGGGCGTATCGGCATAGCCGACGCCCTGCGGCGATACCGCGGTGGCCTCGCTGATGATCAGGCCGGCCGAAGCGCGCTGCACATAGTATTGCGCCATCAGCGCGTTCGGCACGCGGCCGTCTCCGACTGCGCGCGATCGGGTCAGCGGCGCCATGATGATGCGATTGGGAAGATCGAGTTCGCCGATCCGGATCGGATCAAATAGAGTGCTCATGCTCAGTTCCAATAGGGTTGAAATAGCTTATATTTTGGGGGGAAAGCGTTTTTTATGCGATCCATGGTGCGACTGAAGAAGCTGCGGCATCCCCTCCATGATATCCTTGCCAGCCCGGAATACACCGCACGATTGCTGTCAATGAATACGCCCAATACTGTCCCAGTTACTGTCACCGCCACTGCCCCCAGCCCGATTCAACATGCCCGCGCCCTGCTTAAGGATCTGCAGGAAAGATTCGTGGCTTTCCGCGAATACATGCCGTTGGCAATCGGCATCGACAAGCAATTGATCGCATTGATGCCGGACACCAACCGCAAGATTTTACGCATTGCGCTGGGCATCCATACCAAATCCCTGCGTTACATGAAAGTCATGGAAAAAGCGACGGTCAGATGCGACCTCGACGGCAACGCCGCCGATGCCATTACCGACGAACACCGCGCCCACGCGTCCGAGGTCTTGCGCGAACGCTTCAAGAAGGACGCCGAGCAGCGCAAGGCGCAACGCCAAGCCGCTGAAGCGCAGCGCGCCGCCGCAGAAGCCGAGCGCCGTCACAGCGAAAAGCTGGGCCAGCTCGCCGCCAAATTCGCGCGCGGCAGCTAGAATACGTAGCCAGGCGCCCGGGCAGACCAGAAAAAACAGGGAGTATGCAAATTTTCATAGCATTTCACGCATAGTTTCATTGCGGTATTAAAATATACCAGGTAGGGTGCGCCATGCGCACCAACGCATTCCCTCAAACCTGCTGCGGGTAGCGCGCCACCGTCTGCTCGATGGTTTCATACATCCGCACTTCGGCCAGGCAACAGTAGCCGATGCCGCCGTTTTCGATGCTGGAGCCGAACAGGCTGCCCTGCTTGTTGGACACGGTGCCGGAGCCGAGGATGGTGCCGGTTTCCAGGGTGGCGAGTTTCATCGGCGTATTCCTGTGCGTTCAAGCCTTGGCCGCGTGGCTGCCATCATGCATCCAGGCCGCATGCTGCGGTGCCTTTTTCGTGCTAGTCCACTCGTTGAGCATGTCCCATTTGACCGCATCGAGCTTCTCCATCATGTCCGGGGTGCCAGTATTGACCGCCAGCTCCAGCCGGTGGCCGCTGGGGTCGAAGAAGTAGATCGACTGGAAGATCGCGTGGTCGGTCGGCCCGACCACCTCGATGCCGTCGGCCTGCAGCCGCTGCCTGGTCTCCAGCAACTCCGCCATCGAGCCGACTTCCAGCGCCAGGTGCTGGGTCCACAGCGGCGTATTGCGGTCGCGGTCCATCGGCGGCTGCTTCGGCAGCTCGAAAAAAGCCAGCACGTTGCCGCCGCCGGCATCCAGGAAGACGTGCATGTAAGGGTCGGCCGCGCCGGTCGACGGCACCCGGTCCTCGGCGATCGCCAGCACGAAATCCATGTTCAGATACTTGCCGTACCACTCGACCGTCTGTTGTGCGTCGGTGCAGCGATAGGCCACATGGTGAATTTTCCTAATCTTCATTGACGTCTCCAAGCGGGGGAGAAATATCAGCCAGTTTTTCATCGGCGCCACTCCTCAGCCTGTGTCCCGGCAAGGTCGCTGAGCACGATTTCCTGAGTACATTAAAGTCGAATTCAATCTACCATTCAAACCCTATTTCCGAATGCATCTACCGGATAATTTTTAAATGCAATCCTGCCGAGCTTGATCGAAGAGCGCTTGATGCTGCACCAACTGAATCAGCGTTCGAGGAAATGTCTGGGCTACCAAACCCCGCATGAGGTATTCTTCGGCTTCGGAATATCCGATTTAAAGCCAGCGCCGGTTGCACTTCGTAATTGAATCCGCGAAACACAAACTATGCAGAACCGTAGAAAATTTATCAAAAACACCACTGTGGTTTTAAGCATGCTTTACCCGGTCTTGTTGCAGCCATTCCTGGCCCACGCATCCGAAACAGAGGCCCAAAAGAAAGCCCTTGAGGCACGCGATGTGACCAGCGCATTAGCGTTGCTAGGCGTACAAAATCCCGGACCCGGCAAGCGCATTCTGCTCGATGTTCCCGAGATTGTGGATGCCAATCTGAGTTTTCCGATCAAGGTATCCAGTGAAATTCCGGGCACCGAATGGATTGCCATTCTGGCGGATAAAAATTTCTACCCGCTGATCGGTCAGTTTGATGTTTCTACCGGCAAAAAAGCATCGGCGGTTGAAGTCAATGCTAAACTCCCGAAAACTTCCGTGATACGGGCGGTTGTGCGTGCAAGCGACAAGTTTTATGTAGTGACCAAGGAAGTAAAAGTCACGCTAGGCCCTTGCAAGAAGTAGCGGCAACGCCCATTTCCTGAAGCCGGCGCACCAATGCCTTGCTTACGCTGCAAGGCGTCCCCTTATCCGGCCGCTTGCCAATCAACGCAGCCCCTGCCGATAAGTACTTACTAATGTTGAGATGAAAGCACCAAGTCCACAATCCATGACCATAGGTCAATTGCTGCTGTCACGTGGCTTAATCATCCAAACCGACTTGGACAAGGCGCTCGCCTTTCAAAAGCAGGCAAAAATGCGGCTGGGTGCAGCTTTGGTGCGTTTAGGGGCCATATCAGAAGATTCGTTACTGCCGGTGCTGGCCGAGCAGCTCGGTCTGACGCTGCTCAATGAAGAAGACATCAAGCTGCAGAACGCGAACATCTTGCGCACGATAGAACAAGCTGGCATATCGCCCGGCTGGTTTTCGGAGCACGGGCTCATTATCTGGGAAAGCGCCGATGGCGTCATTCAATGCGCTGCGCGTAATCCGACCAGTTCGTTCCTGCAGGAAACCATGGCCATGGCGCTTCCCGGCCACGCGCTGAGCTGGCATTTTGTGCGCACCCGCGATGCGGAATGGCTTTCAAAATTATTGCAACCGGTACAGGATAGCAATTCAACCGACGAAATTGCCCATCTCAAGGAACTCGCGGAAGAGGCGCCGGTCATCGAGCTGGTCAATAATCTATTGGCGCAGGCAACCGACGAGAATGCCTCGGATATTCATATCGAACCGGAAGAGCGAGAATTTTACGTGCGCTTTCGCGTTGATGGCGTCTTGCAAACACGCGCAACATTACCGCAGGAGGGTTTTGCCGCCGTCGCCTCGCGCATCAAACTGATCTCGGGCCTCGATATTGCAGAACGCCGGCTACCGCAGGATGGCCGCATAACGGTACGGGCCAGCGGTGCCGACATGGATATTCGCGTCTCGGTTATTCCGGGTGTGCATGGCGAATCGATTGTAATGCGGCTGTTGCCCAAGGATCGTGCCGATTTTGGCCTGGAAAAGCTCGGCATGGAGTCCGATCATTTGCAGCAATTTGTGCGCTGGGCCAAGGAAGTGCATGGCATCCTGCTGGTAACCGGCCCTACCGGCTCCGGCAAGAGCACAACCCTGTACGCCGCACTTGCGGTAGCGAACGACCGTCACAACAAAATTATCACGGTTGAAGACCCGGTCGAATTCAAGATGCGCGGCATCACGCAGATTCAAACCCAGACCGAGATCGGCTATACCTTTGCACGCGCCTTGCGCGCAATCTTGCGGCATGATCCGGATCTGATCATGATCGGCGAGATCCGCGACGTCGAAACTGCCGATATTGCGGTCCAGTCCGCACTCACGGGCCACATGGTATTTTCCACCTTGCACACCAACGACTCGATCTCCGCGTTCACCAGGCTGATCGACATGGGAGTCGAGCCGTTTCTGGTTGCGTCGTCGGTCAGGGCGGTAGAGGCGCAACGTCTGGTGCGGCGGCTCTGCACCCACTGCGCGCAACCGGCCGCACTACCGAATGCCTTGCAGGACCTGATCCAGTCGCTGCAGCAGCGTTTTCCGCAATTGCTCATGGATAGCCCCAACTGGCGCGTCCCGGCCGGCTGCCCGGCCTGTCGTCATTCCGGCTATAGCGGGCGCCTGGGCATTTATGAATTCGTCGATGTCACGCCGGAACTCCAGTCAGCCGTAATGCAACGCATGCCCGCGCATGAACTGACCGCCATTGCCCGTCAGAATGGTTACCGCAACCTGCGCGAGGACGGCATGATCAAGGCATGGCGCGGCCTGACCAGCGTGGATGAAGTATTGCGCGTAACAGGCGTCACCGGCAGCGAGGAAATCTGAAGGTGGAATTTCGCTACCAGGCAATCAATCGCGATGGACAGATCCTGAAGGGGGAAATTCAGGCTGGCAGCCAGACCGACGCGGTTCGCATACTCAAGGGCCAGGATTTAACCCCGGTCGAAGTCATTGAAGTCACCGCGCGACCGGCCAAGGTCGCCTGGCGCACCTCAAAATCCGCGTCAGCAGAAGAAAAAGCGATCGTCATTCGCGAACTGGCGACCTTGCTCGCCGCTGGCGTCCCGCTCGCCGAGGCGGTCGATTCCACCGCCCGCGCCCGCGCGGATAGCGCGCTTGGCAGCGCGTTCGGGATTGTGTACGCGCAATTGCGCGGCGGCGCACCGCTCTCAAAAGCGTTGCAGGAATCCGGCCTCGGCATGCCCGACTACCTGTTCCAGCTGGTCGAAGCGGGCGAGCTCACCGGAAAACTGGCACAGGCCATGCATAGCGCCGCCGACCAAATGGAATATGAAGAGAAGATTCGCCAGGAAATGCGCAACGCGCTAATCTATCCGAGCATTCTGGTATTTTCCGGGATTGCGGCCACTCTGCTGATTTTCGTGATAGTGGTGCCGAAATTCACCAACATGCTCAAGAATACGCGCGCCAAAATTCCCGACATTTCGATCTGGGTGTTGAAAACCGGGCTGTTTGTGAAAGAAAACCTGCTCTGGTTTGGACTCGGCACCTTGGCCGTCGTGCTCGGCCTGACGCTCCTGATCTCAAATCAGAAGGCAAGACGGCAGCTGATGGAAGCCCTTTCGCGCTTGCCTCTGATCGGGGACTGGCTGATCAATACCGAAATTGGGCGCTGGGCTTCGATGCTGGGTACGCTACTGGAAAATAAAGTGCCGATAGTGCGGGCCATGGAACTGGCCGAAGCCGGCGTGCAACTCAGCAGCGTATCGAACAAACTGCATCTCGCGGTGCGCGACCTGCGCGCCGGCAAAAAGCTTGCCGACGCACTGGCATTGCAGCAAACGGTCAACCCGATGGGCATCAACCTGGTACGGGTAGGCGAACGTACCGGCGAACTTCCCGGCATGTTGCAAACACTCGGCCGGCTCTACGAGAACGCCAGTCGCGAACGCATGAAGCGGTTTTTGATCTTGCTCGAGCCCATCACTATACTGACAGTCGGCTGCGTAATCGGCTTTATCATGGTCGCCATCATGCTTGCCATTACCAGCCTATCCACCATTACGTTGTAAGGATCCAATATTCATGAAGCAAATCAAACGACATTCGGGCTTTACCCTGATTGAAATGCTGGTAGTCCTTGTGATTATCGGCCTGCTGGCTGGCCTGGTCGGCCCCAAGCTATTCTCAAAAGTGGATAGCTCGAAAGTCCAGACCGCCCAGACCCAGATCAAGATGCTCAAAGGCACGCTGGAAACCTATCGCTTGGATATGGGTAGCTTCCCGGCCCCGGCGCTGGGCCTGGCAGTCCTGAGCGAAGCTCCGAAAGACGAAAAACTCAGCGCAAAATGGCGCGGCCCGTATCTGGATGATGCACTACCCGATGATCCATGGGGCAATCCCTATCAGTACAGCATGCCTGGCACGAATGGCCAGCCATTTGCGCTGTATTCTTTCGGTGCCGACGGCAAAAAAGGCGGCGAAGGCAATGATGCAGATATCGGCATGTTGCCGCCGCAATAAGCCGCATGCGCTGTCATCAATCGCGTGGCTTTACATTGCTTGAGCTCTTGATCGTACTGGCCCTGATTGGGCTGATCTCCGGCATTGCCGGGCCCAATTTGCACAAACTGCTGGGCGCGGTCGAGAGAGCCACCCGGCATGATGGCCTGGTGGCCGACATCGGCGGCTTGAGCTATCGGGCCTTTGCCCTGGGGCAGGGTTTTGAACTCAGCAATGAGTCGCAGCACAATCTGCTCAATGACGGCAACCCCATTCTTGCCGTGCCGGACGACTGGCAAGTCAAGGTAAAGCAACCGATCAGCTACACCTTCAACGGCTTCTGCAGCGGCGGCGCGATCACCCTGATTGCCCCGGACAGCACGGTCGAACAGATATTGCTGGAGGCCCCGGTTTGCCGGGTACGAAGCGATGCGTCGTAACCAAGGATTTACCCTGTTAGAGGCGATGGTCGCCCTGGTCCTGGTCGGCAGCCTGGGCATGACGCTGTTTGCCTGGGTCAACAGCAGCATAGTCGCCTTGCGCCGGGTGGAAGACGCCAACAACCGCAACGAAGCCATAGCCAATGTGGTGGAATACATGCAGGCCGTTAATCCGATGCAGGCCCCCGAAGGCAAAGCCGATTTTGGCAATTACCAGATCGTCTGGAAATCACGCCCGCTCAGCGATACTGTAGATGGCTCGGCCTACCCGCAAGGCGTCAGCCTGTACCAGCTGGAACTTTTTGAGACTGCCATCGATGCCGCAAAAACCGACAATCCGCACTGGTTCGAGATCAAGATCAGATTGGCCGGCTACAAAAAAGTGCGTGAACTCAAGCTGCCCTTCTGATGAAAACACGCATCCACCATGCCGGATTTACGTTGGTCGAGATTCTGGTCGTGCTCGTCATCGTCGGCCTCATCTCCAGCATATTGCTGCAGGCGCTCGATCAAGTATATAAATTGCAAAGCCGCTTCGGCCTCCAACTGGCGCAAAGCCAGCAAGGTGCAATGTATACCGACTGGTTTCGGCAAGCGGTGCAAGGCTTCCAGACCGACTATCCGGATGGCAAAAACAAATTCAAGGCGGATGAGAGGAAAATCGAGGGCTTGACCACCAATCCGCTCTCGGCGGACTACGGCGCGCCCACCGCTATCACCTTGCAGCTGGAATACGAAGCTGCGGCAGACAAGACCACCCTGAAATATGCAGCGCACGACCGGAAAATGGACCTGTTTTCCTGGAGCGGCAAGAATAACGGGCGCTTCATCTTCATCGACCAGGCCGGAGCGCCGCACGATAGCTGGCCGCCGGTATTCGGCCAATGGCCGCAATTGCCCAGCGTCATCCTGCTGCAGATGCAGCAGGATTTTGCGCCGCACATCATCGCCGCCACGCCACGCGGCTCGCGCGAAACAAAATATCACCCGCTGAACCTGGCAGGCAGTCCATGATCAGAAGAAAGCAAGAGGGCTTCGTACTGGTATTGACGCTGCTGATCCTGGCCGCCATCACCATTTTCGCCGCCTATTTCGGCGAACGAGTGCAAAAGTCGCTGCAACTGGCGCAACAAAAGCAAAATCTGAACGACAAGCAAATCAATCTCTACAATGTCCGCGCCGAACTGCTGTTTCGCCTGGGCACCGTCCATTTAACGCAATATGGCCTGGGGCCGAAAGACCAGGCAATCGCACTCGATGACCGCAGCTATTCTGTTGATAACACCACGCTGCAACTGCAGGATGCACGCGGCTTATTGAACCTGAACATCGTCAGCGATGAACGCCTGTTCCGTTTTTTGGGTGCGATGGAAGTGCCTGCCGACCAGCGCAATCGCCTGATCGATATCCTGCGCGACTATATTGACGAAGACGACCTGCGTCGCCTCAACGGTGCAGAATCGGGGGAATACCAGAAACTGGGCCTGCCGCCACCCACCAATTTACCGCTGGTGTCGCCGCTGGAACTGAAAAACGTGCTGGGCTGGCGCGATACGGCGCCGCTCTGGAAAAATAAAATCACGGTCGCCAACCTGACCACGGTCGGCAATGTCTTTGGCACCAACCCCAACACCGCACCCTGGCAAGTGCTGGTCTCGTTGCCCGGAATCACGCCAGAACTGGCCCAGTCCATTATTATCAGAAGGCAACTCGAACCGGATATCGGCGAAGGCTTCATTACCCAGATGACTGGCGTCAATAGCTTTCAGGAAATGGGTCAGATTGTCGCCTTGCCGGCCGATAGCGTACGCGTCACCCAGCGCGCGGACGGTTTGCCATGGGCGCTCAGGTATAATGTCCAATTGACTCCAATGAGCAATATTTCCCCTTGGGAAATCAACTATTTTTACCGACTTGAAGAAAAACCCGATCCAGCCATCACGCCTCCTGGCGCAACTGCAGCAGATATTCCGAAGCTTGCACTCCCGCCTCGGCCGGATCGGCTTGCCGTCCCGGCGTCAACTGCATCGCCTTGACGGAGTGGAGCCGGCAGCCCGGCAATTTGGCGCCTCGCAGTGGGTATTGTCGCGCGCGTTATGCCGGTTCAATCGTTTTGATCTGGCGCGTCTGCCCGCCGCCAAACGCAAAGCCGCGCTCGCGCTGCAACTGCCGCAATGGAGCCCCTACCCGGACAGCGATTACGCGGTGGTCTGGCAGGAAGGAATCGCCAGCGTCTGGTGCTGGGACAATGCCTTGGTTGATGCCGAAATCCGCAAGCATGGAAAAAATCCCAAGAAGCAGCAGAAAATTCCCGAATCCCTGTTGCGCTCGCCATTGCAGGACGGGTTGCGGCTTATCAAGTGCCTGGACGGGATTGAAGGCCAGCACTGGCAACAGGGCCAATTGCTGGCTAGTCGCTGGTGGCCGGGGCACATCGGCTCCAACGATTGGCTGGCATTCCAGCGCGAGTGCGGCATTCCCGGCGAGCAGCAGCAAGCCGAGCCCGCGCTGGCGGAAAGTCCGCTGCAACCGTCGCCGTGGAGCAAAATCACCAATCCGGCTGCGGCCTCGGGTGAGGTTGCGCTGGCTGAACTAGCATTCCATGGCCTGCTCATCTGCGCGCTCGGACTGCCGACTATTTATCTCGGCATACAGCAGCATCAGATCAAGGCCGCCATTGCCGCTCGCCAGGCCGAACTGACCGTCTTGAAGCATAAGGCCTCTGCAATCCTGAGTGCGCGCGGCGCCGCACTCGAATCGCTGACCGCACTGAAAGCAATATACGATCACCAGCGTTACCCTGAACCGCTCGAATTAATGGCTGCCGTGTCCCGGAGCTTGCCCGGGAACGGCACTTTTGTACGCGAATGGGAAATGCTGGAGGACCGGCTCAAGATCACCGTCAGTTCGCCCGGCAGCGCCATCGTCGGCACCACTTATGTCGATACGCTGGAGAAAACCGGCCAGTTTGCCGACGTCAAGATAATCACCAACACCGATCCGAAACTGATGACCTTCACCATGACGGTGCTGCCGCTGGGCCTGGCGCCGGCCTCACCCCCTAAGCCGACCGACAAGAATGCCGATGCTGCCACTAGCTGAATTGCGTCAGAACAACCGGCTGCGTATCGGCCTGGCCTTGATCGTCGGCATCATTTGGCTGTATTGGCTGATGGATCTGCGCGACCAGCACACCCAGTTGCTGGATCAATACAAACAGGCAGGCACCCAAGTGGCGCGCCTGCAGGCCCAGCAGAAGCAGACCCAATGGCTGGATCGGGCGGAACAGGCGCAATTCGCGCTGGACGCTGCGCAGGCGCGCATCTGGCACAGTTCCTCGCTCGGCCTGGCGCAGGCCGAACTGCAAGACTGGCTCAATGCGCAGCTGCAGGAACTCAAGGCGGTGCGCCCTACCGTCAAGGTCGGCGACTCCGAAAATAGCGCCAAAGCCGGTGATGCCGCCGACAAGGCTGACGATATGCAACAACTCAGCCACTTGAGAGCGCAGGTCAGCCTGAATTTCGACCCGAAAACCCTGCACGGCCTGCTGATCGCCATGGCTGGAGCCGAAAATCAGATCGTGGTCGATAGCATGATCGTCAGGGCAACCAGGGTCGATTTGACCCTATCCGCATGGTATAAAATAGCCCCCGCCCAGACGGAAGAACAGCCCAAGGCAACAGCAAACACTATGAACAAATCGTAGCGCGGGTTGCAACCCCTTTTTTTCGTAACTATTCGGATACCTATCAGACATTCAGAATTCAGAATTCGTCGCTTATAACGCGCTTCGATAATGAGAGAAGGCCCTGTCCACGAAAAACACGAAAAAATGGATGGGGAAATTTGGTACAAAGAAGAGTGTTATCAGATACAAGGAGCCGTGTTTGACGTGTATCGGGAGATGGGGTGTGGTTTTCTGGAGGCGGTCTACCAAGAGTGTCTCAGCAAGGAATTCTCAAAACGCGGGATTCCATTTGCCTCGCACCAAGAACTAAGGCTTTTCTATAAAGGTGAAGCGTTGCGGCAAACTTATATCCCCGACTTTATTTGCCATGAGTCCATTATTGTTGAACTTAAAGCGCTGGCTGTTACTACGGGAGAGCACAAGGCGCAGGTACTGAACTACCTGAAAGCGACAGGAATGCGCCTGGGTCTGCTCGCCAACTTCGGTTGCCATCCGAAGGCAACAGTCGAAAGGATTGTGTTATGAAGTTTTTTCGTGCTTTTCGTGTCTTTCGTGGATATACGGTGTGACGCCGTTTTTGCATAAGCCCTAACAGAAAGAAAACATGCTCGCCAGGATATCGGCAATTATTGTGCTTGCATTTACCGCCGTCGCCGGCTGGGCATTGTTGCGCCCGGTGACGCTGCCGGCCGCGCATGCGCCCAGGCTGCAGGACGAAAACTGGCAATTGCCGCAGCGGCAGAAAATCGATATCGACAGCCTGATCCTGGCCATCGATGACAACAAGCTCTGGGGCACCGTCGGCCAACCGCCAGCGCCAGCCAACGAAAAACCGCTGACTCCTCCGAACTGGCGCATTAGCGGCGTCTTCGGCGTCGGCAATGACGGCTACCTGATGCTGGCGGTGGACGGCGAACCGATCAAGCAGCTCAAAACCGGCGACAAACTGCCCGGCGGGGCAACCTTATACAGCATCGCGACCGACCGTATCTGCATTCTGCTCAACGGCAAGAAACGCATCTTGGGAATCTACAAAGAATGATGGTTTTTAAAATACTGTATCGACACGCCAGGCAGCGCCTGCTGCTCTCCGGCACCGCAGGCGCCGCCGTCCTGTTGCTAACCAGTTGCGCGACTCCGGAAACGGGCGTAATACCGCAGCCGCTGTATCAGCAACCCGACAGCAGCGCGGTCGGTATCAGCGGCAACGCGGTGGCAGCGACCGCCGCCAGCCAGACCAGGGTCGATGCCAATCCGCTGCCGCCGACCGCCGCGCGCCTGTCGACCGTGAAAGCGGCTGCGCCAGCCGACGGCAAGCAGGAAAAGGCCGATATCACGCTCACTTTCGACCAGATACCGCTGCCGACCTTCATCCAGGCGGTGTTCGGCACCATCCTCAAGAAAAATTTCAGCATCGATCCGCAGGTCGGCAGCAAGCAGGATCTGGTCACGCTGCGCACCGGCTCGCCGCAAACCCCGAGCCAGACGCTGGACACCGCCCGCATGCTACTCAAGAGTTACGGCGTGGCCGTCACCGAAATGGGCGGCTACTATCGCATCACGCTGGACAACAACCTAAACGCCTACGCCCCTGAAATCCGCCGCGGCCGGGCCCAGCCGGAAGTGCCGCTGCCGCTGCGGCCGGTATTCAACCTGGTCGAACTGACGTCGGTCCGAAGCAGCGACGTTTCCATCTGGCTTAAAACGATGTTCGGGCAAAAGATCACCGTCCAGGACGACAACCCGCGCAATGCGCTCCTGATCAGCGGCCAATCGGCCGACATTACCGCCGCGCTGGAAGCGATTCAGGTGCTGGACCAGCCGCTGATGCGCGGCCGCGGCAGCCGCCGGATCGCGCCCGGTTTTGTGTCCGTCGAGGAACTGGCCCGCAAGCTGATCGAAATCCTGACCGCCGAAGGCTATGCGGCCGCCACCAACGCCACCGTCAATGTGCCGATTACGCTGATACCGATTGCCGCCACCAACTCGCTGCTGGTTTTTGCCGGCGACCCGGCGGTGCTCGACCATGTCGTGGCCTGGGCCAAACAACTCGATGCCAGTGCCAGCAACAACAAAGGCAGCGGCGGCTACCTGACCTACCCGGTCAAATATGCGGATGCCCAGGACCTGGCCAAAACCCTGCAGGACTTGCTGAGCTCGGCCGCATCTACGGCGACGACGCCTGCGGCCGCCGGCACGCCCGCCGCCGCAGTGCGCAAAACGGGCCGGATCGTCGTCAACGGCGCCACCAACACGCTGATCTTCCAGAGCACGCCGGACGAATACACCCAGATGCTCGGCATCCTGAAAGAGCTCGATCAGCCGGCCAAGTCGGCCTTAATCGAGGTCACCGTAGCCGAAGTCAGCGTCGGCGACAAGAACCAGTTCGGCATCGAATGGGGCCTGAATCCGATCAACAGCCATAACGGCACCATCGTCGGCGGCACCCAGGGCGGCGTCGGCATCGGCACCGGCGGCCTGACGCTGAACTTCCTCAACAGCGCCGGCCAGATCAAGGCTACCCTGAATGCGCTGGCCAACAACAACCGCGCCAACATCATCTCCACCCCGCGCATCATGGCGCGCAACGGCGAAACCGCCACCATCGAGGTCGGGCAGGAAGTTCCGATCATCACCACCCAGCAAAGCAACGCCAACACCACCATTGCCGGCAGTACCGGCGGCATTCTGCAGACCGTGCAATACCGCACCACCGGCGTGATCCTGAAGGTCAAGCCGGTGATCCACGCCGGCAACCGGGTCGAACTGGAAGTCTCGCAGGAAGTCAGCGCGGCAGCCAGCACCACCACCGGCGTCAACACCTCGCCCACCTTCAGCAAGCGCAAGGTGGAAACCAAACTCTCGATCCGCGACGGCGCCACCGTGCTGCTGGGCGGTCTGATGTCCACCAACAGCAGCGACAACGATACCGGCGTGCCGTACCTGAAAGACATCCCCGGCGTCGGGAATTTATTCAAAAGCAACAAGCGCAGCAACGACAAGACCGAACTCATCGTTCTCATCACGCCCTACGTGATCGATGACGACCTGGTGGCGGAGCAGGTAACCCAGGCCTTCCGCGACCAGATCGGCCCCTGGGCCCAGAATGCGCCGGTCATCCCCGGCACCGTCCTGAAACCGAAAATCGTCGCCCCGGCCAAGGAGACAAGCACGCCGCCTGCCATCGAACAGGCAGCGCCGCCAATGCCGGCCATGCCGCCGACCGCGCCCGCCAATCCGCCAGAGGTCCCGGCGATTCCACCGGCGGACAACGCGCCGCCAGCCGTCATCATGTCGGCTCCTCCTGCCGCTCCACCCGGCTCGATCGGCAACGGCGAAAGCGTGATCGACCCGGCCATCCTGGAGGAATTGCGCAAGGCCGCCGCCGGCCAGAACAAGCCGGTCAAGCCAGCGCCGAAAAAGCCGTAACCGCCCAGGCCGGACTTGGGCGCCAGGATCGGGTGTGCGCACAGGGCGATTGTATGAAGCCACTGCGCTGTCCACGAAAGACACGAAAAGCACGAAAGAGTCAAAGATACGGGGAATAGATATTGCGCGGAAGGTTTCGGAAGAAATGCACACACGTGGTTTTTTCGTGTCTTTCGTGCTTTTCGTGGACGATATGCAGTGATGATTCCGCAGCGCCAGCCTGCATGCGATCGCCTTGCCCCCCGGATTCCCGTTCCTATTCGGCGAATACTTCTTGTAGCGTCTGGAGCGTAGTTGCAAGCGTCTTTTTGTTGACTGCGCCAAACTTTGTCGTCAGCCTGGTCTTGTCCACCGCCCGGATCTGGTCCAGCAGAATCAATCCCTTCTTGCCGCCGTGGGCAATCGGAATGCGAAACGGCGCCGGCCGGTTGCCGGTCGACATCGGCGCAATGATCACGGTGCGCAGATGATCGTGCATTTCGGCAGGGGAAATGACAACGCACGGGCGGGACTTCTGTATCTCGCTTCCGATGGTTGGATCAAGATTGACCAACCAGATGTCGCCCCGCACTACCACGCAAGCTCCGCATCCCCGGCATTGGCGAACTCCGGCAGCACCAAGGCATCGTCACCTGACTGGGCCAGCGCTTTGCTCGCTTCCGCCCATCCGCTGCGAACCGGTCGGGCCGGTGCGCGCACGACCAGGGCGCCATCTTCCATAGACACTTCCGCCGCATCCTCAAGGCCAATTTGCGCCAACAATGAGGCCGGAATGATCATTCCTTTTGAATTGCCGATACGGCGTATTGCGATGCGCACAAGCGCTCTCCTTAAATAATCACGATGCTATACCAGGGGCGCATTCGCGTCAACAACAATGTTATAACATGAATGCACCAGGTTCGCACCGCGCCGACGTTCGACAGCAGAGCAATCGCATGAAGCCAGCAGTGCGAAACCAACACACCGTATCTCCACGAAAAACACGAAAGACGCGAAAAACCACGGTGTGCATTTCTTCCGTAGCCTTCCATGCAATATTTATTTCCCGTATCTTTGACCGTGCTTTTCGTGTCTTTCGTGGACAACGGTGTGGCTTCATGCAATCGACAGGAAAGAACTGGACGCGGCGGTGAAAGCCGTGGCCGCCGCCCGGCAATCGGCGCGCCAAGGAAAGACGGCCTCCATCCCATTATGAGAAACACGAAAAGACTGCATGACAGCCGGCGCAGAACAGTTGCCGCATTTTTATGTTGAATAGGAGTATTTCTGTCATCGCACTAAAATAGTGCGGAAAACACTCTATTTTAGCCATACTCCAAGCAAAATCGAAACAGCGCAGGCTGCATCCGCGCTACTTGGCCATGCTGTGGCGACGAAACCGGGCGCGCATAAAAAAACAGGGGCGGCCATTGCTGGCCGCCCCTGTTCCTGCTGCTTACTTACTAATTACATCTACTGCAACCGGCTATTATTGCGCGCCAGTCATGTCGGAGAATACACCAGCTGGGCTGGACATGAACGATTGTACATTCAGACCAGTTGTAGGGCCAGTTACACGCAGACGCGGACGTGCAGTAGCGCCACCAGTAGGAGCACCCAGTGCTGCTTCAACTTCAGTTGCAGTCAGAGTCACTGCACCAGCAGCTGGCAAGCTGCCAATGAGAGTGGCCGCAGTACCGAGCGTACCGTCAGCGTAGACAAACTGACCGGTGATCGGTGCTGTTTGAGCGCCGGTGTTGATCACACGGATGAAGCTTTGGTAGCCGACTGCCGCTGCCGGGATGTAGGAACGTACATCACGCAGCGAGCCGTTGTATTGCAGAGCGTACAGAGGCGTTGCCGCGATCGTGTTCGCTGCATCGGTCCCTACAGTTTTGGTCAGGCTGACTGCGGCTGTCGGAGCAACAGGAGCAATTGCGTTAACTCCATCCGCTGTCATGCAGACGTAGTATGGCGTGGCGGTCGCAGGAACAGCATTACCAGCAGTTGCCGGTACTACGACAGCGGTGGCTGCAGTAGCTGCCGTCACGGCTGCCGATGCTGCGGAAGTAGCAGTACCAGCAGCGCAGTTAAGAGCCGAGTTCAGTGCGAAAGTCGCGCCAACTGGGAATGAACCGCCATTTGGAGAGACAGTCACTGATGTACCGGCAAACACCGCGCCTGCAGCTGCAGCTGCACCACCCAACGCATAAGGCGCACCAGCCAGAGTGGTTGGTGTAACTGTTGCATTGTTGGTGAATACGTAGCGACCCAGGTTGACCAGGGTTGCAGCAGCGCCGTTGACTTTATTGGCGAAAGCGGAAGCAGAAGGTACTGCAGCCAGATCGATGCGTGCTGTTTCTGGGATTGCAAACGCTGCAGCGCTGGTAACTGCGCCGGTAATTGCAGCTGCCGAGGTGGCGATAACTGCAGGTGCGGAAACTGGATCTTGGTCAGCTGGCAGCGCTGCTGCAGCTGTGTTGACTGCCAGACCGGACAAGGAACCGGTGATAGCAATAGTGCCGCCGGCAGTTGCCAGTGTGCTGGAGGTTGCAGTCACTGCGCCGGCAGCCGGAGTCCAAACTTCTGTGGAATTAACTGGCAGGTTAACCGCGGCAAGTGTAGTGTTAGTGTAGGTCACTGCGATGGTGTTGTCATTCGGTGCGGCACCGATAGCAATAGCAGTAGGAGCGCCCAGTGCTGTTGTAAATGCACCTGCGAAATCACCAGCAACAGGTGCTGCTGCGAAAACGTGGCTACCGGACAGACGGAAGTACAGGGTGGTGGTTTGGCCAATTGCCAAAGTCACGCCGCCGGCATTCGAAACTGCATAGGAAACAGCAGCTGGCGTTACAGCTACAGTCGCTGCTTGTGTCGCGCCAAAATTTTCTGTTGCAAAGGTGTATGTCGTTGTAGCCAGGTTGCCAGCTTGCGCGCCGACAGCCATTGCCAGCAGCGCGCCTACTACTGCCGCTTGCAGGATTGAATTACTTTTCTTCATATTGTGCTCCACACATTATCAGTTGATCAAACTAGATTGGTCTTTCGAAAAACCAAACACAGTATATCGCCTAAAACCGGAACTATTGCGAGGCAACCGTGTCAGTTTGCGAGAAGATACCACTGGTGTTGCAGGAGCACAACGATTTTTTATGGCGGCAAGGCTGCGCAAAACGGCGGCAGCGCTTGCAGCGCGCCTGTTTACGCGGCTTTGCGGCGGCAACTGGTGCGGTGCGGCAGAGGCCGGCTGCGGCGCTTTGCCATCTGGATTTGGGCGGTTGTGCGTTATTTTCGTGGTAACGCCGCAACGCCGGAGTCAGGCCCACGCTGCGAAACTGCCTGCAAAAGGATGTGACGATCAGCAGCCGCATCGGTAAAATCGCTTTTTTGCTTTGGAGGGTAATGCGATGAAACATTATGCGAATTACGCGAGGCCGGCGCTGCTGGCGCGGGGCCTCTTACTGGCGGCATTGCTGGGCTTGGCCGGCTGCGCCGCGACGATCGGCGAGCCGACGGCGGACAGCCTGCTGCAACAGGTCGGCAAGCACGACCCGGCGGCGCTGGATACGCTGAAAACCCGCGCGCAACAGGGCGATGCGCTGGCGCAGGACAGGCTGGGGCTGGCCTACCTGCTGGGCCAGGGCGTGGACAAGGATGCGGCTGCGGCTGCCGAATGGCTGCAGAAATCGGCGCAGCAGGGCTACTCGTATGCGCAGTTCCGGCTGGCGTATCTGTATGAAGAAGGCATCGGGGTGAACAAGGACATGCAGCAGGCGCTGGCCTGGTACGAAAAATCGGCGATGCAGGGCAATACCGCGGCGGCTTACACACTGGGTTTACTGTATACCGACGGCAAGTCGCTGCCGCTTGATCGTGAACAAGCGGAAAAATGGTATCTGAAGGCGGCGGAAAAAGGCATGCCGGAGGCGCAGCTGAACCTGGGCGTGCTGTATCGGGAACAGGGGCCGGCAGGGTCAACCTGGACGCCGCAATACGACAAGGCGCTGGGATGGTTGCGCAAGGCGGCGGCTGCCGGCAACGCAAAGGCGATGCTGAACCTGGGGGGCATGTATGAAAACGGCCTGGGCGTGGCGCAGAGCGATGCCGAGGCGCTGGCCTGGTATCGCAAGGCAGCCGATGCCGGCAACTGGATGGCGATGGGCAACATCAGCCAGGCTTACCGCGATGGCAAGCTGGGCTTGCCGCAGGATGCCGCGCTGGCCGACGAGTGGTACAAGAAATATTTTGCTGCGCAGTTGCCGCCGGCCAAGCCGTAAGCCGGCGTCAGGCTTGCGCCCGGGCACCGGTCAGGAATTCCGGTCCTCGGGCGCGATCGCGCGGGCCGCGTGGAAGCACGATACAAGGCATAGTATGCAATAAAACACTGCATTTAATGTCCAACTTTGCTACGCTATTGAAATATACTCATGGCAATAGCATGAAGCAGACAGTGCGCAACCAGCACAGCATATCGTCCACGAAAAGCACGAAAGACACGAAAAAACCGCTGTGTGCATTTCTTCCGAAACCTTCCGCGCAATAGCTATTTCCCGTCTCTTTGACTTTTTCGTGCTTTTCGTGTCTTTCGTGGACAGCGCTGTGGCTTCATGCAATCGCCCTGCTTACACCCCGGTCTTGCGCTGCCAGAGGGAAGGACGGTTAATTAACGCTCTGAACAGCGATCCAGTTTTGAGCCGGAAATTGTAATAAATTTACAACAAGATATTTACAATTATTATTGTAAAATTAATTTTTCAAAAGCAATAATTCCTGAGCGACGTTAATGTCACGCTGCTAGGCACCGCAACCACCTTCCGCAAGGGCGCAAAAATGTTGAAAAACTTTCTGACCGGCATCGCACTCGGCTTGCTCGCGCAAGCGGCAGTTGCAAGCAGTGCCCCGGACCTTTTCGTGCCCGCCGCCACATCGTCGGCGCAGGCGCGCGCCATCGGCAGGGAGGCAGCGGCGCCCGGAACCAGCGCGGTGCAGCTGAATATGGCCGCGCTGGCCGCGCTGCCGCTGCATGCGCAGGCGAATTTCACGCTGCCGGGCAACAAGGGGCTGCATGCGGTGGTGTTCGACCGGCTGGAAACGGCGGCCAGCGGCAACATCAGCTGGATCGGCCATCTGAAAAACCACGGCAACAATTACCGCGCGATCCTGACCTCCGGGCCGGCTGGCGCTTACGGGCGCATCCTGACGCCGGAAGGCGAGTTCAGGCTGCATTCGGTTGCCGGAAACCAGTGGTTGCTGGACACCGCCGCCGCCAATCTGCAGCCTTTCATCGCCGCGCATGACGATAGCCTGGTGCCGCCGGTTGCGGCCGGGTTGGCCACGGTGAGCGCAGCGGAGTTGCGCGGCGATTCCCCCACCCTGCTGGCCGCCGCACCCACCCCGAACAGCACGATCGACCTGATGGTGTTGTATACCCCGGGCATGATCGCGGCGCTGGGCTCGGCCTCTGCCGTGCAGACGCGCATCGATAACCTGATTGCGATTGCCAACCAGGCCTATATCGATAGCGAAGTCGCCATCAGCCTGCGCCTGGCGCATGCGGAACCGGTGTATTACAGCGATGCGACGGATATTTCCACCGCGTTGGACGCGCTGACTCACGGCACCGATCCGGCTTTTGCCGGCGTGGCCGCGCTGCGCGACACTTACGGCGCGGACCTGGTGAGCCTGCTGCGGCCGTATCAAGGCGCATCCGCCTGCGGCCTGGGCTGGATCGGCGGCTCCAACAACACGCCGATCTCGTCGTACGCCGCTTACGGCTATTCGGCGGTGGCGGACGGGACTTACGGTTCTTACTATTGCTCGGATTACACCCTGGTGCACGAGCTCGGCCACAATATGGGCAGCGTGCATGACCGAATTACGGAAAATGCCCCCAGCGGCGCAAGTACGGGCGCCTATAGTTATTCGTTCGGTTACGGCCTGAATAATGCCTTCACCACCATCATGGGCTACCCCAGTTCATTCACGAGCGCGCCGCGCATCGGCCGTTTTTCGAATCCCTCGATCACTACCTGCATGGGGCTCGCCTGCGGCATCAGCGCCTCTTTCAGCAATTCGGCCAACAACGCTCTTTCGCTCAACAATACGCGCCTGGCGGTGGCCGGCTTCAGGGCGGCGCCAGCGGCACTCGCGCAAGGCAAGCTGGATATCCGCACTTACATCCCGGCGGCCGAAGCCGGCAGCGGCTACACCAGCCATCTGCGCATCATCAACACCGGCAGCAGCGCCACCCCGGTTTCGCTCGGCTTCGTCAATCCGGCCACGGGGATTGCCGGATCGTCCGGCCAGCTGATTGCATGGTTGCCGGCCGGCGCTGCGCAAACCTTTTCTGCGGCACAGGTGGAGGCGGCGACTGGACCGGTGCCAGCAGGCCAGCGTCCGCGCATCCGGGTATTTGCCGCAAGCGCCGCGACGATTGAAGCGCAATCTTTCCTGCTGCAACCGGGCGGCGCCTTCAATGAGGTTTCCGGCGCACGCAGCGGCTCAAGCGTCACGATCCGGACTTACGTTCCCGCCGCAGCGGCGCCGTCCGGTTATGTCAGTTACCTGCGCGTCATCAACACCGGCAATGCGGCTACCGCAGTTAGCATCGCCAAAATCGATCCGGTGTCGGGCCTGACGGGAGCGCCGCGCAGTCTGATTGCCTCGCTGCCGGCAGGCGCCGCAATCACCTATTCGGCAGCGCAGGTAGAGGCTGTGATCGGGAGTGCGATTGCCGCCGGCGAGCGGCCACGGCTGCAGGTCGCGGGAGCCGGTTCGACACTGGACGCACAATCTTTCCTGATTCAACCCGGCGGCGCTTTTACCGAAGTTTCAACCGGTAAATCCGGCACATCGGTCGATGTGCCCAGTTATGTACCTGCGGCAACTGTCGGCTACAAGACTTTCCTGCGGGTGGTGAATACGTCGGCAACGGCAACAGCGGTAATGGGAGCGATGCTGGATGAAGCCAGCGGTGCAGCCGGCATTCCCCGCACCATCATTGGCTCGCTGGCAGGTTTCGGTGCGACAACATTAAGCTCGGATCAGGTGGAAGCCGCACTGGGCGTGGCGATCCCGGCCGGCAATCGCCCGCGCATCCGGGTCAGCTCCGCTACCGCCACCCTGGAGGTGCAGTCTTTCCTGCTGCAGCCGGGCGGCGCGTTTAACGAAATCTCGAACGCGGTCACTGGCACTTCGGTGGCGGTGCGGACCTATGTGCCGGCAGCAGATTCGCCAACCGGCTACACCAGTTATCTGCGCGTTATCAATACCGGCGCCACGGCAACGCCTGTGAGCGTGGCGCTGGTCGATGGCGCCAGCGGAACCGGCGGCAGCCCAGGCACCCTGGTTGCCGCATTGCCGGCCGGCGCGGCGCGGACGTTTAATTCCAGCCAGATAGAGTCTGCCCTGGGCACCGCAATTGCGGCCGGCAGCCGGCCGCGCATCGTGGTAAGCGGCAGTAATGTGCTCGAAGTGCAGTCATTTCTGACCCAGCCGGGCGGCGCATTCACCGAGGTGTCGGGAGGGCAGTAATGCGGCGGATGGCGAGGTAAAGAGCCTTGGTCCAAGTATCAGGACGATTGCATGAAGCCACACCGCGGTCCACGAAAGACACGAAAAGCACGAAAGAGTCAAAAATACAGAAAATTTATTGCGTGGAAAATACTCAAAAGAAGAGGCAAAAA
>NZ_AVCC01000046.1 GCF_000622895.1 Herminiimonas sp. CN
ATAAACTGTACCGCAGTGCAGCATATTCTAATAATTTATTATTGAAATATAAGTTATTCAAAAAACATATAATTAAATTCAACTCAGTTATCTGATAATTGCTGAATATGGTACTGCCTGCTGGTGCTGATGAACTATTGACCCATTTACCGAAATTTTGTTGATCCAGCCTCATGCCGTCAAACGGTGCAAATTTTCGAAGTCCGGCAACCGACCGAAAGAAGACGATCGATGCGACTATTTGCGCGTCTGCAATGCGAAAGCGGCCTATCAGCCTTTGCGACCGACATGCCGCAGCCGGCCACCAGCCGCCATTTGATGCAGCGAAAAATGGATCGCCGACCGCCGACTCCCAGCAAGGACCAGCCGTTCATCGTGCCTGATACTGGCTCCTGCAATGTTTATCCAGGCAGCTAGGGTGGCCCGGGGTTAGGCGCCGACGATTTTAAGCGGAGTCCGGCGCAATGCTGATGGCTTTTTCTTATGCGCTGTTTTCGGTTGCCATGATAAAAAAACCGGCTCATCATTAATTATGGTCGGCAATCATGAAGCATGACAAGTTGGATGTGGAGGATACATGCCGGAAGCGCTTACCAAAGAAACCCAACAGAACCAGTCGACGTACTGCAGACCATTATTTACTCCCTGCCAAGCGGCGTGTCCCTGTTGGACCCTAATCTGCAAATGATTGCTGTCATGACATGCCTGATTTTCCCGTTGCGATGTTCGAGCGCGGGCTGCCGATGATGCCCGACCCGGCGATTTTCAATGTGCGCCGCGGTAACTATGGCCTCGGCATTCCGGCAATGTTGGCGCAACAGGCGGAAGCGAAACGCTAGGCTGCATATCTTGACACGGTGCGAAGCACCCTGCCTCAGGAGGATTTATGAAAGCAAGAAAGAATACAATCTGCGCCGCCATGGTGGCGTCATTGCTGTCGTTGCTTGCCGCCTGCGGCGGCGGGCAAGGCGACCATCCAAATAATGGCGGCCAAGTTGCGCCGGGGGGCGTCAATCTGCAAATCGTATCGTTTGGCGATAGCCTGTCGGACGTCGGCACCTTTGCGCCGATCGCGAGCGCGGTGGGCGGCGGCCGTTTCACGACAAATCCTGGCCAGGTGTGGGTTCAGGACGTTGCACAGTATTACGGCAATACGGTAAGCGCCGCATATACAATCGACTTTACCCATAAGTTGACCGCGCAAAGCGGATTGGGCTACGCGGAGGGTGGCGCCACCGTTGCGACACCGGCAAACATAAGCGACTTTATCGTTGGTCTTATCGGCAATGTCAGCATGCCGGTCAATCAGCAGGTCGCGAATTATCTGCAGGCTCACGGCAGCTTCAATGCCAACCAACTGGTGCTGATTTGGGCGGGCGCGAACGACGTGCTTCGTGCGGGTTCGTTGCCCGGCGCTGCGGCGCCGGTGCAGACCGCGGCAACCACACTTGCCCAGCTCATCGGTCAAATTGTGCAAAGTGGCGCAACCCACGTGGTTGTAGCAAATCTTCCGAATATCGGCATAACGCCGAAAGGCATCGCTTCAGCGGACGGGGGCGCAACGCTGGCACAGTTGTCCCAACTTTTCAACGGCACGCTGGACGCGGCGCTACAGGCTAACGGCTTGACGGGCAAGGTGATTCGAATTGACACGTATGCGTGGCTGAACCAGATATTCGCGAACTATCAGGCGAATGGCTTTACGGTGTCAAACACCGGTACTGCATGCGATCCCAATAAAACGCCGGACGATACAGCGTTGCTGTGTTCGCCAATCACATATGTGGCATCTAACGCTGATCAGACATACATGTTTGCCGATAATCTGCATCTGACGACCCGAATGCACACACTTTTAGCACAATTTGCGGAACAGCAAATAGCCAACAGCGGCCTTGGCCACTGAGCCGAGCCGGTTTTTTTGGATCGGACCTGCATAGTGGATTACCACTTAAAGTGGTCCTCAAATCGTTGCATTTTGACCCAGCCATTTTCGGCATGGATTACAAAATCAAATCAACGTGAGTAATATCCATCATACCCATCGCGATCGTGGTGCCGATACGCGCGGTATTCATGTCGATCGCGATACCGTCCATCAATGACAGTGACTGGTTGCGGCACATAGTATTGTTGCGGCGGCTTATAATAAACCTGCTGCACCGATGGTGGTGGATAGTAGGTCTGCGCTGGAACTTCATAGTACGGCTGAGGCTGGTAATACGGCTGCGGTGCCGCGTACGCTGGCTGCGAGTTGGCAATCAGCGATCCAATTACCACCGCGCCCAGAACCCCGGCCACAATAGCGGCTCCGTTTCCACGATCGTGATTGCGATGATCGTCTGCCAGGGCTGCGCTCGATACCGACGCTGCGAGAACGCCAATGATAACCAGAGAAGAAATAATTTTATTGCGCGTCATGATCAGGTCCGATCAAAATTTGAAGCGCCAACTTCACGCCACAATTTAATATAAGCCACTTGTCATGTTCCCGCCCTAACTGAATTAACTCGTTACACGTCTTACGAATTAAGGATTTTTTAGATGGACGCAGCAGAAAAACCACTGTCTCGACGAAACTAGCCAGATTGAAAAATCTCCCCCTCCGAGGGAAGATAAAGGCCCCTCCATGCGCTTGGTCTTGGCATTGCTGCCCACCGTGCTTCAAACGTCTGCAACTGGCCAGTTGTTGCCGGATGTCAGCCTTCTTTGTAGCCGCAGTACGGTAAGCTGAACGCCAGACCGATCACAAAGATTCTCAACATGGACCAATTTCTTCCAACATGATTGATTTCAAGCCCACTCACTCCGTTGTTCCGTCACATCCAGTTGCTATACGGCGCACTCTGCATGCAATCGCTGCCTTTGAGGCAATCAAGGGTCTTGCGGCGTTTGCGGCCGTCGTTGGTGTTCTTGACCTTATGCATCACGATGTGCGGCACCTTGCGATGGAGCTAATCGGGCGTTTTCACTTGAATCCAGAAGCCCATTATCCGTCGGTAGTCTTGCATTACGCCAACCTTCTACCTGGCGCCAACCTGCACTCGCTCTTTCTTCTGGCGTCGGGTTATATCGCGGCGAGACTGCTAGAAAGCTACGGACTCTGGAACGATTACGCTTGGGGTGAATGGCTTGGGGCTCTTTCGGGGGGGATTTATATCCCGTTTGAATTCAACCACCTGTTGCACCGTCCGGCACTGATTACTGGCCTCGTTCTGGTAGGCAATATATTCTTAGTCGCATTTCTGACCGTCCAACTTTGGCGACGGCATCACCCTGCAAACAATCAAATTGCATAACAACCGTGAGGGTCCGGTTGTATTAAGGGTTGTCCTGCGCAAACGTAATACTCCGGTCTGCTCCTCAATACAAAGCCCTAAATCAATTTCTCCATCCTCATTCGACAAAATTGTGACGGGGACAGTCCAGCCATCGTCTTCACTTTCAGTTAGCAACTCAATGTGCAAGCCTTGCAGTTGCATCAGCTCTTTGACCGCGTCCTGCAGAAACTCTGGCACCGGTTGCTGTTTTTCCGATTCTGGCCTTGATAAGACTGCTAGATCCATAGAGCGGATACGACGTTCTGAACCAGGCTCTCCAATGGCAACTTGTTCAACTGGGGGTGCTGTTGTTCCAATGAGTGACTGACTGGTATCGGCTGCAAGTTGCAAGGTGAGGCGGCCGCTGGTTTTGTCGAAATGCGGTTTGCTGTAAAGCGTATCGCGACTCAGTGGAGGCAGGAACAGCTTGGTCAGTAGATTGCTGGAAGAGCCGAAATAGAAGCGAATTAATTCCATGCATGGAATGATCAGCCGGCGATTTTGCGGCAGCTCGACCATCAGGCAATACGACTGCGTGCATGCCATGTGCCACGGATGTTCTGTGCGTGGAAGCAGAAAACCTTTTTCTTCCAGGTTTAAACCTGCTTTGACCAGAACGGCAGTTTGAGCGTTGATTTCGAGATCGAGGAACTGCGCGAGTTCGTAATCCGGAGCCAATTCCAGTTGACCGTTGCGCCAGATATCGCCGATGCGCAGCAGAGGCAATGTGCCTACCGAGACCCACGCTTTGCGTTGAAATTTCGCGGGCGAGGTTGAGTCTGGAGATTGCAGCATGGAGGGATCGTCGCGGTAATTGCTGTCGAGTACGCGGGACAGATGCAGAAACAGGGAGGGCTGGGTCCGGCGAATTGATCGGTTCGGAAACGCTAAATCGCCGAACCAATCAATTCGCCAGGAATTTTCACCCTTCGGAAGAGCGGAAATTTAAGGTAAGTCATTGTTATTCAATGATTTATCGATTCAAAATCGTCTCACAACTTCTGAATTTGTTTCATTAACTTCTGGATTGTCTCACCAACTACTGATTGTTCACATCCACGCCGGCGCCGTGCGCCTGCTGATCGGCGTGGTAGCTGGAACGCACCATGGCGCCGACGGCGGCGTGGTCGAAGCCCATCTTGTAGGCTTCCTGCTCGAACATCTTGAAGGTGTCCGGGTGCACGTAGCGGCGCACCGGCAGGTGGTCGCCGGACGGCATCAGGTATTGGCCGATGGTCAGCATGTTGATGTCGTGGGCGCGCATGTCGCGCATCACCTGCAGGATTTCCTCGTCGGTCTCGCCGAGGCCGACCATGATGCCGGATTTGGTCGGAATGTCCGGATGCTGCTGCTTGAATTGCTTGAGCAGGTTCAGCGAGTGCTGGTAGTCGGAACCGGGACGGGCTTCCTTGTACAGGCGCGGCGCGGTTTCCAGGTTGTGGTTCATCACGTCCGGCGGCATATCCTTGAAGATTTCCAGCGCGCGCTCCAGGCGGCCGCGGAAGTCCGGCACCAGCACTTCGATGCGGGTGGCTGGCGACAGTTCGCGGATGTTACGGATGCAGTCGGCAAAATGGCCGGCGCCGCCGTCGCGCAGATCGTCGCGGTCGACCGAGGTGATGACGACGTAATTGAGCCGGAGCGCGGCGATGGTCTTGGCCAGTTGTTCCGGTTCATTGGCATCCAGCGGATCGGGGCGGCCGTGGCCGACGTCGCAGAACGGGCAGCGCCGGGTGCATTTGTCGCCCATGATCATGAAGGTTGCGGTGCCCTTGCCGAAGCATTCGCCGATGTTCGGGCAGGACGCCTCCTCGCACACGGTGACCAGCTTGTTTTCGCGCAGGATGTCCTTGATTTCGTAGAAGCGGGTGGTCGGCGAGCCGGCCTTGACCCGAATCCAGTCCGGCTTCTTGAGGCGCTCGGCCGGGATGATCTTGATCGGGATGCGCGCGGTTTTCTCCGCGCCTTTTTGCTTTTCGCTGGGGTTATAGGCCGATGCGGCGAGCGGTAGCGGTTGCTTGGTTTCAGAAGTCATTGCAGGTCCTGGTGGCAAGTGGTGCCGCAGAGGTGCGCGGTACGCAGCGGAAATTTCCGCTGTCTTTCGCGGCCTATGCTGGGCTGGTAAGATTTTCAATCAGTGTGTGAGCAAGTGCGGACTGCGCCTGCGGCAACGTTATGTGCGCGCCTTGCGACTGCATGTCGACCGTTTGCAGGCCGGCGTAACCGCACGGGTTGATCCAGGAAAACGGCGTCAGATCCATCGCCACGTTGAGCGCTACGCCGTGATAGGTGCAACCGTTGCCGCGTACCTTGAGGCCCAGGGCGGCGATTTTGGCGCCGGCCGCTGGGCCGCCGGCCATGTAAATTCCGGGCGCGCCCGCCTTGCGTTCACCGGCCAGATTATACGCGGCGAGCATGTCGATCACCGACTGTTCGATTTTATGCACGAATTCGCGCGCGAACATGCGCCCGCCCGGGATGCGGCGGCGCAAATCCATCAGCAGGTAAATCACCGCCTGGCCCGGCCCGTGGTAGGTGACTTCGCCGCCGCGATCGGTTTGCACGATCGGGATGCCGTGCGCGTCGAGCACGTGGGCGCGGTCGGCGGCCAGCCCGAGCGTGAATACCGGCGGATGTTCGACGACCCAAAATTGGTCGGGCGTGGCGGCGTCGCGGCTGTCGGTGAACGCGCGCATGGCGTCGAAGCTGACGTCGTAAGGTTCGACGCCGCGATCAATGATGATTGGAGCTTGCATGGTGGTCAGTGTACCGAAATTGCACGACAGGTGCGCCAACAAGCCCGACGCCAATGTGGGTATTGCGGTGTTCGGCTGGCAGCAGCGCCAACGCATGCGGCGGCCAGCCGAGGGTTATTTCTTGGCTTCGTGCGCCGCGTCCTGGATTTTTTGCCCGGCTTTTTCTATTTCCTGGCCTGCTTTCTGGGTCGCCTCGTCAATGCTCTTGCCGGCGCGTTCGGCCGGACCTTCCGGTTTCTGGCAGGCCGACAGACCGGCCAGCAGAAGCATGGCGGCAAATGCCGTGGCGATGAATTTGGTTGCCTGAGTCATTTTTTCTCCTTGGTGATGAGTGGACTTCATATCCTGCGCGCCGGAGCCTGTGCCGCCCGGCGGCTTACCGGCTTGCCTTACAGCACCACCTTGACCATCGGATGCGACGATAGCGCGCGGTACAGGTCGTCGAGCTGGGCCCGGCTGGTGGCGCGCACGGTGACGGTCAGGCCAAGGTAGCTGCCTTTGGACGAGGGGCGCATTTCCAGTTTGGCTGCATCGAAGCTGGGGTCGTGCTGGATCACCAGTTCGACGATGGACTGGGCGAACTGGTCGTGCATTGCGCCCATGATCTTGATCGGGAAATCGCACGGGTATGCAATCAGGGTGTCGGGAGTGGTTGCCATGGGTTCGGTTTGGTAATGCCGGACAAAGAGGCCCGGCGCACGGCTTTATTTTAGGCTTAAATCCGAAAAGGCAAGTCCGGCGGCATAACGCGCCGCGCACCAGGAGTGCACCAGGAGCATGACAAGCGGAAGGAGCAGGCCGCTTTTGCCTCTGGGTACGGCGCATGCAATTTCGGGTAATCAGGCTCGCCCGTGCGCCGGCATATATCGAATACTCGCCGGGTATGCCTTCAAATACTGCAATTTACGCATGCATTTGCTGCGGTTAAAATATTTACAGGGTGCAGTATGTTACGCATGGTTGGGGCGGAAAAACGGTGCGCAGTTTCCTGCTGCCGCGCACCGCTGTGGTTGCATTACTTCAGCCACAGCCGCAGAGAATCCCAGGCGCGGCCGAAGATGCTGGCCTGATTGACCTGCTCCAGCGCCAGCACCGGCAATTCCGTCACTACCTTGCCGTCGACCATCATCTTCAGCGTGCCGACCTTGCTGTTCTGGTTGATCGGCGCCACCAGCGGGTCGCGACGCTCCAGCACCGGCTTGAGCTTGTCGGCGGTGCCTTTTGGCAGCGTCACGAAGACGTCGCGGTTGAAGCCGATCTTGAGCTGGCCCTGCGCGCCTTTCCATACCTGCGGGGTGGCGATCGCCTGGTCCTTCGAGTACAGCTTGACCGCTTCGAAATTCTGGAAGCCCCAGTTCAGCAGCTTCTGGCTTTCCTGCGCGCGCAGCTGATCCGAAGTCGCGCCCGACAGCACGCTGAGCAGGCGGCGCTGGCTGTTGCCGTTGGGCCGTTTGGCCGACGCGATCATGCTGTAGCCGGAGCCCGCGGTGTGGCCGGTTTTCATGCCGTCGACTGACGGGTCGGACCACAGCAGGCGGTTGCGGTTCGGTTGCTTGATGTTGTTGTAGGTGAAGTACTTGGTCGAATCGATCTTATAGAACTCCGGGTAGTCGGCGATGATGTGCTCGGCCAGCAGCGACAGGTCGCGCGCGGTCGAGTAATTCTCTGCACTGGGCAGGCCGTGCGGATTGCCGAAGCGGGTGTTTTTCATGCCCATGCGTTGCGCTTCGCGGTTCATCAGCACTACAAATGCATCCTCGGTGCCGGACACCGCTTCGGCCAGCGCCACCGCCGCGTCGTTGCCGGACTGCACCATCAGGCCGTACAGCAAGTCGTTCACGCTGACCGGTACGCGCGGGTCGATGAACATCTTGGAGCTGCTGGGGTCGACTTTCCAGGCGTGCTCGGACACCGTCACCATCTGGTTCAGCGCCAGCTTCTTGTCCTTGACCGCGGCAAAAGTCAGGTAGGCGGTCATGATCTTGGTCAGCGAGGCCGGTTCGATGCGCATGTCCGGATCTTGCGCGGCGATCACCTGGTTGCTGTTCATGTCCAGCAACAGCCAGGAGCGGGCGGCAATGTTGGGCGACGGCAGGGTTTGCGCGACGGCAACGGAGAGGGATAGGACGCTGGCGGCGAAGGCCGCGAAGATTTTTTTCATGGGTACGGGAAATGAAATGGATTGTTGAAAAACTGTGCGCCGGCAGCAAGCGCATTGCGGATGCTGCCGCACTGTATCGTTAGCGGTGCCACATTTCGACCGTCAGGTTCTTGATATGTTGCAACTTGCGGTGAAAAAAATGATCGGCGCCCGGAATCACCACTACCGGCAGATCCTGTGGCCGGGCCCAGTTGAACACGTCGATCAATGGAATGGTGTCATCCAGTTCGCCGTGGATCAGGATGGTATTGGCCGGCACTGCGGGCATTGCCCATTTGCCGGCGGCAGTGCCGACCAGCACCAGCCGCTCGGTCGCCTGGCCTTGCGCATGCAGGCGCTGCTGCAATTGCGCCTGGACGAAGGTGCCGAAGGAAAAACCGGCCAGCGCCAGCGGCAGGTCCGGATATTGCTGTTGCATGTGCGCCAGCAGCAGCGCCATGTCGTCGGTCTCGCCGGCGCCGGCATCGTGCACGCCTTCGGATGCGCCGACGCCGCGGAAATTCATCCGTACCGCTGCGTAGCCGAGCGTGGTGAAGGTGCGCGCCAGGGTTTGCGCGACCTTGTTGTCCATGGTGCCGCCATACAGCGGATGCGGATGCGCGACCAGCGCCACGCCGCGCGGGGTGGAGAATTGGTCGGCAGCGGGCAGGTCGAGCGCGCATTCGAGCCGGCCGGCGGCGCCGTCGATGAAGAATTTTTTGGTTTGGATATTCATGCTGGAACGCGTGCTCAGATCTTCAGGCGCTCGACGACCTTGCCGCCGACCAGGTGGCTGTCGATGATGTCGTCGATATCCTCGTTATCGACATAGGTGTACCAAACGCCTTCCGGATACACCACCATGACCGGGCCTTCGTCGCAGCGGTCGAGACAGCCGGACTGGTTGATGCGGACCTTGCCCGCGCCAGAAAGGTCGAGCTGCTTGATGCGTTTTTTCGCATGCTGCTGCGCCGCCTGCGCACCGCGATCGGCGCAGCAGGGGCGGCCGTCGTCGCGCTGATTGACGCAGATGAAAACGTGGTGCTGGTAATAGGAAGTGTCGGGAGCGTCGCTCATGTCGTGTTTTGCAAGGCGGGATGTCGAAGCCGCCATGATACACCGCGGCCGGATTGCCTGATGCCGGCTGCGGCGGAATTGCTGTATCCATCTCAGACTGATTTTTGCGACGCGCTCAAGGCGGGCGCCAACAGGCGGATCGAATCGAAGGTCAGGCGGATGTGCTGTTCCAGCGCGCGACTGGCGCGTTCGGCATCGCGCTTGAGCGCGGCTTCGATGATGGCTGCATGTTCGGCATGGACGTCGCGCGGCATCGCCTTGCGGGTAATTGCCAGATGCCGGTAGCGTTCCGACTGGCGATACAGCAGGCCGATCAGATAGCACTGCCAGGGAGAATCGCAGGCAGCAATCAGCGCTTCGTGAAAGCCGCGGTTGCGCGCTTCCCATTCGCGCACGTTGCTGTGATTGTCGAGCCTTTCTTCGCTGTTGCTCAGTTTGTGGAAGGCCGCCACCAGCCTGGCTTCCCATTCGTCGTCGCCGTTCCGGATCGACTGGCGCAGTGCATTGGTTTCCAGCAACACCCGGGTATGCGTGATGTCTGCCAGATCCTGCAGCGAGATCGGCGCGACATGGAAGCCGCGTTGCCCTTCGGCCACCACCAGCACATCCGACAGCAGCAGCGCCAGCGCTTCGCGCAGGGTGCCGGCGCCAATCCCGTAGCGGTCTTTCAGATGCTCGACCCGCAGTTTTTCGCCGGGCGCGAGACGGCCTTCGATGATGTCGCACCGCACCTGCAGGTAGGCGCCTTCGGCCAGCGTGCGCGGCGGGGCGTCGGGATCGGTGAAGGCGGTTTTGAATTTTTGACTGTGCATTTTATGATTCTCTTTCCGAACCGGCGTTCTGATCGCGTTTCAGACGGTAAGTCAGTTGCGGCCGGGTCAGCCCCAGCAAGCGGGCGGCACCGGCCAGATTGCCGGCGCTGCGTTCGACCGCTTCATTGAGCAGCATGGTTTCAGCCTCGTTGATGGACAGGCCGGTGGCCAGGAACGCATCGCACAGGCGTGCCTGCTCTGGCGGGCGGTTTTCTTCCAGAGCGCCGCTATCGGTCAAGCCGATATCCGATTCACCGCTGCGGGTGCTGCCATCGAGACAGAGCGAAAACTGCTCGAGCTCGATCCAGTCGCCTTGCGGCGTCAGGATGATGCCGCGCTCGATCAGGTTTTCCAGCTCGCGCACGTTGCCTGGCCACGCATATTGTTTGAGCGCTTGCAGCGCCTTGTCGGTGATGCCGGCAATCCGCTTGTTGTGCAGCGTGCTGAATTTCTTGATCATCGCCTCCACCATCAGCGGGATGTCCGGGATGCGCTCGCGCAGCGGCGGGATCTCGATCGGATATATGTTCAGGCGGTAATACAGGTCGGCGCGAAACTTCCCGTCTTTCACCGCCGTTTGCAAGTTTACATTGGTAGCGGTGACGATGCGCACGTTGACCTTGCGGGTCTGATCGTCGCCCAACCGCTCGATTTCGCCTTCCTGCAGCACGCGCAGGATTTTCGACTGCGCAACCAGCGGCAGCTCGCCGATTTCGTCCAGGAATAGCGTGCCGCCCTCGGCCCGCTCGAACTTGCCGATGCGGGTTGTGTGGGCGCCGGTGAACGCGCCCTTTTCGGCACCGAACAGTTCGGATTCGATCAGGTCGTGCGGCAATGCCGCGCAATTGACCGCGATGAACGGCCCGCTGGCGCGGTTGCTGGTCTGGTGCAGCGCGCGCGCAAAGCGTTCCTTGCCGACCCCGGTTTCGCCGGTCAGCAACACGGTGACATTGGTTTCGGCCGCCTTGTTGACCAACTGGTAGGCGCGCAGGAACGCAGGCGAATTGCCGATCATGTTTTCGATCTGGCGCGGCTCTTCCAGCGACGAACGCAGCACATCGACCTGGGTGGTGAGTTCCTGCAGGCGCGATACGATCGCATCGGCTTCGTAATAGGCTGCGTACTCGGCGCCATCCGGCCATTCTTCCAGCGGTTTGCCGATAACCCGGCAATGGTCGGTTCCGCAGGCCGAACACTCGACTTCCTTGAACAGTACAAAGCGCTCCATGAACGCCGAGGTGTAGCCGGACGCGTAACCGAGCAGCATCCAGCAGACCGGATCGTGTTGCGGGCCGAACTCATCAACGTGCGCTTGCGCTTCCCAAGAATTGTTCCAGATGAATTCGCCTTGGAACGTGCCGGCGGCGATATCCATCTCAATCTTGACCGGCGTCACTTTCACGCTGCCTTCCAGCATGTGCAACTGCGGGCCCATGAAGAAGGCATCGATCGGGTCCTGGCCGGCGCGGATCTTGCGCGCCAGTTCGGCATCGCGGGTGCCGCAGACGTAACCCATGGCCGTGCAAATCGAAGTGGGCCTGTGCTGGATCAACAGCTGGTTCCTGCGCGATCTGCGCACTCCGTTCGGCGGCTCCAAGCAGTCCGGCATCGGGCGCGAAGGCGGCATCCATTCGCTCGAGTTCTACACTGAGCTGCGCAACGTGATGATTAAATATTGAAAGCACGCACATGATTAAAAATCCTGAAATCGGCAAATCCATCGTTGCCAACGGCATCGTCACCAACTATCACGACGTCGGCTCCAGTGCGCCGGTGCTGCTGATCCACGGCTCCGGTCCGGGCGTCAGCGCGTGGGCCAACTGGCGCCTGACGATTCCGGCGTTAGCCGGACAGCGCCGGGTGATCGCGCCGGACATGGTCGGCTTCGGCTTCAGCGAGAGGCCCGCCGGGATCCGCTACAACTTGGATACCTGGGTGGCCCAGGCGATCGGCGTGCTCGATGCGCTGGAGATCGACTGCGCCGACCTCGTCGGCAACTCGTTCGGCGGCGGGTTGGCACTGGCCCTGGCGATTCGCCATCCGACACGGGTCCGGCGGCTGGTGCTGATGGGCGCTACCGGCGTGTCGTTCCCGATCACGCCAGGTCTGGATGCGGTCTGGGGTTATCAGCCATCGATTGCGAACATGCGCAAGCTGCTCGACGTCTTTGCCTTTGACCGCACGCTGATGACCGATGAACTGGCCGAGCTGCGGTACAAGGCCAGCATCCAGCCCGGTTTTCAGGAAGCGTTCGAGTCGATGTTCCCGGCGCCGCGGCAAAACGGCGTTGATGCGCTGGCCAGCCGGGAACAAGACATCCGTGCGCTGCCGCACGAGACGCTGGTGGTCCACGGTCGCGAGGATAAGGTGCTTCCGCTGTCGAACTCGCTGACTCTGGCGCAATGGATTCCTCGCTCGCAATTGCATGTCTACGGTCGCTGCGGTCACTGGACGCAAATCGAACATGCGGCGCGCTTCAACCAGCTGGTGGCGAATTTCCTGGCCGAAGCCTGAGCGCACTCTCAACCCTAATTTTACGGACACACCTCCATGGATCAGCAAAAAATCACGCAGTACGGCGACGCGCTTTACCAGGCCCTGGTTGAACGAAAAACCATCGAGCCCCTGACCAATCGCGAAGCGGATATCACGATCGAAGATGCGTATCACATCCAGCAGCGGATGATTGCCCGGCGCGTTGAAAAAGGCGAGCGCATCGTCGGCAAGAAAATCGGCGTCACCAGCGCCGCGGTCATGAACATGCTGGGAGTGGGACAGCCTGACTTCGGTTACATGCTGGACGGGATGATTTACGGCGACGGTGCAGCGATCGATGCGGGCACGCTGATTCAACCCAAGGCAGAAGGCGAGATCGCCTTCGTGCTGAAGAAGGACTTGATGGGCCCGGGCATCAGTGCAAGCGATGTGCTGGCTGCCACCGAAGGCGTGATGGCGTGTTTCGAAATTGTCGATTCGCGCATCACCGACTGGAAAATCAAGATCCAGGACACGGTCGCCGACAACGCTTCCTGCGGCGTATTCGTACTTGGCGACCGCATGGTCGATCCGTACGCAATCGACTTGCGCACCTGCGGCATGGTGCTGGAAAAAAATGGCGAAATAGTGGTCACCGGAGCTGGTGCTGCGACCATGGGTTCGCCGGTCAATGCGGTCGTCTGGCTGGCTAATACGCTGGGCAAGCTCGGCATCCCGCTGAAGGCAGGTGAAGTGATTCTGTCCGGCGCGCTCGGTGCGATGGTTCCGGTCAAAGCCGGCGACAACCTGCGCGTCACGATAGGTGGCATCGGCGGATGCTCGGTGCGCTTTTCCTGAAATATCCGGGCCAGCGTGACCGTACTTTATAAGGAATTCTGATGGATCTTCAACTCCAAAACAAGCGCGCGCTGGTCACAGGTTCGACCTCCGGCATCGGCTTCGCGACGGCTGTTGCGCTGGCACGCGAAGGCGCTCATGTAGTGCTCAACGGGCGCAGCGCGCAACGCGTCGAGGATGCGTGCAAACGCTTGCTGGCCGTGGTGCCGCAGGCTCAGGTCAGCGGCGCTGCCGCCGATCTGGCCACTGCGGACGGCGTGCAGGTGCTGGTGTCGGCCTGCCCCGACATCGACATCCTGGTCAACAATCTCGGCATTTTCGAGCCGAAGGCGTTCGAGGACATTACCGATGCCGACTGGTTGCAGATGTTCGACGTGAATGTGATGAGCGGTGTGCGCCTGGCGCGTGCCTATCTGCCCGCAATGCGGCAACGCAACTGGGGCCGCATCGTGTTCGTATCGAGCGAATCGGGAGCCAATATCCCGGCCGAGATGGTGCATTACGGCATGAGCAAGTCGGCGCAGCTGGCTGTTTCGCGCGGCATCGCAGAAGTCACTGCCGGCACCGGCATCACGTGCAATGCAGTGATGCCCGGGCCGACCATGACCGAAGGCGTAGGGGAATTTTTTGCCAGCCTGGCGGCCGGGCAAGGCGTCGATCTGGCAGAGGCGCAGCGTCGTTTCTTTGCCGATGCAAGACCCAGTTCGCTGCTCAAGCGTTTTATCGATCCCGCCGAAGTGGCCAGCCTGATCGCCTATATCTGCAGTCCGTTGTCGGCGGCGACCACGGGTGCCGCACTGCGTGTCGATGGCGGCATCGTACGTTCGATTATTTGAAATCACCTTCTGAAAGGGTTTGTATGAAAAAAATCAAATGCGCATTGATCGGTCCCGGCAACATCGGCACCGATCTGCTCTACAAGTTGCAGCGCAGCGCAGTGCTGGAGCCAGTCTGGATGGTCGGCATCGACCCGACTTCGGAAGGCTTGAAGCGCGCCGCCGACATGGGATTGAAAGTCACCTCCGATGGCGTCGACGGCCTGTTGCCGCACGTGGATGCCGACCGCATCCAGATCGCGTTCGATGCGACTTCGGCTTACGTTCATGCGGAAAACTCGCGCAAGCTCAATGCACTCGGCGTGATGATGATCGACCTCACGCCGGCTGCGATCGGCCCGTTCTGCGTGCCGCCGGTGAACCTGGTCGAGCATGTCGGCAAGCGGGAAATGAATGTCAACATGGTCACCTGCGGCGGCCAGGCCACGATCCCGATGGTCGCTGCGGTATCGCGCGTGCAGCCGGTTGCCTACGGCGAAATCGTCGCCACCGTCTCTTCCAAATCGGTCGGCCCCGGCACCCGCGTGAACATCGATGAATTCACCCGCACCACTGCCGGTGCAGTTGAAAAAGTCGGCGGCGCCAAAAAAGGCAAGGCCATCATCATCATCAACCCGGCCGAGCCGCCGATGATCATGCGCGACACCGTGCACTGCCTGACCGAAACCGAACCCGACCGCGACAAGATCACCGCGTCGGTGCACGCGATGATCAAGGAAGTCCAGAAATACGTGCCCGGCTACAAGCTGGTCAACGGTCCGGTATTCGACGGCAAGCGGGTATCGATCTTCATGGAAGTCGAAGGCCTGGGCGATTACCTGCCAAAATATGCGGGCAACCTCGACATCATGACCGCAGCCGCCGCCCGCACCGCAGAAATGTTCGCCGAAGAAATTCTCAGCGGCAAACTGATGCTCCAGCCCACCACCCAGAAATCCGTCGCAGCGTAAGGAACCGCCATGATACTCAAAGGCAAAAAAATCACCGTCCACGACATGACCCTGCGTGACGGCATGCACCCGAAGCGGCACCAGATGACGCTCGAGCAAATGACCAGCATTGCACAGGGACTCGATGCGGCCGGCGTGCCGCTGATCGAAGTCACCCACGGCGACGGCCTGGGCGGCTCGTCGGTCAATTACGGCTTTCCCGCCCATACCGACGAGGAATACCTGTCAGCCGTGATCCCGCTGATGCAGCAGGCCAAGGTATCGGCGCTGCTGCTGCCCGGCATCGGCACCATCGATCATCTGCAGATGGCGCGCGATCTGGGCGTGCACACGATCCGTGTTGCGACCCACTGCACCGAAGCCGATGTCTCGCAACAGCACATCCGCTATGCCCGCAAGATGGAGATGGATACGGTCGGCTTTCTGATGATGGCGCACATGGCGTCGCCGGAAAAGCTGTTGGAACAGGCGCTGCTGATGGAAAGCTATGGCGCCAACTGCATCTACTGCACCGATTCGGCCGGCTACATGCTGCCGGAAGACGTCAAGGCTCGCATCGGCCTGCTGCGCGAGAAGCTCAAGCCGGAAACCGAACTCGGCTTTCACGCCCACCACAATCTGGCGATGGGCGTGGCCAACTCGCTGGTGGCGATCGAATACGGTGCCAACCGGATCGACGCCGCAGCGGCCGGGCTGGGTGCCGGCGCCGGCAATACGCCGATGGAAGTCTTGATCGCAGTCTGTGCCCGGGCCGGGATCGAAACCGGGGTCGATGTGTTCAAGATTCAGGACGTGGCCGAAGACCTGGTGGTGCCGATGATGGATTTCCCGATCCGCATCGACCGCGACTCGCTCACGCTCGGCTATGCCGGCGTGTACGGTTCGTTCCTGCTGTTTGCCAAGCGTGCGGAGAAGCAGTACGGTGTGCCGGCACGCGACATTCTGGTGGAAATGGGGCGGCGCGGTATGGTCGGCGGTCAGGAAGACATGATCGAAGACACTGCGCTGACCATGGCGCGGGCCCGCGGCTTGATGTAATTCGATCGCACTCCATCGTGCGTGCTTGCGTGCTACCGGCGCGTCGCGGTGGATTTAAAGAAAACATGAACGGGTTTGCACCCACAAGGATAAGAACATGAACTTAGACCAAAACACCATCAACAGTCTCGCCGAGCATCTGGAAAGCTGCGAATTGAAGGCACACGATACGCCCAAGATCACCGACGAATATCCGCAGATGGACTGGGAAGATGCGTATGCGATCCAGGAGGCGATCAAGCAGCGCAAGATCGCGCGCGGCTGCCGCATCATCGGTTACAAAGCCGGCCTGACTTCGCACGCGAAGATGCAGCAGATGGGCGTGTCGAATCCGGTATTCGGCTTTCTGGCCGATTATTTCTCGGTGCTGGAAGGCAGCGCAGTCAAGCTGTCGGAACTGATCCATCCGAAAGTCGAGCCGGAAATCGCCTTCGTCACCAAAACAGCGCTGAAAGGCCACGGCTGCCATATCGGCACCGTGCTGGCGGCCACCGATTTCGTGATGCCGGCGATTGAAATCATCGATTCGCGCTACCGCGACTTCAAGTTCGACCTGAAAAGCGTGATTGCCGACAATTGCTCGTCGTCGCGCTTCGTGGTCGGCGGGCGCATGCGTCCGGTCGCAGACCTCGACTTGCGCACCATCGGCGTGGTGCTGGAAAAAAATGGCGAAGTCGTCGCCCTCGGCGCCGGCGCCGCGGTGCTCGGCCATCCGGCCGCAGCGATTGCGATGCTGGCCAACCTGCTGGGCGAGCGCGGCGAAGAAATCCCTGCCGGCAGCCTGATTCTGTCCGGTGCGATCACCGAAGCGGTGATGATCAAGGCCGGCGACAACGTCAGCCTGCAGATGCAGGGCATGGGCAGCGTCAACGTTCGATTCATTTAAGGAGTGCCGCGATGCCAATTTGCCAAATCCATTTGCTGGAAGGCCGCACAGTCGAGCAAAAGCGCTTGCTGATTGCAAAAATCACCGAAGCCATGCATGAAGCGATCGGCGCCAAGCCGGAGAGCGTGCGCGTGATCCTGGCCGAAATGCCGAAGGAGCACTTCGGCATCGGCGGCAAGAGCGCCGGCGAACTCGGGCGCTGATATGTAACGCATCAGAAAATTTGTATTTATTTGTACTTGTATGCGGCGCCGGCAGTTTCATTGACAAAATAGTGGAGGGGATAAGCATGAGAATTAGAAAAATTTCGTATCTGGCGGGTCTGGCAATTTCCGGCGTTATCGCATCTCAGGCGGCCAATGCGACCGAGGGCGGCGGCTCCACCTATCCGATGGGCGCGGAGAACTACCTGACCGGCGTGCTGCCGCCGCCGGGTTTGTACCCGCTGGTGTATCTGAACCATTACAGCGCCGACAAGATCAAGGACAATAACGGCAACGACGCTGCTCCACCGAATTTCAAGGTGAGCGCTGATGTGGTGGCGCCGCGCCTGATATGGGTCACCGGCAACACCCTGTTGGGCGGGCAGGTCGCACACGCGCTGATACTGCCGCTGGTCAATCTCGATGTCAGGGCCGGCGCCAGCAGCCAAAGCAAGACCGGCATCGGCGATCTGACCATCACCTCGCTGGCGCTGGGTTATCACTACAACGCCAATCTGCACAGCATCGTCGCGCTGGATATTTTCGTGCCCACCGGACGTTTCAACAAAACCGAGATGACCAATATCGGGCGCAATTACTGGGGGATTCAACCGGTATATGCCGTCAGTTACATCGATCCGGCCGGCTGGAACGCCGACTTCAAGCTGATGTACGACTTCAATCTCAAGAACACCGACACTAATTACAAGTCAGGTCAGGAGCTCCATGTCGATTACTCGCTCGGCTACGGCTTCAAGAAAAACTGGGTGGTCGGCGTCGGCGGCTATGCGTACAAGCAGACTGCCAATGATGAGCAAAACGGCGTGACGGTGGCCAATAACAAGGGGCAAGCCTTTGCGATCGGTCCATCGATCAAGTACGACAACGGCAAAGGCATGTTCGTGACGGCCAAGTGGCAAAAGGAAATGAACGTCGAAAACCGAGCCGAAGGTCAGGCGTTCTGGATCAAGGCCTTGCTGCCGTTTTGATCGGGGGCACTCCTTTCCGCAGCGGTGCAAGGAGTGCCGCCGCGGTGTTGCAGCCGCTTTCGGCGATTCCAATATACACCTAGTTGTATTTCTCAAGTGTCAATTTGATCGTGCGGAAAGTGCCGATTTTTTCACATACCCATATTGGTGCTGGCGCAGCGCACGATGCTCGCCGCATGCACTTCTTGATGCAAATTAGCCTTTCCGAAAATTGGCGTTGAAGGCGTAATATATTGCTGTATATTGCGCCTTCAACTGAAGCATTACCGGAGAGTATGGATGCAACGCACGTTTTTGAAGCGGCTGCTGGCCGCCGCCGCCCTGATCGCCGCAATCGGCTCCGCCTGCGCCGCCGACCTCACGGTTTCCGCAGCGTCCAGCCTGACCAATGCGTTCAGGGAAATCGCGCAAAATTATGAAGCGCAATATCCGCAAGCCAAGATCGCGTTGAACTTCGGCGCCTCCGGCGCGCTGTTGCAGCAGATGGCAAAAGGCGCTCCGGTCGATGTGTTCGCTTCAGCCGATCAGGAAACCATGGACATGGCCGAGAAGCAGGGCTTGGTTGGCGCCGGCGACCGGCATGATTTCGTGCGCAATGCGCTGGTATTGGTTGAACCCGCCGACAGCAAGCTTTCAATCCGGCGGCTGGAAGATCTGGGCCAGGCCGGTGTCAAGCGCGTCGCCATCGGTAATCCGGCCAGTGTGCCAGTCGGGCGCTACACCCAGCATGCGCTGGAAGCCGCCAAGCTGTGGCCGATGGTGCAAGCCAAGGCGATCAGCACCCAGAACGTGCGCCAGTCGCTCGATTACGTGGCGCGCGGCGAAGTCGATGCCGGTTTTGTCTACGCCACCGACGCCGCCATCATGCAAGGCAAGGTCAAGGTGGTGCTGGAGGTGCCGCTCGATACTGCCATCCGCTATCCGATTGCCAAAACCGCTGCCAGCGCCAATGGCGAGGAAGCCAAGCGCTTCATCGGCTATGTTCTGTCGCCGGCCGGGCAGGCGGTTTTGCACAAATTCGGCTTCCGCAAGCCATGATGGCAAAGCGGTTGACGTAACGTATGGATTCGGCATGGACCGCATTACTGCTCTCGTTGAAGGTCGCCGGCTGGGCCACCGCGATCAACCTGGTGCTCGGCATCGCGGTCGGCTACGCGCTGGCGCGCCTGCGCTTTCCCGGTCGCGACTTGCTCGACACCTTGCTGACGCTGCCGATGGTGATGCCGCCGACCGTGCTCGGCTACTACCTGCTGGTGCTGATGGGGCGGCGCAGTTGGCTGGGCGCATGGCTGTACGACCATTTCGGCATCAACATGATTTTTACCTGGCAAGGCGCGGTGGTTGCGGCTGCCATCGTCGCCTTTCCGTTGGCGTTCAAGCCGGCGCGCGCCGCATTCGAGGCGGTCGACGGCCAACTGGAGCAGGCGGCGCGGGTGTTGGGCATCGGCGAGATCGGGATATTTTTCCGGGTTACGCTGCCGCTGGCCTGGCGCGGCATCCTGGCCGGCGTGCTGCTGGCGTTTGCGCGCGCGCTGGGCGAGTTCGGCGCCACCCTGATGGTGGCCGGCAGCATTCCCGGCAAAACCCAAACCCTGTCGATCGCGGTCTACGAAGCGGTGCAGGCCGGGCAGGACGGCGTGGCAAATGCCCTGGTGCTGGTCACCTCGACGGTGTGCGTGGCGGTGCTGCTGGCAGCCGGCCGCCTGGCGCCGGGGCGGATCGTCAACCGATAGCAGAGGCAAAACATGCAATTTGACATCGATATCCGCAAGACGCTGCGCTCCGGCACGCGCAGCTTCCACCTGAACGCGCAACTGCGCTCGGACAGCCAGCGCATCGTCATCATCGGGCCTTCCGGCTCCGGCAAGAGTCAGACGCTGAAAGCGATCGCCGGCCTGATGACGCCCGACAGCGGCCATATCTGCGTGGGCGGAAACACGCTGTTCGATACCAAATCCGGCATCGATCTGGCGCCGCAGGCGCGCAATGTGGCTTACCTGTTTCAGGACTATGCGCTGTTTCCGCATCTGAACGTGCGCCAGAACGTCGGCTTCGGCCTGGCGCGCGGCTGGTTTAACCCGCGCCGTGGCGATCAACATGCGGCGGTCGACTACTGGCTGGATGCCTTCCGCTTGGGCGCGGTCGCGCATCAGTTTCCGGCCGAACTGTCGGGCGGCCAGCGCCAGCGCGTCGCGCTGGCGCGCGCGCTGGTGTCGCGGCCGCAAGCGCTGCTGCTGGACGAGCCGTTCGCCGCGCTCGACCCGGCGCTGCGGGCAATCATGCGCAGCGAACTTGACGCGCTGCAGCGCCGCCTGCAGGTGCCGATGATCCTGATCACCCACGATCCGGAGGACGCCCGGGTGTTCGGCGAGCAGGTGCTGCATCTGCGCGAAGGCACGATCGATGCCTGTGACAGCAATGATGCGGGCTGCGACGCTGTGGAATTGGTGAACTGATTTTTTTAAATACCGTTATATACAAGTTGCTATTACGAATAACAAATGTGATCGGAGAGGCAAGCATGACAAGGCAATTGAAGGGACGAATGGGCCGATCGTACCGGAGTGACGCACGTTGCAACGTGCTGGCCGTTGCCGTATTGGTGGCATTAGGCCATGCTGCGGCATGGGCACAGGACAGCGACACTGCGGCGCCATTTATGCTGGGTGCGGTTACGGTGGTCGGCCAGCGGGTGCAGGTTGGCGAGGTGGGCGAAGATCAGGTGGGCTCGGTTGTCACCCGCAAGGACATGCAGAGTTTCAATCGCGACAACGTCGGCGATGCGCTTGATTTATTGTCCGGAGTGTCGATTTCAACCAATTCGCGCAATGAGAAAAGCATTTCCGTGCGCGGTTTCGATTCGCGGCAGGTGCCACTTTTCATTGACGGCATCCCGGTATACGTCCCCTATGACGGCTACGTGGATTTCAACCGCTTCAGCACCGCCGATCTGGCCGCGATCCAGGTCGCCAAGGGTTTTAGCTCGGTGGCGTACGGCGCCAATACGCTGGGAGGCGCGATCAACCTGATCTCGCGCAAGCCCGTCAAGCAGTTCGAAGGCGATGCCTCGGCCGGCCTCGGCTCAGGCCATGAGCGGCAGATGTCGGCCAATGTCGGCACCAATCAGGGGACATGGTATTTGCAGGCTGGCGCATCGTACCGGCAAAGCGATAGTTTTCCCCTGTCGTCCGACTTCAGGCCGACGGCCACCGAGGACGGCGGCATGCGCAACAACGCCTCAAGCAAGGACAGCAAGCTATCGTTCAAGGTCGGCCTGACGCCGAATGTGCGCGACGAGTATGCAGTCAGCTATTACAAGCAGGACGGCGAAAAGGGCCAGCCGCCTTCCACCGATCCCGCTGCCGCGCGCTACTGGAAATGGCCGTACTGGGACAAGGAAAGCCTGTATTTCGTATCCAGGACGGCATTGGGCGATTCCGAAGTATTGAAGCTCAGGCTGTACCATGACCGCTATGCAAACGAAGTCGATTCCTATACCAACGACAGCTACACCACGCTGAAAACCAGCGGTTCCGGCAGCGTCGGCACCGGGCGCAGCATCTACAACGACAGCACCAACGGCGGCTCGGTCGAACTGGAATCGTTCCGCCTGAACGCGCATACGCTACGCTTGGTCTCCCACTACAAGGTCGATGAACACAAGGAACTGGACGCCAGAGGCAGCATAAATGCTACTTTCAAGGATGCGCTGGTTTCGTTTGCCGCCGAAGACAGCATCGTGCTTGACCCACGCTTGACCCTGTCGTTCGGCGCGGCGCGCCACCAGTTGCGCCCGGACACCGTCTTTAGCGTCGGCAACGCCTATTCGCTGCCCGGCAACAAGACCGCAAACGATGCCCAGGCCGGGCTGTTCTACGCCTGGAGTGACGCGGCCCGCCTGTATGCGACCATCGCCCGGAAAACGCGCCTGCCTACGCTCAAGGATCGTTATTCCCAGCGTCTGGGCACGTTTATCGAGAATCCGGCGCTTGGCCCCGAGCAATCGCTGAACTACGAGATCGGCTATCAGGGCAGCCCGTGGTCGGGCAGCAAGGCCGAAGCGGCTATTTTCTACAGCGATATCAGCGACAAGATCCAGTCGGTCGCCAACGTTGCGCCAAACCGTTCCCAAATGCAGAATGTCGGCCAGGTGCGGGCGTCGGGCCTTGAGCTCGGGTTGCGCGGTCAAGTCGCTGCATGGCTGGAACTCGGTGGCAACTACACCTTCACCGACCTTGAAAACGTCAGTGCACCCACGGTCAGGCTGACCGATGTGCCGCGCCACAAGATTACCGCCCATGCGCTGCTGCGGCCGATGGCGCAGTTCGACCTGATCGCTTTTGCCGAATACAACAGCAGCCGCTGGGTCTCGAATACGCTCGCTTTGCCCGGATTCACCACCCTGAATCTGAAAGCGGCCTACAAGCCGGCCTGGGATGTGACGCTGGAGACCGGCGTGACCAATCTGACCGACAAGAACTACGCACTGGCCGACGGTTTCCCGAGCGCCGGGCGGATGTGGTTTGCCAATCTCAATTATCAATTCTGATCGAAAGGAAACATCATGCATCAAGCCATCCGCATTTTTCTGCTCGCCGGCGCGCTCGTTTTCTGCGGGCAATCTTTCGCCGCCGGCACGGTTGCCGACCCATCGCAGTACCTGACTGAAAGCGTGTCCGTCTCGGGTGCGGTTGAGAACACGCTCAAGCTGCGGGTGGACGATTTACGCAAATTCCCGCCGCAGCAGGTCGGCGAGGTGCCGCTGGTGTGCCAGACCGGAGCCGATGTCGGCAAGCTGGGAAACTTCAATGGGGTGCGCCTGCGCGACATCCTGGAGCAGGCCGTGATCGTTTCGCGCGATCACAATGATGTCAAGAAAATGGTCATCGTCGCCAGCGCAAGCGATGGCTACCAGGTGGTGTTTTCATGGAGCGAAGTCTTCAATTCGCCGGTCGGGGATGGCGTGTTGGTGTTCTTCGAAAAAGACGGCAAGCCGCTGGCCGAGGATGAAGGTCGCATCGCGATGATCTCGACCAAGGACCTCCGCAGCGGCCCGCGCCATGTGAAATGGCTGCAAGCAATCGAAGTCAGGAAGATCGTCGAATGATCCGGGCATGGCCCATTCCCGGGCCGCTGGCCGGAGCCGACAACTCCGGCCTGATGGTCAGGGCGATTGCCGGCGTGCTGCGCAATGCGCAGGACGGCGAGCTGCCGCTGTTTGCCTGGACCCTCGGGCTGCCGCAGCCGGTGCTGGCGGCACTGGTCGCACACTGCTTTCCCGAACTGGGAGCGCTGGAATCGATGCCGCAGCAACAATACGCGGCCATTGCCGCTACCGCGCCGGTCGAGTTCCGCGATCTGGCCGTCATGTTGCTGGCTAACCGTTCGGTGACCGCCGATCTGCAGCACGCCGCTTGGCTGGCGCATGCGATTGCTGCCGCCAGCCTGGGCAGCCGGCATCTGTGGCAGGACCTGGGGCTGACCGGGCGCGACGCGCTGAGCCGCTTGCTGGCGCAGTATTTCGCGCCGCTGTACCGGCGCAACACACACAACCTGAAATGGAAGCGCTTCCTGTTCGCTGAACTGGGCGCATTGCAGGGCCGGCACCATTTGCAACCGCCGAAATGCCATCATTACGCCGAGTTCCCTGTATGCTTTCCGGTCTCGGATCAAACGGGTAAGACCAATGGAAACCAAAGATAAATCCATCGAGTTGCGCGGTTCGGTATGGATGATGGTGGGCGGCGAGAATTTCGGCGGCCCCGGGCGCGTTGCGCTGCTGGCCAGCATCGCCGAATGCGGCTCCATCACCCAGGCCGCGAAGGCCATCAAGATGAGTTACAAGGCGGCCTGGGATGCTATCGACAGCATGAACAATCTGGCCGGCGAGCCGCTGGTGGAGCGGCTGACCGGCGGCAAGGGCGGCGGCGGCACCCGTCTGACCCGGCGCGGCGCGCAGTTGGTGGAGAATTTCAACATTATCGCGCGCGAGCACCGCCGCTTTGTCGATCAGCTCAGCCAGCAGGCCGAGGGCATCGCCGACGATTTTTTACTGATCAGGAAAATGAACATGAAAACCAGTGCGCGCAACCAGTTCCTGGGCAAAGTCACGCAGGTCACGCGCGGCGCAGTCAATGACGAAGTCGAACTGGAGGTGGTCGGCGGCCAGAAGATCGTCGCCATCGTCACCCATGAAAGCACCGAAGGCTTGGGTTTGAGCGTCGGCGCGGAAGCGTTTGCGCTGATCAAGTCTTCCTCGATCATTCTGGTAACGGAAGACGGCGACGCGAAGTTCTCCGCCCGCAACCGGCTGAGCGGCACCGTAGCGCGGGTGCAGCCGGGCGCAGTGAGTACCGAAGTCGTGCTTGAGCTGACCGGCGGCGGCGCGGTGGCGGCCATCATTACCAACGAAAGCTGCAGCGCGCTCGGACTGGCGGCGGAGGTGAAGGCCAGCGCGATTTTCAAGGCGTCCAGCGTGATCCTGGGCGTCCCGGCGTAAGCCTTCGGGGTACTTTAAAAATACATGCTTATGTATTTTTAAAGTACCAATGCAATCGTGCAGGAGTGGCGATGTTTTTTA
>NZ_AVCC01000047.1 GCF_000622895.1 Herminiimonas sp. CN
GTGAATGCTGAGCTCATTTTTAGTAAAGTCCTTTCGTAGTGATCAGTAAATAAACGTCAACCTAATTTATGCAACATGCTGAGTAACATGTACTGTGCCGTACCATGATGTGCGTCCCAACCTGGCATTAAACACATCGCATAAAAAAACAAAATCCTGTTCACGCTGTTTACGCACGTTTTGCCAAGCTGGAAGAAAGGTCTGTCTGAGTTACACGCTGCAGGCAAGCCCGATACACGCGGGCGACACTGACAAGATTAGCCATCAAAAATGCCATCGCGGCGCCAAAAACTAACGCCGCCGGATAGGCAAACAGCGCTGGCCAGAGCGCGGCAGCGATCAGCAAGCCGACCGATGCCAAATGCAATCGCAACTGCCGGCGCTGGGCTTTTTCAGGCAGGATAGCTTTCATGTTCGGCAGCGGCCGGTCACTCGCCGGCAACGCTTGCAGGTGAAACCATGCCAAGAACGGCATGATCTTGTACAGCATGCCGCTAATGAACGAAACTGCGGCACCGGCGATTACCAGCACGCCCAACAATACATCCGACTGCGCGAACGCGAGTGCGGGCAACTGGCGCGACAGCCACAGCAACGCCGCCAGCAGCAGGAAAATCATGCCGGCGCGCCAGAATTCGAGCGTGACATCAGGCATGCGACGACGACGGCGACTTTGCAGATCGAGCGTGATGGCGGCGAATACGCCGTAAGCGGCGACCAACAGGCAAACGCAGGCGATGCGCAGCCATGTCCAGTTTCCGACGCCTTGCCATTGCGCCAGCGACCATAGTGCAAGCACGACGAAGGCGCTGGCGGTCAGACTGCGCATCAACCAACGCGGGTAGCCAGGTGTCATCTGGAACATCGGCACAATCTGGTAGGCGACGCCTATCACCAGCAAGCCGGCCCAGCCAATCAGTCCCCATGCTGGATGCAAGTCGCGCAGCGACTGACTTGGCAAGAGCGCCCCCCAACCATGGCTGTAGCCGAGCGTCAGGCCGAGTCCTATCGTGATACCGAACGCAATACTAGCCAGCCACATCGCGTGGATGGTAGCAGTCGGGTTGCACACCCGCGACAGCGACAGCAGCATACTGCAGAAAAATACGGTCAGCCCGGTTCCCAGTAAAACCACCGCGCATTGCAGCAGGTGCGGCTGAACCAGCAGGAAGCCGCCCGCCAGCAGCAGGGTTCCAAGTACCAGTAGCGGATGCACGATTGCTGCTACCAGCTTCGGCCGTGGTACCGGCGCACCGGCCAGTACCGGCAGCATCTGCATCATGGCGCCGACCATCACCATTGTCATGAAGCCGAGCGTGATCAGGTGGGTGACCGCCAGCGTCGATAACGACCAGCGCGATACGAACAGATCCGGCCCCTGCAACAGCATCACGGCCGCAGCCAGCAGGCCAAACAGCGGCGCGCTCAGAAAAAAACGAAACGGCACCCCGATCGGCGGCGCCTGCTGCAAATTAAGGCTACCTTGCTGCACGGTTTGATCCTCCGGATTACGCTGGCTAGTTACGCGCCAATCTGCTTCAGCAGCGTCGGCGTTTCTGCGGCCAGATGCTGATCCATCATTCGGTACAGCATTTGTTCTTCCTTCATGTTGTGCTGCTGCATCAGCATTAGCAGGGTTTCGGATAAACCGAGATAACCATCGCTGTCTTTTGCCGCCAGCGTCTGCAGCATGTCGTCGAAGACCTTGTTCATCTGCTTGTGTTCGGAACGCATCACGAATGTCGGCCCCATATCCATCCCGGTTTTGGCGTCGAAAGCGGGGAACAGCACTTCTTCTTCCATCTTGAAATGTTGCTTCATCGCCGCCAGGAAAGCACTAAAATCGCTGTTGCCCTTGACCCAGTTGCCATTGCCAACGCTTTCCTCGGCGCTGGCAAACAGCTCGTCACAGGCATGGTGATTGCTGGTCATGAAGTCGCTGATGTTGTCCATTTGAGTTCCTCTGGCTTTCTTGAAAATAGATAAAACCGGTAATTCCGAGATACATGTATTTAAAATATACTATACCGTGTATTTTTAAAATGCAAGGAAATACATATGTAAATAATAGTTGTTTTTTATGATACCCAACTTAAATTTGATTAGTGACAGCCTCGTGCCGGCTCTGCGCCATCGGTATCCTTGCGCGCCAGCCAGAACACCGTCTTACCTTGCCCTCCCTCGGGCCGTTTCGTGACTGCATCCGGATTGGACAGCGCCGCCAGACGGGCACGCCGGATAGCGGCGGTCAGCTTGTCCGGATCGGTTTCAGTACCGCTTTCGATGATGGTGTCGAAGATCCGCTTGAAATGCGCGACGCCGGTCCGATGGGTGTCACCATAGCCTTTGACCAGTCGCGCGCATTCGGCGATTTCAAGCGCCAGCCCCAGATCTTGAACCGCGAAACCGAGTCGTTTGAGCGCGCCGAGCCAGCGCTCGATCAGCGCCTGCTCTTCGTGGTAGCGCGAGGTGCTGCGGCGCCAACGCTTCAGGCCGCTGACTGCGCGCAGAAGCAGAAAGCCGGACAACGCGCTGGTCTTGAGACGCACCGCCACTGACAACGATTTTTCCCTGCCAGGTTTCTTTTGCACCCAGTCGCGCAAACGCTGCGCCAGCGATGGCGGCAGCAGCGAGCAGACTTCATCGAGGCCCGGCTTCAGGTATTCGGTTAGCTGCAGCAACTCATCGGGCGCGGCGCCGGTTTCGGCACGCACCCGGGCGAAACGGCTTGCGCGGGTTTTAAGGTCGGCGACCCGGATCACGTCTTCATAGCTCATCCACAACGCCAGCTGGCGCCCGGTTTCGCACGTCAGACGATAGCCGTTGTCAGCACCACCGGCTTCACGATCGAGCGCCAGCACCGACTCCAGCCGATCCAGGTATAACGCGGCATAGGCCGAATCCTGGTAATCGGTCAAGCGGGCGACGCCGGCATCGAGCAGCGCGAAGGTTTCCGAAGGGAAGACGCGGTGCACGCGTTCGATCGGCTGTGCAGGCAGCGCCGGCGTAGCTGCTATAGCGGGTTTTACGGTTCCGGCAGCTTGCGCATAACCGGCAGCAAAGCCGCGCAGGCTCGCTTCAGCACCCTTGCCGGTGGCGCGGATCGCCTGCTCGCAGGCTTCGCGCGGCAAAGGCAGAGCGCCAGAGCCGGCCATCGCCCCGAATAGCACGGAATTGATTATAGTGCCGCTTTGCTGCGCCAGTTGCGCCATGTCGAACAGCAAAGCGCGCTTGGCAAGTTGCGGCAGCGCAGCCAGCAGCCTGCCGCTATCGATACGGCCGTCGCCGGGAATCACTTTTTCAACCACTGCATACACGCGATGAATGGAGCCGACCAGAGTGGTGCAGTCGGCGCTGACATAGCCGTTTTCGAGTGCGCGTCCGGCTTCGATCAATTCGGACGCCGCCATCAGGTCGACCGCGCCAGGGGTCGGCGTCAGCGCCATCACCGGCACCCGGCCGCCAAGCTGGGCGTGCGGTAGCGGATAGATTTCAACGTAATAGGTGGTGGCGCCAGTGCGCTGCGAGACGCCGGGGATCGAGGTGCTTTGCACCGGCAGATCGCAGGCGCTGGCAGCGGCGACCAGCCAGTCGGCCAGCATACCGCCGCCCTCGCCGCCGAGTGCGGCAATCAGGATGGTGACCGGCCGCGCCGGCAGTGCCGCAGTCGGCTGGATCAGGCTCAGGTGGGCATTCATGCGTTTTCTCCGGCAGTAGTACTGCGTTGCAGACGCTTGATCACGCTGCGCCGCAAACGGTCGAGCGTGCGGTCAAGCCAGCCTGGATTGCGGACGATCTCAGCCTGATAGAACGATGGGCAGAGCGTGGCGGCATGCGCCACTTCGCCGCAGGTGCCGCAGCCGACGCAACTATTGTTTACGGTGGTAACCGGGTCGGTGCGCAACGGGTCGGGGTTGTCTTTCAGCGTCAGCGACGGGCAGCCCGACAGCCGGATGCACGAGCGGTCGCCGGTGCAGAGGTCGGCATCGACGCCGAAACGGCTGCGTGTTACCTGCTGCCCTGCCGCCAGCTGTTGGGCGTTTTCAACGCGCACGCGGCGCTGTTTTTCGAGCTGGCATTCACCGTCGGCGATGATCACTTTCAAACCCGGGTGCGGCGTGGTCAGCGCTTCATTCAGTGTCGCCTGCATCGCGCCGACTTCGAAGCTGGTCACGGTGCGCACCCATTGCACGCCCATGCTTTGCAGCACGTCCTTGATGCCGATGGTGGTGGTACCGGACGCGATGCCGTTGCGGCTCGATGGAATCTGCTGCGCGCCGGTAGCCGAGCTATAGCCGTTCTGCAGGATGATCAGCACGCTGTCATCGTTCTGGAATACCGCATTTGCGATGCCGGTGGTCAAGCCCTGATGCCAAAAGCCGCCGTCGCCCATGATGCTGACCACGCGCTGGCTGAACATCGGCGCCACCGCGCTGGATGAGGCCAGCCCGAGTCCGTAGCCGACCACCGTGTTGCCGAGGTTGAATGGCGCCAGCGTTGAGAAGGTATGGCAGCCGATATCTGCACTGATGTGGATTTTTCCGACGTCTTTTTCTGCCAGCTTCAGCGCCGAAAACACCGGACGCTCCGGGCAGCCGACGCAAAATCCGGGCGGGCGCGGCGGCACCGGCTGTCCCAGCAGCTCGGCCGCCTGTTTCTTGGTCTCGCTGATGGTGTCGCCGGGCTGCGCAAGCACTGCCTGATCAACGCCGTCGGGCATCGACAGTTGCAGGAACTGGGTCAGGCCGCGCAGCACCACTTCGCCGGTGTATTCGCCGGCGACCGGCAGCACTTCCTTGCCGATCACGAAGGTATTGTTGTTGTCGGCACGGCGTAGCGCCGCATTGATCGCGTCTTCGATGAAATTCGGTTGACCTTCCTCAAGCACCAGCACTGCGCGCTTGCCGGTGCAAAAGCGGGTGATCTCATCCGGCAGCAGCGGGTAGGTGACATTCAGCACATACAGTGGAATCGACGAAATGCCGAACGCATCGGCCAGCCCGAGCTGCTGCAGGGAACGCAATACCGTGTTATACAGTCCGCCTTGCAGGATCAGGCCAACTTCGCGCTTACTGCCGTCGAAAAATTCGTTCAGATTTTGCTCGCGGATGAATTTCAGCGCGGCCGGCAAACGAGCCTCTACCTTATGCTTTTCCTGCTCGTAGTTCGACGGCGGCAGCGGAATCACGCCGAAATTAAACACCGGCTGCTTAAGCTGTTTCTTGCGTGAAAACTTCGGCGCCCGGTTATCCTTGCAGACAAAGCTGCCGTGCAGATGGCAGGCGCGAATCCGCAATTGCAGCATCACCGGCGTATTGCTGGCTTCCGATAGCTGAAAGCCCTGCTCCACCATATCGACGATGGTGGACAGATTCGGGCGCGGGTCAAGCAACCAGATTTGCGACTTCATCGCAATCGCATGGCTGCGCTCCTGGATGATCGAGGCCCCTTCGCCGTAATCTTCGCCCAGCACGATCAGCGCGCCGCCCTTGACGCCGGCGGAGGCAACATTCGACAGCGCGTCAGAGGCGACATTGGTACCGACAATCGATTTCCAGCTGACTGCACCGCGCAGCGGGTAACTGATCGAGGCGGCCAGCATTGCCGCCGCGCCGGCTTCGTTGGCAGCAGTTTCAAAATGGACGCCGAGTTCGTCGAGTATCTCGCTGGCGTCACCGAGCACGTCGAGCAGATGCGAGATCGGCGCGCCCTGGTAACCGCCGATATAGCTGACGCCCGATTGCAGCAGCGCCTTGGTCACCGCGAGGATGCCTTCGCCATGGAACACCTGGCCACTTCCCATCGTTAACGCGGCCACTTCCTGCTTGTAGGTCTTCTCCATTGCGCACCCTTTACCTTTCGTGCATGGCACGAACCACACATCACTTACTCCAGACGCATGTTGCTACTATGCGCAACCCCATAAACTGAAGTATATCTCAAAAAAATATATAATACACGAATATAATGCATTATATTGCAATAAATAATTGCAAATATATAAAATAATGCAGTATACTTCCTAAGCAATTATTTCGCCAGGAGATTTATTGCCACTACGTGGCTTTGTGCAGAAATGAAGCGGCGGTTATTTTATTGATCTGGAGCGATGACCATGAAATTGGCGGGTTTAATTCGCATCGCCTTCGCGCCGCAGAGTATGCATTGAATTGCGCGGTGTTACTGGCTTGGCGCGGACGGCGCAGCCAAGCGATAGCCGGGGTAATAGCTGCCCTGACAGGCACCGGCGCGGATCGCGGCAATGAAGCTGGCCATGTCGGTAACCGGCTGCAGGAATTCGGTGGCACAGCGGCCGACCGCTGACACCTTATGGCAGTCGCTGCCGCCGAGGCTAGGCAAGCGCATGTGACTCGCTGCACGAACCGCCAGATCATTATCCGATTCGCAATTGGAGCCGTTATGTGTTTCGACCGCGGCAATTCCTTGCAGGTCAAGGATGTCTTCCAGCAGGCTGCAGACGCCGACTTCGCGAAACGGATGCGCCGGCACGCAGATCGCACCCAGTTCGGCGATGCGCTCGATCACCGCCGGCAATGGCAGCCAGTTATCACGACCCCATATATTCCACGCATCATCCTCGACGCCATATGCCAGCATATGGCCCTTGTCAGTCGCAATCTCGACCCCACGCAGCAACAGAAAACCCTCGTCACGTGCAATCGCCTCAACCGGCCGTGATGCTTCATACGAGTAGTGCTCGGTGATCACGACCCCATCCAATCCGAGCGTCTTGGCACGCCGGATCAGGTCGAGCGGTTCGAGCCAATTGTCGTACGAATGCTTGGTGTGGCAATGGGTGTCGATCCACATAGGCGGCAGAGAGGGGAAATTTTTAAGAAAACGGGTGAACGTAGCGCAAGCGGGATTGGCGCTTTTCCGCGGTTTTTTCGGAAAATACCCCGCCCCGGCTTTCACAGGTCCGGAGTGGTGCATGCAAAATCATTCGCTTTGTCGACTCCCTCCCGAATACGAGGGAGGGATATCTTGCAGAGCGCGCCGACCAGCCCGCACAATTCAATTAAATCATGGGGTATAGCTAAAAACGCCACACCTATCTCTCATGTTAATTGCCATCAAAAATATACCGTACAAGGTATATCTTCAATGTCGCAGCCGGCCAGCCCCTTTAAAATTATATCAGGGCAATTGCAGCTCAAGGTTGATGCGCTTGGACGGCTGGAACTTGTGGTTGGCAAAGAAGCGTTCCAGCGAGAAGTCGTTCCAGTTGACCAGCGTGTAAATCTTCTTAACGCCGACCCCTTTCATGTTGGTCAGGAACTGGTCCATCAAGTCGTGCGCGACGCCCCGGTTCTGGTATTCCGGATGAACGCCGACGGTATCGATCGTAGCGCTGGTTTCGGGAATGCCGAATTCGCCAAAATAGACGTCGCCCATAATGAAGCCGCTGACCTTGCCGTCCAGCTCTGCCACCAGCGAGGTGTTGATGTTGTGCGGATTATTGACGACCGCTTCGATCTTGCGCTCGTAATACTCGCGCCGCTGCTGTTTCGATACCAGCGCATCGATCGCAACCACCGCATCAATATCGTCGCGCCGCATGACGCGCATTTTCGGTTCCTGGAGTGCCATCTGAAATCTCCTTTTGTGAATTTCTGTGAGTCAGTCTGCCGGAAAATCCGGTTAATCTAAAACAGTTCATCTTCCAGCGGCTTGCTATTGCCGCTCTTACGAATGAACACGTCGCCATACATCTGCCCGATCTCCGCTCCCGCCGTGAAGCAGCTATTACAGCTGTCCCCATTAACCTCGACCGGGTGCTCGATGACGTGAACTTCGTAACCCATTTTCCTGTAGTTTTCGACAATCTCGGACAGGCGCGGCTCACCAATCGTGGTCTGCTTGATCCAGCCTTGCGCCAGCAGGTCACCTTCCTTGCCGCCCTTCACCAGTTTCAACCGGATCGGTTCCATCGCCGGCTTACCACGAGTGTTTGATTGCACCCGGCGTACAGGCAGTACTGCAAGGCAGGCTATCATAACCGCTGGCCGGCTTGCAATCGGCGCAATCGAAGCCGAGTGTGCGGCGAAACGATTGCTTGACCGCAACGACTTCATCGTCGTAATCATCGGTCATAGTTTCAAACATTTGCTTCGGACAGGCGGTCAGGCAGGCGCGCCCGGCACTGCAGTCGATGCAGTTATCAGTATCGATGCTGATGTAATACTCGCCCGATCCGTCCTTGTAGCCATAGTTGGCGATCATGGAGCGTTCTCCCCGGCGCATAAGCGCCATTGTTGGTTCAGCCCGAATCCGGTTGCAGCAATTCGGGATCACTGCCCGCCTTCTCCCGGCGGGAGAGGGCGGAGTGGGAGGCGTTAGGCAGCCTTAGCTGCGGTAGCACCCTGTTTCTGCATCAGCGTGTAACCGAACAGCGCCGCACCGAGTGCGCCGGCGATCTGGCTATCGATCTTGGTATCGATCGCCTTGGTGCCGAGCAGTTTTTCAATGCGCTTGACCACGCCTGGATTCTTGGCGATGCCGCCAGTGATGAAGAAGCCATCTTCAACGCCGATCCGTTCGATCAGCGACACCACGCGTTCCGCCATCGCCTGACAATAGGCGGCGATCACCTTGTTCTTGGTGTAGCCGGATTTGAGCAAGCCGAGCGCTTCCGATTTGGCGAACACGACGCAGGTCGACGACACCGCTTCCGGCTCGACATCGACGTCGAACGAGCGCGGGCCGAGTTCGGCGATCGGGATCTGCATCAGATCGGCGATCACTTCCATTCCGCGCCCGGTGCCGGCAGCGCATTTGTCGTTCATCAGGAAGTTGGTGACCTTGCCTTTTTCATCGCAATGGATCGCCTTGCAATCCTGGCCGCCCATGTCGAGGATGGTGCGCACCGATGGGCCGCCCATGTAGTTGGCGCCGCGTGCATGGCAGGCAATCTCGGTGATCGCCTTGTGCGCAAACGGTACGTTGACACGGCCATAACCGGTGCCGATCACGTAGGTCACGTCCGACAGCTTCATGCCTGCCTTGTCCAGAATGCCGTTGATCGCATTGGTCGCCGAATCAGGGCTGTTGTTGCCGGTACGCATGCTGTTGTAGCCGAACAGTTCGCCGTCGACGCAAATTACCGCCTGCGAGCTAACCGAACCGACGTCAATGCCGGCGGTGATGATTTTGGCGCTACGCCAGTCTTTCGACTCGTCGAGCCAGCAGTTTTCCTGCCAGCGCCAGTACTCTTTTTTCTCTCCAGCTGTCATGATGGTTCCTTTCCGAGTTATCCGATTACGCTGATTAAGCGTGGCCTTCGGTTGCGATGAGTGCCGCACCCAGCGCGCTAATGTATTCCGGCATGTCCGGCAGGTTGACGTGGTCGACGCCGAGCGCTTCCTTGAGCGAACGCACGAAGCCCGGGTTGTTGACCATACCGCCGATCAAGATTACTTCGCCTTCGATGCCGACCCGGCGCACCATCGCGCAAACCCGGCTGGCAACCGCATCGAGCACTGACTTGGCGATGTCTTCTTTCGGCGTGTCCGAGTGGATTAGCGATACCACTTCGGATTCGGCGAATACGGTGCACTGTGCATTCATCGGAATCGTGCGATCCGAACGCAGGCTGGCTTCGCCGAAGTCCTTGAGCGTCAGTTGCAGCGCTCGCGCCATCGACTCGGCGAAGGCGCCGGCACCGGCCGCGCATTTTTCGTTACCGGCAAAATCGACCACCTTGCCTTCGTTATTCGCCTTGATGCCGCGTCCTTCTTCGGCGCCAACATCGACCACTGTTTGCGCTGCCGGACACATGTAGACCGCGCCACGGGCACCGGCAGACACTTCAGTAACGTCGGAGTCGGCAAAGCGGACCTGCTTGCGGCCGGCACCGGTTGAAACGATGTGCGTGATCTGGTCGCGGGTGATGCCGAATTCTGCCATACCGTCTGCCAGCGCCTTATCGGCGGCGACGTCCATGTCCAGCTCATCCGGGAACATCATGTGTTTGCCCTTAACGCCCCACTTCAACTGCGGCGCATCCTTGATATTGAGTTGCTCCAAAAACACCACCTTAACGGTGCGGGAACCCATGTCGATACCAGCGGTAATCATTGTTAATCCTCCTTAGTGTGTTCAGGCGTGGATGAAATCGCGCTTGATGTTGAGCGTTTCCATAAAGGAATCGACCCTGTTTTGGGTACGGCCGATATCAAATTCGCGCTCATCACCCATGTTTCCTTCATACGTCATCACCGGGATGCCGGCTGCGGCCAGGCCGAGACGGTTTTCCATGATGCCGAGCGACAGACCTTCGCAGCCGCGGTTCAGATGCAACATTACGCCGTCGACACCCCATTCCTTGACAATGGTCTTCATCATCTCGGTCTTCAGACGCGGATCGTAGAAATGCTGCCATTGCGGCTTCGACAGATTCCAGTCGCAATACAGTCTCATCGCCTGTTCGCGGGTAGTGATCTCAATACCCTGCTCCATCGGCGTAGTGCGCGGCCCCCAGCTGCCGTCTGGCTTGGTTTCCCAGATGCCTTCAAGCCCGAAGGTGTACAGCGAGCCAATCGAAACTGCACCGAACTCTTCGAGGTAGCGGAACACTTTCAGAAACGCCCATGGCGGTTGGGTATCCGACATCACGCGAGCGCGTTCGTTCGGCACCGCAGCAATGCCACGCGCAACCCGATCCTTGACTTCGTCGCGGCATTCTTCGTAGAAGTCGGCACACCACTTGGAGGATTTCGACAGCGTCGCCAGCACGTACAGCGAATACATGGTTTTTTCATCGAGCGGCGCCGGCTTGGCCTTGTTCAGGCAGCAGATTTCGGCCCACAGCGAGGTCGAACGCATCTCGTTCTTGACCGCTTCGATGAACAGCTCATCGTTGTACTTGCGGCCGGTGACTTTTTCCATCCACTCGATCGACTCCAGCCCTTGATTGACCACATACATCAGACGATCTTCCGTGAGATCCTTGTACGGACCGACCGAGACGTCGATGAAATTGACTGGCGTGTTTTCGAGCTTCGACGCATGCTGGTACCACTTGGCGTGCGAGCAGCAGATCTGGCTCTGAAAATTGAAGTCCGGTTTTGGGAATGGGCCGCCGAACAGGTACTTGTCGAGGTAGATCGAACCCCAATAAGTACGCATATAGGCGCACAGGTCACGTGCAAAACCAGCCGATTCGGCAGCGTTCTGACATTCCTGATTGAATTTTTTGTCCAGCGCAACCGCTGCGCCATATGGCTCACCGGTCAGCGAGTAGACGTCGTTGCCAAGGCCGGCCGGGATCGCATCCAGCGCCCAGGCTGACCCGGACCAGCGGATGCCGCCGGTTTCATGTGCACGCGCATAGTTCAGGTAATACTGTTCGCGCAACTCTTTGGCCTTCTTCCAGCACTTGAGTGGCTCGGTAGGATATTTTGCCATTTGATCGTTACTCCTCTTAATAGGTTACGCGCTCGCTCAGAACAATTCTTCTTCACTCATCGTTTCGAGGAAAGCCTCGATCCGGATGCGGAACGGTCCGATAGGGTTGGTGATATCGAACTCGAGGAACAGACACGGGATGCCGTTTTTTTCCAAGTGTTCCTTCAGATCCGGGAAATCGCCTTCGTGCGGATCGCAGAATTTCTGCTGCAGGAAGATCGCAGCACGCGCGTTGTAATCCTTCGCCAGCTTCACCACATGGTCAAAGCGGGTGTGTGCCGGATAATCCTTGGTCGGACAGGCCGGGCGTTCGCAATAACGGTCTGAGATGGTTGCAATTGGATCGTCCTGGATGCGCGCTTCGTTCCAGAAATTGCGGGTGCCGGAGCATTGATCATCGATCACGATAGTGGAACCGACTGACTCAACCATTGCCATGAACGAGACGTCGTCGTTTTCAGAGCCAATGGTCATGAAACGCACTCCCTCGATCCGGTTCTGCGGCTGTTTCGGCAGTTCGGCCAGCACGCGCTTGAGTTCGCGGTTATGGTCTTCCTTGTCGATGAACTGCGCGGTAATCGATGCATACAGCGCATCGACGCCGGTTACACGCGGGTTGGCTTCCTTGCGATATTCATAAAGCTCGTGCAGCAAACGGCGGTTTTCATTGACCAGTTCGGTCGAACGGCGCAGTTCGTCGTCGGTAATCGGCTTGCCGATTACGCCTTCCATGAAGGTACGGAACTTCTTGACCTCGGAGTAATGCAGCAGTTTAGCGAACTTCGACTGCACCTCGTTTGGCATTGGCAGGTAATAATCCCACTGCACCGTCGGCACGTGCATGCGCCACGAGTTGAAGGTCTGACGATACTGGATACACGCTTGCGTCAGCGTGACCCCGGTGCAGTAATCGTAACGGCCCAGCAAGCCCTGCGACAGCGAGTCGCGGGAAAACGGGCAGAACATACCGAAGATATGCGGTTCAGTCACGTTTTGCGGCTCGTGCGCACCCAGCACCCGGACCGGTAACATGCCGGCAGCAATCAGAACTTCTTCTGGGGTGTAAGTACACATGGTTGCAACAACTTGTCTGCCTGTTTTCTGTTTCCAGGCCTTGGCATAATCGTGGCGATCTTCATACCATGACTTGAACTGATCAAATAATCCGCTCATAAATGCGTCCTTTTGTCGGTCGGTTAGGGCTTTTGCCCGGGTCATGCAATATTTTGCATTTGTATAATTTTTAATGCACTATATTGCTTAAGATTGATTCTATGACATAGGGATGCCTCTGTCAATAAATAAATGAACTATATTGCATAAATTTATTTCAATATGCATTGCACTTACTTTTGAAGAGGATGACAGTCACTGCCACATGAACTGTCATAGCGAAACAGGCTATGACGCAGCTCCATATAGAAGTGCTTGTTCTCGAGAACAGAATGCAGACACGCGCCGGGTCGCATGTTTTTTTGACGAAGCGGCTCCGGCATCTTGCGCCGTTCGATATGGCTTTCAAGTCAAACGGTGCCCCCATGAAAGCGCACCAGTGGCTGTTTGAGGCAGAGGCAGCTGTTGCAGGCAGTATTGACGGTCTGAATGCAACAGACGCCGGACCATCCATTTGCAACTGGCGACAATGGGATAGTCTGCTGTCACCTTGATGCGATCATGCGACCGCATGCACACTTGACATCGATAATCACGTGCCGCCCCGCCAGCGACTGCCCTACAGTTCCAGCGCATGAAATATGCTTTGAATTGTTTGGTGCGCCCATAGCGGGAACATGGCGGGTCAGAAGCCGGAAAAGGCAACGCCAAGCGCGCTGAACCCGCCTTTTCCCTGCATTCCGCATATTTCGCGGATTGGATTTTGAAAATGTGGATCGTTCAACTCAGTCTTTATCCGCATCAGAACGAACCGGCAGCAGCGTCAGGAGTAACCCACGTCAGATCCGGGATTGGCCATACTTTCTTGAGCAAGGCGCCGCATATACCGGCCATGGCGGCCTTGCACAAAACATCTTTTGGCAGGCACTTTGGCGAACGTCTGACTACATCGGGTAAGCTGCCAAAGCGCATTATCGGCACCCTGATGCGTAATTGGACTCATCGCGCTTTGGCGTACTCAAACCAGGGAGAAGCCTTTGATCCGGTACTGCATCGCACTTAACCGGAATAAGAACATCTGCCAGAGTCCATTTTTACGATCTATTTGAAATCGAATCAGACCTTCACCAGACCCTTGATAAAGCCAACGTTACGTTCCAATGAAGCCTGGATGTGCGCGACCTGATCCGGCTCCAAATGCCGATACTTGCCGAGTACTTCGAGGTAATCGGCCAGCGGCAGCGGCTGGTCCAGAGGCCGGCTCAGTTGTAAACCGTCGCGCGGATTGAATTCCCACAGCATGACAAAATTGGTCTCGACCGCCTTGCGCGCGACCTCGATATTCTCGTGCGACGGAAAGCGCCAGCCAGTAGTGCATGGCGAATAAATGTGAAGGTAGGCAAAACCGGTTTCCGCCGCGGCAATCGCCTTATCCAGTTTCTCGTACAAGTCTTCCATGAATGCGGTCGACGCGGTCGCCACGTATGCGCAATTGTGCATCATCATCAGCACCGGCATGTTCTTAGCATCCTGCGTCTTGCCCTTGCCGTGTTCGCCGACCGGCGTGGTAGTGGTCCAGGCACCAAACGGGGTGCAACTGGAACGCTGCATGCCCGTATTCATGTAACCCTCGTTATCGACGCAGATAAAGAGAATTTGCTCACCGCGTTCGGCAGCGCCGGACAGCGACTGGAAGCCGACATCGGAGGCGCCGCCATCGCCGGCCAGCGCCATGGCGGTTATCTTGCGTCCCTGGCGCTTGTAGTGGCGCTTGATGCCCGTCAGCATCGACGCAGTATTAGTCAGCAGCGGGTGAAATACCGGGACCTTGGTGCCGGTCAGTCCGTTGTAACCGACCGAACCCATACCAGGGATGCAACCGGGCGGTGTAGCCAGCACCGTTTCCGGCCCAACCCGGCGCAACGTATGGCGCATGATAAGTTCAGTGTTGCAACCTTGGCAGCCGGCCAATCCCGGCACGAACAGGTCTTCCAGCGCGCCGACCTCGTTGTAGATACGCGACGTCGTCAGATATTTCAGTGCCCCGGTCGGGCAGGCCTTGACGCAGGCCGGGTCGCCGCCGCAGGTGTCGCATTTGACCACATGGCCTTCAGCCACATTGTGGGCAATGCCACCGTAGCTGCAGCCAACAGTGCACAGCAGGCAGTTTACGCATTTGCCGCCATCCCAATCGATCACGCCGCTGCTGCCATTCTTGGTCAACGCGCCGGCCGGACAATTAGAAACACATTTCGGGTCGCCGCACTGGCGGCATAGCGCCAGTCCGTAGCCATCGGCTTCGTCGGCGACGATCTGAATGCGGGCATTTTTGAGCGGGTTACTAGCGTCGCTGCTGCCACCCTTGACGTCGGCGCAGGCAGTCATGCAGGCATTGCAACCGTCGCACAGATCAGCCTTGAAGGCTATCGTATTGTAGGCAGTGCCCATTGCTTATCTCCAGGTGCTGGACATCAGGTGGCGCGCCGTGCGTTGCGGCGCGGCCAGGAATTTTTCGCGTAACGGCGTCAGGTCGATCCGGCGCAGGATCAGCTCCCACATTACGCCTGGATCGAAGGCGACGTTGATGCCGAAAATGCCGGTCAGGCGACCGTCTTGCATCACGATCTTCAGGTAGCTATTGCGGGCTGCATCGACTTCCTGCAGCGCCACTTCGCCTTCGCTCTGACTGCCCACCGAGACTGCCTGCTGACCGAAAAAACTGTAGGTATTCAGCGGCACGCCGCCGGGGTAGTGTTTCAGGGCCGGATCTCCGGCCATCGCCATGCCGGCAATTTTGCCCTGCTCGACGGCGTCGGGCAAAATGCCATTGATGACCTTGGCGCCAGCATCGTAGAAACCGCGCGCCTGCGCCACATCACCGGCGGCCCAGATATTGTCAACCGTGGTCCGCATCGTGTCGTCAACCAGGATACCGCGCCCGGTGGTAACACCGGTACCGGTCAGGAAGTCGATCACTGGCGCCACCCCGGTCGACACCAGCAGCAGATCGGCCACCAGTTCGGCGCCATTGGCCAGCGTCACTTGCGCACCCTTGCCGTTCGGATTCGGTGATAGTCGCACTACCTTGTTGCCCATCATCAGGCACACCCCCTTAGCGGCAAACACGCTCTCGATGATCGCGGTCGCGGCGCTATCGAAATAACCGGCCAGCACGGTCGGCTGCATCTCGACTACGGTCACCTGGACCCCTGCCTTGGCCAGATTCTCGGCCGCGTGCATACCGACTAAGCCGGCCCCGAGCACGATGGCCTGCCGGCTTCCGGCCAGCGCCTGCTGCAGCCGCACTGCATCGTCAAGGCTGCGCAGCACGTGATAATCGATGCTGTCCAGCCCGGGTACCGGCGGCAATTGCGGTGCTGCACCGGTCGCCAACAGCAGCTTCTGGTAACTGATTTCAGCGCCGCTGGTCAGCCGCACCCGGTTGTCGCCGGCGTGGAGTGCGGCCAATGCCGCACCTTTCCGGTAATCGACGTTGTGCTGCGAAAAATAAGCATCGTCGCGCAGAAACACGTTCTGCGGATCGGAGCGGCCGGATACCACGTATGGCAGTACGGTCGGCGAATACGGCAGCGCATCGTCTTTCGATACTACGGTGACGCTGCCAGTCTGGTCGTGCATGCGGATCGCCTGCACTGCGGCCAGCGCCGCGTGGCTGGCGCCGACAATCAGGTATTCAGTTTGCTGCATAATATTGTTCCTCATCGTCGCATCGTGCAAACGCTGTTCGAGTTGGCCATGCCCGCAACAGACAGTCTGGATCCCTAGTCATGTTCGTTCAGCCACACGGTTTCGCCCGGTGCGCCGCCGCGTGCCATCGCTGCGGTGCGCTCGATCACGTGACTGAAGTGGTCAGTCGTCATGTCGGCACCGGCCAGTCCGCCGATGAAACTCATGACCGCAATCTTCACCGGCGCGTGGTATAGCGTGCCGAGCATTTCCTGATACAACGGGCCGCAATTCCAGCCGAAGCTGACCGAGCGGTCAACCACGCCGACCGCCTTCACATTGCCTAGCGCGCGCACCATCGCCTGCACCGGGAACGGCCGGAAGGTCTTGACCTTCAGCAAGCCGACCCGTTGGCCGCGATTGCGCGCTTCATCCACCGCATCCTTGGCAGCACCCGTCATCGAGCCGATCGTGACCAGCGCGTAGTCGGCGTCGTCCATCCGGTAGGATTCAACCAGCGGCGCATGGTGGCGACCGAAGCGCTGCCCCCACTCGGCATGAACCTCTTCGATAATTCTCAATGAATTTTGCATGCCGCCGCATTGGCCCTTGCGGTAACGCACGAACAGCGACGGTCCAGGGCCACCGGCGCCGCCGGTCAGCGGATCGATCGCCATCGGCCGGTCAGGGTCGAGCGCGGCATGCCAGTTGACGTCGCGAGTACCAAGAAAAGCGGATACCTCGGCCTGATCGGGCAACTCAACCCGGGTCGCGCCGTACGACAGATAGTTGCCGTCATGACAGACATTGACCGGCAGCATCACGTCGTGGTGCTCGGCAATCTTGTACGCCATGATCGTCGTATCGAGCACTTCCTGTACCGTTTCGCAATACATCTGGACCCAGCCGACTTCGCGCACCGACATTGCATCCTGATGTCCGCCCCAGACGCTCTGCGGCGTCAGCGTATCGCGCGTGACGATAGTCATCACCAGCGGCATGCGCATGCCAGGAGTGCGCATGTACGGCTCGAACATGAACGCCAGCCCGGGTCCGCAAGTGGCGGTATAGGTGCGGGCGCCAGCCAGCGCGGCACCATGCAGCACTGACAGTACCGAATGTTCGCCTTCGACATCGACGATCTCGGCATCCAGTTTGCCTTCGGCGGCGAATTTGGCCAGGTATTCGACCAGCGACGACTGCGGCGTGATCGGGTATATCGCGACCATGTCGACATCCGACAACGCCACTGCCAGTGCCGCCGCTTCGTTACCATCGCAGACTGCGAATGCCTGTTTCGGCTTAAGAACGGCGCTCATGCCACCTCCTCGATCATGCGGATTGCACCATGCGGACACTCGCGCATGCAGATGCCGCAGCCTTTGCAGGTGGCAAGATCAAAATCAAACCAGGCGGCTTTTTCAACCACGCATTGCACCGGACAATACAGCCAGCACACTGCGCACTTGACACACTTGTCCCGGTTGACCACGGGTCGCATGCTGCGCCAGTCGCCGGGCAGCATCGGGTTCAGTTTGGCGGCAATCGGGCACAGATCGCCCGGGATGGTCGACGCGTCGAACATGGGTTTGGATTGTTGGCTCATGCCGCAGCCTTCCTTTCAATCTGGTGCACTGTGGTTTCGTTGTAACCGCGCTCCAGCGCTTCCATGTTCTGGCGCAGGCCGGCATCGCGGAAATCGGATTTCTGCACCGCCTGCCGCAATGCATCGAGCGAAACGAAGCCGGTGGTTTTAGCGAAGGCGCCAAGCATGATGGTGTTGGTGATCGAGCGCTTGAATACAGCGAGCGCAATCGACACCGCATCGCACAAACCGACGGTTTCAACCTGCTCCGGAAACTGCAATTCGGCTAGCGGCTTGGCAGTGGTCTGGACCCACACCGCGTGATCGCAAATACCATCGAAAATATTGGTGGCGCGGCCTACCGTCGGGTCGATGCACAGTACGCAATTCGGATGGTAGATATTGGTCATCTGCCGGATCGGGTGTTCACCGAAACGCAGAAAACTCGACACCGGTGCGCCGCGCCGCTCGAAGCCGAACGACGGGATTGAGATCACGTGCTTACCCTCCAGCACCAGCGCGGTCGCCAGGATACCGCCTGCCATCACGGCTCCCTGCCCGCCACGGCCATGTATACGAATTTCGACCATCTCTACCTCTTGGTTGGTTGCCGTGGCAATTTTTTACTAGAATTTATTCCAGCCCGGCCGGGATGCCAGGCCGCTTCCCGGATTGGCGCTGCCGCGTACCGGCACCTGCGCCAGAGCGTAGCCCTGGTTGTAGCCGGCGCGCACGATCAGCGTGTACTTGAACAACCAGCCGCCGGCAACCGCAACCAGACCCGCCAGCGCGGTTAGCCACTGCGCCGAAGCCAGGGTCGGCTGCAGCAGCACCAGCAGCAGCACCGGTACAAGCGCCCAGTGGCCGATCTTAATGAAAGGCAATTCGAGCCGATCAAGCACCGCCAACGCCTGTTGCGGCGCACCACGCGTCGCCAACTTCCGGCGGTAGGCGCGCCACAGTAGCGCCCGCACCATCAACACGAACAGCAGCACCGACGGTAGCCAGGCTATCCGGGGCGCACCGGCCAGCGCCGTCAGCAGCGCCAACAAGCCAACACCCTCGGTCAGGCCGGTGGCGACGATCAGCGGCACCACCAGTTTCTGGCGCCAGGCAGGTATTCCCTTGGCAGCGTTCAGAATCCGCGCCTGGCAATACAAAAACAGCATGGCCAGCAGCGCGCCCAGCCAGAGCGCCACTGCGCTGCCAGTCGCCAGCGCGATCAGGCCGGATCCGAACAGGAACGGTGCCACCAGCGATTCGCGCGTCATCCACGACGTCCGCGCATGCAGCATCACGTTCATCGAACGCCATGGCCGGCCGATTTCGAGCCACACGCAAAACAACCCGAGTGCAATCAGCGCCAGCGCGGCGCCAACCGGTACGACAGACGAAACTCCGGCTACGGAGGAAATTGCGGCGAACAACAGCAGTCCGCTGCCGGCGCCGCCGCCGATGAAATTACCGGCGGCGCGCCAGTCCCAATTGGTCTGATGCTGCGGCCTGCTTTGGTTGCCTGCATTCATGTCTTATCCCAAAGGTAATACATGCCGGGGTCGGTACCGAGTTCCTCGTGCATGCGGAATTGCCGGTTTTCGCGCAACAACTGCGAAACGTTACTGTGCGGATCGTCGCGGTCGCCGAATGCAAGGGCGCTGGCGATGCACGAATTGACGCAGGCTGGCGTGACTTCCGGATCGACGCCCGGCGTCAGCCCTTTTTCCGCCGCACTATCGATACGGTCGATGCAGAATGTGCATTTGGTGGCGACGTTGATCCGCTTCGGATCGGCGCGCACCGCCTCCGACGCACTGGCGCTGTCGTTGTACGCAAAGTGGGCGCGATGCACGATTTGACGCGCCTGATACGGACAGGCGACCGCACAATAGCCGCAACCGATACAGACGTCGTAATCGATGGTAACCAAGCCGTCGGCCCGTTTTTTGGTCGCTTGCGACGGGCATACCTCGACGCACGGCGGCTCGCCGCAGTGCATGCAGCCGACCGGCACGAAGCTGCGATTCACGTCCGGGTATTCGCCGCTTTCAAAGTCGAGTACCTTGCGCCACTGCACGCCGGGCGGCGTCGCATTCGCATGCCGGCATGCTGCAGTGCAAGTCTGGCAACCGACGCAGCGGCGCAGATCAACCACCATCACATAGCGTGTCATGTCGTCACCCTAAAGTTAAAATGCACAAACGATCGTCTGTGGAAATCATGCTGCCGACGACAGCGCCGGGCTTGCGGTCAGCGCTGCTTTGGCGGCCACCTTGGCGCGCAGCTTGTCGACTTGTATCACGAAGCGGCTGTGCTCACCGCGGCTAATTTCCTCGGCGCCATCACGTGCGACCAGCAGGAAAGTGACCTTGCGCCCCTCCACCGCCGTAACCGTGATCGTGATTTCGACCTGCATGCCGAGCAAGGTTGCGCCGCCATGCGTGATGTTGATTCCCGTACCTACCGAATCCTCGCCGGCATCGCAGAATTCGAGCAAGAACTCGCGGCAAGCCACCTCGAAATCGCGCACCAGTTCCGGTGTTGCATACACGCGCAGCTGTTCCCCCAGAAAATCAACTGTACGCGGCTTGTCGATCGTAATGCGCCGGACCGCGGTTAATTCAGCTTGCAAAGTATCTTTCATTGTCGCCTCCAAGTTTGTGATTCAGTTTTACAGAACCATTCTGCATTTTTGTATCAATTTAAGCTAGAAAATGGTTGATGTCAATGCAAAAAGGAAGGATATTGCATTTATCAACCGGTCAGGACTCATGCCTAAATCTCACGATATTACGTATTGACATATTGGTAGCTTATTAAATGACAATCTCAAACGCATATCGCAAAAACATTTTCTAGCATTTTTAGTTGCATTTTATTTTCACAAAATTATATTTCAAATGCATTTTTATACATCCGACAGGGAAGTCGCATCGCCGCCCTGCCTGGGCCAAGAAACCCCACCAGACGATTGATTCGGCGCGATGAAGTCTTGACTTCATCGCGCCCCGTTTTCGCCCTCTCCCGGAGGAAGGGGTTGGGGCGAGCGAATCCGGTTCTGACCTTGAAAACGTCTGGCAGGGCAATCACGGTGTGTATGCGCTGGCAAAATCACGCAGGCGTTTCGATAACGGGCGGAAGCGGCTCCGTCTTCAAGGCGATAAAATTGCTGCGTATTTTTCAAGAGCCGGATGTAGGCGACACAGCGCTGGAAATCCAGCAGCGCATAGCAGATCCACAGTGCAAGCCATCTGATACAAGAACATGCAGAAAAAAAATCCCCCTTACTTTCCGACCGATTGCTGCTGGTTCCGTACCGAGTGCAGCCACGCAGATGCGGCCGCATGAGCGCCTCTTTTTCTGTCGCCATCGCGCCCCAAGGATGGGAATTTGATGCTCCCGGTTCTCTGTCATTGCTGGCGTCTGCGCAACTGGCAGGCATTCGCTTGCCGAGTTCCTGCAGAAACGGCACTTGCCGCACCTGCATCTGCCGCCTGCGCAGCGGACGTGTGCGCTACAGCATCGATTGGCCGGGACTGAGCGCGGAGGAAAAGGCTGACAACCTCATTCTGCCCTGCGTCGCCCATCCGGAATCCGATCTGGTGCTCGAGGTGCCGCACGCGGCGCGACAATCCTGACGTAGCGTAGTCCACTCATATACTCCATGTATTTTTTATAAAATCATGCATTTTCCACACGATTTCATTGCGCGATAAAAAAATACTCCTATGCCTATAAAATTACTGCGGATTCAATGAAATTGAATTAGTAGCGGAAATCACGGTCTATTCATGATCGGGGCGTGCATGTCTCCATTTTGTTGGAGTGTGCGCGGCCGACTGCCTTGCGCTGACCACCTAACAGGCTCTTTGAAGGAAATCGCCATGAGAAAGCTGCTGCCGATTTTCATCGCCATTCTTTGCGGCTTGGCGACCGCTTCAGCGCGCGCCGATGCGCCTCAAGAACTGGGTACAGTGGTGGCGCGGCTGGATGCCGACGGCATTCAGCGCGCGGCCATTGTCGGCGGAGATTATTTTTTCAAGCCGCGGCACCTGGTAGTCAAGGTGAATCTGCCGGTCGAACTCACGCTCAGCCGGGAGACCGGGATCGTGCCGCACACGCTGGTGATCAAGGCGCCCGAGGCCGGGATCGTGCTGGACCGGGTGCTGAGCACCGAGATTGGCAAGGTCACATTCACCCCCACCGCCACCGGAGCCTATCCCTACTATTGCCGCAACAAACTGCTGTTTTTCAAGAGCCACCGGGAACAGGGAATGGAAGGCGTGCTGGAAGTGGTGCCATAAGCCGGGACCGTCCGCCGGCCGTCAATCAAGCCATCCGCGCCATGAAACCTCTGTTACCGATTTTGCTGCTGATCCTGAGCCAGCCGCCTGTTGTTGCCCAGGCACAGAATGGCGCGGAAAGCGCCGGCGTTGCGGCCACGGTCCAGCGCACGCAACAGGATCAACTGTCCTTCTTCGAGATACACGCCAGCGGCTTTGCCCGCAGCTCGCAGCAAAGGGCGTGGCAAGTGCTGACCGATTACGACCGGCTGCACGAGTTCGTGCCGAATCTGCTGTCATCGAGGCTGCTCGAGCGCAGCGGGCCGGAAGCGACAATAGAAGAAGTGGGCCGGATCGGCTTTTTCATCCTGTCGCGCCAGATCCATATGGTGGTGCGCGTGACGGAACACCCGTTCTCCACCCTCGATGCCGTCCTCGTAGCGGGCGACATGAAGCATTACGCGACGCATTGGGAACTTGCCCCTGCCACGCAGGACGGCGCCAGCGGCACCCGCATCAACTATTCTGGCATGGTGGAGCCGGATTTTTTCGTGCCGTCGCTGCTCGGCGCAGCCCTCATGCGCAGCGACGTGCGGCGGATGCTAGAGGCGATCATTACCGAGATCGACAAAACGCCCTGAAAAGTAAGATCTCCGCGCTTGCGCTGATGGCGATCAGGTCGCGCTCATCGGCCATCTGTCAGCATCCGGTGCCATGCGGAGAGCGGCATTGTTACATTACACTGTCGAATGCAAAGCGGCCTGCCAATAAAAGGCATCCATTACTGTTGGAATTTGAATCTTGAGCTACCAAAAAACACATCGGAAACAGCATCAGGCCACATCGCTGGCCTTGTTTTGCAAAGTCGTCGATAACTATGGCGACATTGGGATTTGCTGGCGTTTGGCGCGGCAACTGGAGCAGGAACATGGCATCACCGTCACCCTGTGGGTCGATGATTTGCGCAGTTTTCAGCGGATTTGCCCGGAAGTCGCCATCGACCGCGATGAACAACAGATCGGCACGGTGACGGTGCGCCATTGGCGCGATCAGAACGGCGTGTTTGCTCCCGGCGATGTGGCCGATATCGTGATTGAGTTTTTTGCCTGCGACATACCGCCGGCGTATATCGCGGCGATGGCAGAGCGCACACCGCGTCCAGTGTGGCTGAACCTGGAAGGCCTCAGCGCGGAAGAGTGGGTGGAAGGTTGCCATGCACTGCCGTCGCCTCAACCACGGTCTTTGACCAAGCATTTTTTCTTTCCCGGCTTTACCGGCAAAACCGGCGGCTTGCTGCTCGAATCCGGATTGCAGCAACAACGCCAGGCATTTCGACACGATCCAACTGCGATGGCGGCGTTTCTCGGGCAATTCGGCGTCACGCCAGCAGAGATGGCATCCCTGAAGGTCTCCCTGTTTTGCTATCCGCAGGCGCCGGTTTCGGCATTGTTTGATGCCTGGCAAAGCAGCGGCACCGCGATTACCTGCCTGGTGCCGGAAGGGGTCGCCGCCGACGCGGTGCAGGCGTTTCTTGGGCAAGCCGCGAAGGCCGGGGCAAGCGCGACCCGCGGTGCATTAACCGTGCGTGTGCTGCCTTTTATTCCGCAGCCCGAATACGACAAGCTGTTATGGGCATGCGATCTCAATTTCGTGCGGGGAGAAGATTCCTTCGTGCGCGCACAGTGGGCGGGCCAACCTTTTATCTGGCATATCTACCCCCAGGACAAAGACTTGCATCACGTTAAATTGAACGCATTTTTGCAGCGCTATGCAGCAAAAACAGCGAGCTTGAGCGAATTCTCCTTGGGCTGGAATGCCGCCACGACTATCGCAAACGCAGCCGTCGATTGGGCCGCGCTATGGCCGCTGCTCGAAGCCGATATGCAAGAAATTGCCGTCATGTCGATCGATTGGCAGCGCCAGTTGTCGGCAAATGGCGACCTGGCATCCAATTTACTGAAGTTTGCCGCAACAGTTGAGTAAGGAATATTCAAAATATGGGTTAAAATATACGGCTAATTTTTTACGCATTATAAAATGCAATCAAACGTGGGCTTGCGGCGCTTTTTGCCAGTAGGCTACAGATGATTTTTATGTAACCTACTTTTTACGTGTATTCGCTATGAAACCTGCAAAAGAAATTCGTGTTGGCAATATTATTATGGTCGACAGCAAGCCGATGATCGTCTTGCGCTCTGATGTCAACGGCTCGAGCCGGACCGGCTTCACCTACAAGTGGAAGATGAAGAATCTTCTGACAAATAGCCCTCAGGAAAACGTTTTCCGCGGCGACGACAAGTTCGACGTCGTCGTACTCGACAAGAAACCTGTCACCTATTCCTACTTCGCCGATCCGCTGTTCGTGTTCATGGATGCCGACTACGAACAGTATGAAATCGAAGAAGAAAACCTGGGCGATGCGCTGCACTACCTGAAAGACGGTATGGAATGCGAAGCCGTTTTTTACGACGGCAAGGCAATTTCGGTCGAACTGCCGACGACCATCGTGCGCCAGGTGGTGTATTCGGAACCTGCGGTCAAGGGCAACACTTCGGGCAACGTCCTGAAAGAAGCCAAGATTGAAAATGCCATTGAAGCCAACCAGCATATCGTCATGGTGCCATTGTTTATCAGCTCAGACGACAAGATTGAAATCGATACACGCACCAACGAGTTCAAGAAACGGGGATAACACCTTCCCGCCGACAAAAANAAAC
>NZ_AVCC01000048.1 GCF_000622895.1 Herminiimonas sp. CN
TACCTCAGTCTTTTTTTGTAGCGTGCGCCTTGGCTTTGGCCTTGGTGGCCTTGCGGTGCGCCTTGGCTTTGCTGGCCTTGGCGTCGGCCTTGGCGTCGCTTACTTTTGCATCGGCTTTGGCAGTCGCTTCTTTTGCGTCCACTTTGGCTTCGGCTTTGGCTGCGCCTGCTTTTGCATCCGCCTTGGCGTCGGTTTTGGCTTCCTTGGCATCGGCTTTGACGACGGCCTTGGTTTCTTTTGCTGCCGCTTTCATGGTCTTGGCAGTCGGTGCGACTGGCGCGGCCGGAGCTTGAGCGAAAACAGAGGTGGCGAACAAGCCGGCGACCAGAGTAGCGAGTAATTTATTCATTTTTGATCCTGTAGGTTTTCAAAGTAAGCTCAGGCGATTCCTGAGGGCATGCGCTATAAACGTCGGGCAAAAGAATTGGGTTGACGCTTATTACAAGTGCTTACACCCTGAACACACAGTTACACCTTGATGAAAATCCGGCTAGCCGATGGCGATGATCAGGCCGGCGCCGAGGCCTTTCAGGTAGAACGGGAACATGCTGAAAATCCTGTATTGCGCTTGAAGCCGCCCTGCGCGAAGCGGTTCGGTCCTTAAAAAAACCGGAGCTGCCCGGCCGCTAGCCGGCCATTTCCTGCCGGTAGCGGATGCGCGCCTCTTCCTCCAGCCGCGCATCCTCGATCTCGTGCAGCACCGCACCGACATCGACCTTGCGGGTGTCCTGCTTGAAATAGCCGGTCAGCGGCAACTCGGGTGTCAGCAGGCCGGCCTGGTACAGCGCCCAGATTTCCTTGCCGTAGTGGGTGGCGTTCAGGGCCGGGGCGAACTGGCCGAAGTAGCTGCGCAGATTGTCGACGTCGCGCTCCAGCATGGCGCCGGCGTTGGTGTTGCCGGCCGCATCGACCGCCTGCGGCAGGTCGATGATGACCGGGCCGTCGGCATCGACCAGGATGTTGTATTCGGACAGGTCGCCGTGGATCACGCCGGCGCACAGCATCAGCACCACCTGCTGCAGCAGCAGCGCATGGTATTGCAGCGCCATCGCTTCGGTCATCTCGACATCGTTCAGGCGCGGCGCCGCATTGCCGTTAGCATCGGTCACCAGGTCCATCAGCAGCACGCCCTCGAAGCAGATGTACGGCTTGGGCACCTTGACGCCGGCGGCGGCGAGCCGGTACAGCGCATCGACTTCGGCGTTTTGCCAGACTTCTTCCTGCATCTTGCGGCCATAGCGGCTGCCCTTTTCCATCGCGCGCGCCTGCCGGCTGTTCTTGACCTTGCGCCCTTCCTGATAGACGGCGGCCTGCTTGAAGCTGCGCTGGCTGGCGTCCTTGTAGACTTTCGCGCAGCGGATCTCTTCGCCGCAGCGCACCACGTACACGGTGGCTTCCTTGCCGCTCATCAGCTGCCGCATGACGGCATCGATCAGGCCCTCCTGTAGCAACGGCTCGAGTCTTTTCGGGGTTTTCATGGATGCTCTGCGCTCATTTATTACTGGGTTATGTATCTTTAACTAGCGCAATTAAAATATGTGATAGCTGCACATTTTTCAGCATACCCCACTATTTTTAATTCACCATGGCGATTCACTGCGACGCCGGCAGGGTTTCCGGCAGCGGCTCGACAGCCGCCGGTGGAGTCGGCACATCGATGAAAGGCCGACCGGCGCTGTCCGTCTCCATGCGCGCATCCGGCCCGGACTGCGGCATCAACGCCGGTCCTTGCTCTGGTTGCAACGCGCGCAATTGATCGGCCCAATCCTCGGGCGCTGGCTCCGCTGCTGCCGGCGCGGCGGCCGGCGGCAATCTGCCGCCGGGGAAAAGCGCCCTGGCGTCAATTTTCCGCGCGTTCAATGCGCTGCGGAAGAAGTCGCCCACCACCAGCACCGCATTGTGGCCGCCCTGCCCCCAGTAATTGCTGCGCATGGTGACGCGGGCGTCGTTGAAACCGACCCAGGCGCCGGCCACCAGGTTCGGGTGCATCAGTATGAACCAGCCGTCGGTATTGTTTTGCGTGGTGCCGGTCTTGCCGGCGATGTCGGCGGCGATGCCGAAGCGCGACTTGACCGCCTGCCCGGTGCCCTGGTTGACCACGCCGCGCATCATGTCGATCAGTTCCACCGCCGATGCGCTTGACATCGCGCGCTGGCTCTTTGTATCGAAGCTAGCCAACACCTTGCCGTTGCGGTCGCTGATGCTTTTGATAAAGACCGGCTGGCGGTATTCGCCCTGGGCCGCAATGGTCGAATAGGCCGAGACCATTTCCAGCAAGGTCACCGGGCTGGTGCCCAGCGCCAGCGACGGCACTTGCGCCAGCTTGCTCTGCTTGATGCCGACCGCGCGCGCCAGCTTGACGATGGCGGGCAGGCCGACATCCTGCATGACCTGGGCGGTGATGGTGTTTTTCGAATAAATCAGGCCCTGGCGCAGCGTCATGGTTTTGCCGCTGGAACCCGACATGTCGGTCGGCCGCCAGACACTGCCGTCGGCGGCGCGGATATCGATCACGCTGTCCCGATATGGGCGATCCGGGCGCAAGCCTTTTTCCAGCGCGGCGCCGTAGACGATCGGCTTGAAGGTCGAGCCGGGCTGGCGCTCGGCCTGCGCGACATGGTCGAACTGGTCACGCTCGAAGTCGCGGCTGCCGACCCAGGCCCGCACTTCGCCGCTATTCGGGTCAAGCGCCACGAAGCCGGCTTCCAGCCGCGTCTTGGCGGCGCGCAGCCGGGCGATGAAACTGCGGTCCGCCTGCAGTTTTTTGAAAGCATCGGCAGCACTGGCGCCGGCTTCCAGCGCCTTTTTGTATTCGGCCGATTCCCGGATCAGGCTGTCTTGCAGCGCGCCATGAGTGTCCCAGAAATAACGGAACGGCTCGACCCGCTGGCGCATGCCGGCATACGCTGCAGTCGAGGTCGACATCACGCTCGCCCCGCTGTGCGCCCATTCGACATCGGCGATGTTTTGCAGCGCATTCGCCTGCCGTTCGACGGCGCGCAGCGCTGCCTGCTGCAGGCCGGCATCGAGCGTGGTATGGACGATCAGGCCGTCGAGCTGCAGGTCGTAATCGTTCTGATCGGCCCACTCGATCAGCCACTTGCGCACATGGGCGGTGAAATGGGTTTCGGCAGTGTCGGATTGTTCGTACTGGCGGTGGAAACGCACCCGCAACGGTTTTTTCAGCAGCGACTGGTATTGCGCATCGCGCAGGTTTCCCTGCTTGTGCATTTGTGCCAGCACCACGTTGCGCCGCTCCAGCGCACGCTCCGGGTTGAGCACCGGATTGTAGTATTGGGTGCCTTTCAGCATGCCGACCAGGGTTGCGCTTTCCAGCACATTCAGTTGCGCCGCCGACTTGTCGAAATAGGTGCGCGCCGCCATTTCGATGCCGAACGCGTTGTACAGGAACGGCACCGTGTTCAGATAGGTTTCGAGGATCTGGTCCTTGCTGTAGGCGCGCTCGATCTTGAAGGCGGTAACTGCCTCCTTGAGCTTGCGGCTGACGCTGCGCGAACGGCCGATTTCCTCCGGGAACAGATTGCGCGCCAATTGCTGGGTAATGGTCGAACCGCCTTGGGCATCGCCGCCCACCGTATGCAGGATCGCACCGGCGGTGCGCCGGAAATCGATCCCGTGATGCTGGTAAAAGCGCCGGTCCTCGGTCGCGATCAAAGCCTGGATAACAAAAGGGGAAACCTGCGCCAGCCGGATGCGTTCCTGCTGGCGCTGGCTGAAGTTGGCCAGCTCCACGCCGTCGGCTGACAGGATCGTGCTCGCCTGCGCGGTGCGCGCCTGCTGCAGATCCTTGATGCCGGGCGTGGTCGGGATCAGCACCAGCACGTACAGCAACAGCAGCGCGAAAAGCGCCGCGCCGGCCAGTCCCAGCAGCAGCACGCCGCGGCGCAGCGGCGGCTGGCGCAGCAGATAAGCACGCAAACGCGCATACCGGAGCATGCCAGCGTTACGCCATTGCGGCACGCGCGCACGCAGCAGATCCAGCGTGCGCGGCAGGATTTTTTTTTTCGCCACGGTCGAACCTATCGGGTTTTTTCTGGAAAATCGGATGTGCCGGGAGCGCATGCAACAAAAACGGGCGCAGACAGCGCGCACCCCGGGCAGGTGGGACGAAGCATACACCAGAGCCCGGCAGCGCTGCGGCGCCGCTACCGGCTTCCCGTTAATCGAAATAATTGCGCGCCATCTCGAAGCGTTGCGCGTAGTAGCGGTTGTCGAGCCGGTCGATGCGTACTTTGCCGTTGGTCGATGGCGCATGGACAAAGCGGCCGTCGCCGATGTAGATGCCAACGTGCGAAAACGGCCGGTTCAGGGTATTGAAGAATATCAGGTCGCCCGGACGCACGCCGGAGCGCTCGATTTCCCGCCCGCGCCGTGCTATATCAGCCGCGCTGCCGCTGACGTTCAAACCGGCGGCCTGGCGATAGACGTACGACACCATGCCGCTGCAATCGAGCCCGGCCTGCGGATTCTTGCCGCCGAAACGGTAGCCGGTATCGATCAGGCCCAGCGCATAGATCGCGACCTCGTTGCCTTTGTCGCTGGCCGCCGGGCGCTCCGGGCGCTGCAGCGCGCCGCAGCCCGCCAGCAGCAGCGTCAGGCAGAAGAAAAAAGTGTTCAGCCGCATGATTTTCATATGGCAAGTATAGCCGGCAACCGGCGTGCGGCGCCTGTTCCGGGTTTATTGCGCAGAGCATGGCGCCGGATCAAATGCGCGCCGCTCGACGCTTGATGCCGCTTAATATTGCTGCGGTTTTTTTGCCCGATGCTGATAGCAGCTTGAAGGTATTCCGACAGGTGCGCCGACGCCATTTCCCGACGTTGCAACACTGCTGACGATAACGGACTTGCGGCGCTCCTGCAGGAATATCGCGCATCAAGGATTGCCGAAATAAAAAAATGCAACTGGAATACACGGAAACTGAACGTGTCATGTACGACCAGAACCGCTTGCTGGACGCCGTTTTGCAGAAAATGCAGTGGGAAAGCGATGCCACGCTGGCCCGGAAACTCAAGGTGCATGTGAATGTGATGCGCCGGATCCGATCCGGGGCCGTTCCGCTCGGGGCGTCGATGCTGATCTGGATGCAGGAAGCTACTGGCCTGAGCGTCGATGAATTGCGCCAGTTGATGGGCGACCGGCGCGCCAGATTACGCTTAAGTTGCAGTTACGGCCGGTTTGGCCCCATCATGGACCCGGCCCGCTTGTAATCCGGGCATACTGCTCGCCCTGCGAAGCGGTGGCAGCTTGCAAGAGGAGAATCCGGCACGCGGCATGTGCGTGCGGATCGATCCGCACGCATTTTGCCGCTATAGCAAGGTCGAAAATTTCCTGCCAACAAGGTCGATAGGAGCAAACATGAAGGTGGATATATACAAACGGATCGAAAGCCCGAACCTGACTTCATACCTGGCGGTGCCGCAGGGCAAGCCGCTGCCGGCGGAAGCCACCAACACCGATTGGCAGGCCGATGAACGCAATATCGACCTGGAAGAAGATACCGGCCCGCTGTTCGACCTCGAGCTGGCCGATGCCCTGGCGCAGATCGGGGAGAAAGGCTACGCGATCACGCACTTGAAGGGCCGGCAGCCGTAGCGCCCCGCCGCATGCGGAATACATCGCCATGTATTCCGCATGCCACAGTATTCCTATGGGATCGTTCGGTTTATCGAACATACTCCTGCCAAACCGGCCCAATCCCGGCAGAAACAGGCTGTGTGCGCGCATCCTGTCGGACAGAATGCCTGACTTGCCGCACTCCAGGAAACACCGGCTACGCGCGGGACTGGGAGTCGGTTCAGGCAGCGGCGAATCGGCACGCAAGCGCCGTTGAGGAGGCAGTGCTTACGGGAAATGCGGGCTGAAATGGCCACCGCCGCAAGCGCTCTGAGCGGAGCTATATACTAACCATTGTATTTTTTAAGTCCACGTATGAAATTGCGAAAACAGCGGTATATTTGCACATACCCCTTATATATCGATTAACGCTCAAACACGCGTCGCTCTCTCCGGCAGGCACTGCCCTGATGCGCAAACCACGACCAACCTCGACGAGATGCAGATGACCGAAAACACTCCCGAGAACGCGCCAGACACCATCGAGAACGTCACTTACGACGAAATCGCGATCGGCCAAACCGCGCGCCAGACGCACCTCCTGAGCAAGGAAGAGATCGCCGCTTTTGCCGCAGCTTCGGGCGATGCCGATGACGATGACGCCGACCCGACCCTGTCGCATGGCGTCAGCGCGCACGGGATGTGGGGCGCGGCGCTGATTTCCAGGCTGCTCGGCACCCGCTTGCCCGGCCCCGGCACGATTTATCTGGAACAAACGTTGCGCTTTCTGAAACCGGTGCGGCTTGGCGACACGCTGCGCGTCACCGCCACCGTGATCGCGAAAGACGACCGGCAAAAACAGGTCCGGCTCGACTGCCGGATCAAGAACCAGACCGGCGCGCTGGTACTGTCCGGCGTCGCCACCGTGATCGCCCCGACCGAAAAGCTCAGGCAGCCGCGGGCCTGGATCCCGCAGTTGCACCCGCTTCATCCGCAGCCCCGCTTCGACGCGCTGTTCGACCGCGTGCGGAGCCTGGCGGCGGTGCGCTGCGCGGTGGTGCATCCGTGCGACGCCGAATCGCTGAAGGGCGCGCTGGACGCCGCCCGGCAGGGATTGATCGTCCCGGTGCTGATCGGCCCGGTTGCCAAGCTGCAGGCGGTTGCCGCCGGCGCCGGCCTGGCGCTGGACGGCATCGAGATCGTCGATGTGCCGCACAGCCACGCCGCCGCCGAGCGCGCGGCCGCCATGGCCGCTGCCGGCACGGTCGAAATCCTGATGAAGGGCAGCCTGCACACCGACGAGATGATGCAGGCCATCGTCGCCACGCCGGCGCTGCGCACCAAGCGGCAGCTGTCGCATGTGTTCCGTTTCGAGGTGCCGATGTACGACAAGGTGCTGCTGATCTCGGACGCCGCATTGAATATCCAGCCGACCCTGCTGGAAAAAGCCGACATCGTGCAAAACGCGATCGATCTGGCGCACGCGCTCGGCATCGCGCAGCCGAAGGTGGCGATCCTGTCGGCGCTCGAAACCGTGACGCCGAAAATCGCCTCCACCATCGACGCCGCCGCGCTGTGCAAGATGGCCGACCGCGGCCAGATCACCGGCGCGCTGCTGGACGGCCCGCTGGCTTTCGACAACGCGATCTCGAGCGCCTCGGCCCGCATCAAGGGCATCACATCCGAGGTCGCCGGCCATGCCGACATCCTGATCGTGCCCGACCTCGAATCCGGCAACATGCTGGCCAAGCAGCTCGAATACCTGGCCGGCGCCGACACCTGCGGCGTGGTGCTGGGCGCGACGCTGCCGATCGCGCTGACCAGCCGCGCCGACGATGCCGGCTCGCGGGCGGCGTCGGCCGCGCTGGCGCTGCTGCTGGCGCACCGCTACCGACTGGAGCGCCCATGAAAACCGCTCACAACGCAATCCTGGCAGTCAATGCCGGTTCTTCATCGCTGAAATTCGCGCTGTATCCGCAGCATGACCACGCGGTCGATGCCGCATCCCTTACCGGCATCGTCGAAGGGCTGCAGCCGGGCGGCACGCCGCGCATCTGCGTGCGCGACGGCAGCGGGGAAACGCAGCGGCTGCTGCCGCCGGCCGCCGGCGACGGCTTCGACCAGGCACTGGCCGCCTTGCAGGCGGCGCTGGACGAATACGCCGGCAGCACCACGCTGGCCGCCATCGCCCACCGCATCGTGCACGGCGGCGAGCGTTACGCCGCCTCGATCGTGCTCGACGCCGCCGCGCTCGACTACCTGGCCAGCCTGGCGACGCTGGCGCCGCTGCACCAGCCACACAATCTGGCCGGGGTCGCGGCGTTCCGGCGCGCCTACCCGGCGCTGCCGCAGGTCGGCTGTTTCGACACCGGATTCCACGCCACCATTCCGGTCGTGGAGCAACTGTTCGCATTGCCGCAGGCGTTGCGCGCGGCCGGCATCCGGCGTTACGGCTTCCACGGCTTGTCGTACCGCTACGTCGCCGGCCGCCTGACCGAACGCAGCGCACACGCCGGCGGCAAAGCCCTGCTCGCCCATTTGGGCAACGGCGCCAGCGCCTGCGCCATGCTGGATGGCAAAAGCATCGCCACCAGCATGGGTTTCTCGACCCTCGACGGCCTGATGATGGGCACCCGCAGCGGCACGCTCGACCCCGGCGTGCTGCTCTACCTGATGCGGCAAGGTTGGGACCTGGAACGCATCGAGCGCACGCTGTACCGCGAATCGGGCTTGTGCGGCGTCTCCGGCATCTCGGCCGACATGCGCGCCTTGCGCGCCAGCGACCAGCCGGACGCCGCGCTGGCTATCGCGCTGTTTACCCACCGGCTGGTCAAGGAATGCGGCGCGCTCGCCGCTTGTCTGTGCGGCCTGGATCTGCTCGCCTTCACCGGCGGCATCGGCGAGCATGATGCGGCATTGCGCCAGGCCAGCTGCGAACGCCTGCAACACTTGGGTGTGGCGATCGACGCCGGGCGCAATCGGGCTGCAACCGGCAGCCAGATGCTGCCGATCCATGCGCCAGGCAGCCGGGCCGAAATATGGGTGGTGCCGACCGACGAAGGCCGGATCGCGGCCGGCGATGCTGCCCGGCTATGCCGGCCTTACTAATGATGCGGCACGATGAAGTCTTGACTTCATCGTGCTGCATCAATAAGAATCAGTATGGAGGGTGCCGGCGCCCGCCGGCGGACTGTGCGAAGATATCGGCATGACACTGACAGAACTCAAATACATCGTCGCCGTTGCCCGCGAAAAGCACTTCGGCCATGCGGCGGAAGCCTGTTTCGTCGCGCAGCCGACCCTTTCGGTCGCCATCAAGAAACTCGAAGATGAACTGGGTGTGGTGATTTTCGAGCGCGGCGGTGCTGAAATCTCGGTCACGCCGCTGGGCGGGCAAATCGTCACGCAGGCCGAACTGGTGCTGGAACAAACCGCCGCCATCAAGGAAATCGCCAAGCAGAACAAGGACCCGCTGAGCGGCCCGTTACGCCTCGGCGTGATCTACACCATCGCGCCGTATCTGCTGCCGCAACTGGTCGGCACCATGATCGAACAGGTGCCGCAAATGCCGCTGGTGCTGCAAGAAAATTTCACGGTGCGGCTGATCGAACTGCTGCGCCAGGGCGAACTGGACGCCGCCATCATGGCGCTGCCGGTTCCGGACCACGGCCTGATGGTGCAGCCGCTGTACGACGAACCGTTCGTGGTGGCGCTGCCGAAACACCACCGCTGGGCCGGGCGCAGCAGCATCACGGCAGAAGAACTGAAGTCCGAAACCATGCTACTGCTGGGCAACGGCCACTGCTTCCGCGATCAGGTGCTGGAAGTCTGCCCGGAGATGTCGCGCTATTCAAGTTCCGGCGGCGGCATCGCCCGCACCTTCGAAGGTTCGTCGCTGGAAACCATCCGCCACATGGTGGCTTCCGGCATCGGCATTACCGTGCTGCCGAGGGCCTCAGTGCCATACATGGATGCCAACAACGGCATGCTGCGCTTCATCCCGTTCGCGGCGCCGGAACCATCGCGCCGGGTGGTGATCGCCTGGCGCAAAAGTTTCACCCGCAGCCCCGCGATCGAAGCGGTACGGCAGGCGGTGCTGCGCTGCAGCCTGCCGGGGGTGGCGATGATCGACGAAGCGGCGCTGCAGCAATAAAATAGCGCCGCTGCTGCACAACTTTTCTTTGCATTGAACCTAAACATGACTACTCTCACCGCACGTCTGCCCCTGTATTTCCGTCTGGTCCGGCTCGACAAGCCGATCGGCATCCTGCTATTGCTGTGGCCGACCCTGATTGCGCTCTGGCTGGCCAGCGACGGCCATCCGGACTGGAAGCTGCTGCTGATTTTCACGCTGGGAACCGCGCTGATGCGCTCGGCCGGCTGCGCGATCAACGACTATGCGGACCGCGATTTCGACCGCCACGTCAAGCGCACGGTCGAGCGGCCGCTGACTGCCGGCAAGATCAAGGCATGGGAAGCGCTGCTGGTGGCCGCAGCGCTGGCGCTGGTTTCCTTCGCGCTGATCCTGCCGCTGAATCCGCTGACCAAGCAATTGTCGGTGGCGGCACTGCTGATCGCCGCCAGCTACCCGTACTTCAAGCGTTTTTTCGCGATCCCGCAAGCCTACCTGGGCATCGCCTTCGGCTTCGGCATTCCGATGGGATTCGCCGCGGTGCAGGCGACGGTGCCGGCCGCCGCATGGTGGCTGCTGCTGGCCAACGTGTTCTGGGCGGTCGCCTACGACACCGAATACGCGATGGTGGACCGCGACGACGACCTGAAGATCGGCATCCGGACCTCGGCCATCACCTTCGGCCGCTTCGACGTGGCTGCAGTGATGCTGTGCTACGCAGCAACCCTGCTCATCTTTCTGGCGGTCGGCTGGCAAGCCGGCCTGCGCGGCTGGTTCATCGCCGGCCTGCTCGGCGCGGCCGGCTGCGCGGCCTATCACTACACGCTGATCCGGGAGCGCGACCGGATGCGCTGCTTCGCCGCCTTCCGTCACAACAACTGGATGGGCGCGCTGATGTTTGCCGGCGTGGCGCTCGATTATGCGCTGCTTTAATCCCTGACAATCCCTGACGCCGGCCCTTGACACCCGATTCCGCCTATACTGACAGCGGCAGATAAAATACCCGGAAGGCCGTTTCCGCCAACCCGTTTTGATATGGGACAAGACAAGCCGGCAGACCTTCAGTAGAATCGTTTCGGATCCACTCAACTTTGACAAGGTGCCTCATGAATATCAATGAAATCAGTACTGAAGGTCGCGACAGGATAATGGGCGAGCTGAAAAGCGTCATCAAGGATGCTGAAGAAATGATGAAAAACACCGAGCAGCAGACCGGCGAAGGATTCAAGAACGCCCGGGCAAAATTTGAATCGACGCTGCGTAACGCAAAGACCGAACTGGTTCATCTGGAAGAAACCATCGTCGAAAGAGCCAAGGATGCGATGCACACCACCGACGAATACGTCAAGGATCACCCGTGGAAATCGGTCGGCCTGGGCGCCTGCGTCGGACTGATCGTCGGCTTGCTGATCGGCCGCAAATAAGTGGCAATTGTTGAATCGGTGTCCCGGCTGACCGGGACGCTGATCGGCCTGCTGCAAACGCGGCTGGAACTGGCCACGGTCGAACTGGAAGAAGAAGCCCTGCGCTTCTTCTCCTATCTGCTGTTTACGCTGATCGCGCTGTTCTGCCTCGGCATGACGGTCTTGCTGGGCGCACTGCTGATCGTCGTGATCTTCTGGGATACGCACCGGATTACGGTACTGGTCGCGCTGATTGCCACCTTCGGCTTGAGCAGCATCCTGATCGGCTTGGGCGTACGCAGCCGCTATCGCAACAAACCCAAAATGCTGTCCGACACACTGTCGGAACTGGGCAAGGATATCGAATGCCTCAATCCAGACCAGCGCAGCGACAGGGCCACGCCATGAATTCCTCCGCGCTGGAACGGCTGGCCAGCCGCCGGGCCGCATTGATCGCCCGCAGCACCACGCAGCGCGATGCACTGTCGCTGCAAAGCCAGCCGATCGCGCACGCGATCTCAACCCTGGATCAGGGTTGGGTGCTGCTGCAACAGGTCAGGAGCAACCCGCTCGCAATGGCCGGCTTGCTGCTCGGAGTGGCCATCATCAAGCCGCGTCGCCTGCTGGTGCTGGCCCGCACCAGCCTGCTGGCGTGGCAGGCATTGCGCACCGTCGCACCCTTGCTGCACGAACGCGTGCTGCGCTACCGGAACAAAACCGGCGCTTAATTCCCGCGCATCCGGTTTAATCGCGCCCCATTTCCTCGCCCAGCTCGCGGCCCCGGACGGCTGCCGCCTTCACTGCCGCGACGATGCGGTCCTTGACGCCGCTGGCTTCCATGCTGGTCAGCGCTGCATAGGTGGTGCCGCCTTTTGAGGTAACGCGCTCGCGCAATACGGCCACCGGCTCAGTCGATTGCGCAGCCAATTGCGCAGCACCGGTAAAGGTGGCAAGCGCCAGCTGCTGTCCTTGCACGGCGCTCAAACCCAGTTCCTGCGCGGCCTGCTGCACCGCCTCGATGAAATAAAACACATAGGCCGGACCGCTGCCAGACACTGCGGTGACGGCGTCGATCTGCGCCTCGTCCTCCAGCCAGACAGTGCTGCCGACCGCCTGCATGATGCTGTTGGCGGCAGCGCGCTGCGCCGGCGATACGCCCGGCAGCGCGACCATGCCGGTAATGCCCTGACCGATCAGGGCCGGCGTATTCGGCATGCAGCGCACGATCGCCGCATGGCCGCCCAGCCAGCGCGACAAATCCGGGGCCCGGATGCCGGCGGCAATCGTCAACACCAGTTGGGTCGAGACCTGGGGCAGCAGATGCAGCGCCACTTCCCGCATCTGCTGCGGCTTGACTGCCAGCACGATCACGTCCGAGTGCGCCACCCTGGCGTCGATCTGTCCACAAGTGGTGACGCCGAACTGCTGCACCAGTTTTTCCAGACTGGCGGGATTCGGATCGACCACATGGATGTCGGCTGCAGCAGTAAACTTGCCGGCCAGGCCGCTGATTAAGGCGGTAGCCATGTTGCCGCCGCCGATAAAGCTGATTTTCATGTTATTTCTCATAGTTTCGTTGACCAAAAATTGCCGACCCGACGCGCACGATGGTGGCGCCCTCGGCGACGGCTGCTGCCATGTCGGCCGACATCCCCATCGACAGCGTATCGAGCGTGCAGCCCTGTGCGTTCAGGCTTTCAAACAATTGCCGCAAGCGGCGAAACGACTGCCGCTGCAGCTCAAAATCGGCCGTCGGCTCCGGAATTGCCATCAGGCCGCGCAGGCGCAGGCGCGGCATGGCCGCCACCGCTTGCGCCAATGCCGCGACGTCTGCCGGCGCGACGCCGCTTTTGCTGGCCTCGCCGCTGATGTTGACCTGCAGGCAGATGTTCAGCGGCGCCAGTTGCTGCGGGCGCTGCCCGGACAGGCGGCTGGCGATCTTTTCGCGCTCCACCGTATGCACCCAGTCGAAATGCTCGGCGATCGGCCGGGTCTTGTTGCTCTGGATCGGACCGATGAAATGCCATTCGGGCGACGGCAACCGCTCCGGCAGCAAGGCGGCAGCCACCGCGGCCATCTTGTCGAGCGCTTCCTGCAGATAGTTCTCGCCGAACGCCGCCTGTCCTGCATGGATCGCTTCCAGCACTGCGTCCGCGCCAAAGGTCTTCGACACCGCCAGTAACTGGATGCTGTCGGGATGGCGCGACGCAGCCTGCGCCGCTTGCGCAATGGCAGCGTGAACGGCTTGCAAGTTTTGGGGGATTCTGGACATAATCAATTTTCTGTAAGCGATGCTCGGTAGAAACTGCCGGGTTGACCGTTGCAACACTCACTCATTATTGCAAGCCAAGGAATCAAGGGATTATAAATGGACATTTCCGAACTGCTTGCATTCTCGGTCAAGAACAATGCATCCGACTTGCATCTTTCAGCCGGGATGCCGCCGATGATCCGCGTGCATGGCGATGTGCGGCGGATCAATCTGCCGGCAATGGAGCACTCCGAAGTACACAACATGCTGTACGACATCATGAACGATGGCCAGCGCAAAAGCTACGAAGACCATCTCGAATGCGATTTTTCGTTCGAGATACCGGGCCTGGCCCGGTTCCGGGTCAATGTCTTCAATCAGGGGCGCGGCGCGGCTGCGGTGCTGCGCACGATCCCCTCCAAAGTGCTGTCGCTGGAACAACTCAATGCGCCAAAGATATTCACCGAACTGGCCATGAAAGCGCGCGGACTGGTGCTGGTGACCGGGCCGACCGGCTCCGGCAAATCGACCACGCTGGCGGCCATGGTCAACCATGTCAACGAACACGAGTACGCGCACATCCTGACGGTCGAAGACCCGATCGAATTCGTACACGACTCGAAGAAATGCCTGATCAACCAGCGCGAAGTCAACACCCATACGCACTCGTTCAGCAATGCGCTGCGCTCGGCGTTGCGCGAAGATCCGGACGTGATTCTGGTCGGCGAGTTGCGCGACCTGGAAACCATCCGGCTGGCCCTGACCGCAGCCGAAACCGGCCATCTGGTGTTCGGTACGCTGCACACCTCGTCGGCGGCCAAGACCATCGACCGGATCGTCGACGTGTTCCCGGCGGAAGAAAAAGAAATGGTGCGCTCGATGCTGTCGGAATCGCTGCAGGCGGTGATTTCGCAAACGCTGCTGAAAACCAAGGACGGCGCCGGCCGGGTCGCCGCGCATGAAATCATGCTCGGCACGCCGGCGATCCGCAACCTGATCCGCGAAGGCAAGGTAGCGCAAATGTATTCGGCGATCCAGACCGGCAACAATATCGGCATGCAGACGCTGGACCACAACCTGACCGAACTGGTGCGGCGCAACGCAATCTCCCTCGGGACCGCCCGCGCAGCGGCAAAATCCCCGGAAAACTTTCCCGGATAATCCTGAGATAACCCGCTAGCGGCCATGACGAAATACCATCAAAACGCATGGCCGCCCCTCTCCCCCAACCCCTCTCCCGCATGCGGGTGAGGGGAGCGAAGTGAGTCGCCATGCGACTTTCATGTTAAAGGTAACGCCATGGAACGCGAACAAGCCACCAAATTCATGCACGAACTGCTGCGCTTAATGGTCAGCAAGAACGGCTCCGACTTGTTCATCACTGCCGATTTTCCACCGGCATTCAAGATCGACGGCAAGATTCTGCCGGCTTCAAATCAAGCACTCACCGCTGCTCACACGGTCGAGCTGGCGCACGCCATCATGAGCGACAAGCAGGCCGCATCGTTCGAAGCCACCAAGGAATGCAATTTTGCCATCAGTCCTGGCAACCTCGGCCGCTTCCGGGTTTCGGCCTTCGTGCAGCAAGGCCATGTCGGCATGGTGTTGCGCACCATCACGTCCAAGATTCCGAAATTTGAAGAACTGGGCTTGCCGGCAAGCCTGAAGGAAGTCGCGATGGCCCAGCGCGGCCTGGTGATTCTGGTTGGCGGCACCGGATCGGGCAAATCCACCAGCCTGGCAGCAATGATCGGGCATCGCAACGAAAACAGCTACGGCCATATCATCACCATCGAGGACCCGGTCGAATACGTCCATCCGCACAAGAATTGCATCGTCACCCAGCGCGATGTCGGCCTCGACACCGAAAGCTGGGGCGTGGCGCTGAAAAACGCGCTGCGCCAGGCGCCGAACGTGATCCAGATCGGCGAAATCCGCGACCGCGAAACGATGGATTTCGCCATCGCCTTCGCCGAGACCGGCCATCTGTGCCTGGCCACCCTGCATGCGAACAATGCCAACCAGGCGCTCGACCGGATCATCAACTTTTTCCCGGAAGAGCGCCGCCACCAGTTATTGATGGATCTGTCGCTGAACCTGAAAGCGATTGTCTCGCAGCGGCTGATACCGCTGCGCGATACCAAGGGGCGCTGCATCGCAGTAGAAATCATGCTCAATTCGCCGCTGATCGCCGAGCATATTTTCAAGGGTCATGTGCAGGAAATCAAGGAAGTGATGAAACGCTCGAACGAAGCCGGCATGAAGACCTTCGATCAGGCGCTGTTCGACCTGTACGAGGCGGGCACGATTTCATACGAAAATGCGTTGCGCTTTGCCGATTCGGTCAACGATCTGCGGCTGGCGATCAAGCTCGAAAGCAAGGATGCCAAAGGCCGCGACCTGCATGCGGGCACCGAGCACATGGGGATTGTCTGACAGCCGGGCAAGCCAGCCTACAAGAACCCCAGCAACTTCAGCGCCAGCGGCAAAAACAGCGCGGTCAACAGCCCAGATAGCCCCATTGCGAGCCCGGCAAAAGCGCCCATTTGCTCGCTGACCTGGAACGCCCTTGCGGTGCCGATGCCGTGCGCGGTGACGCCGAGCGCGAAGCCGCAGGTGCTGGCGTCGGTGATCTTCATCAGGTTCAGGATGCTGCGCGCCATGACGGCGCCAAGCACGCCGGTTACCATCACCAGCACGGCGGTGAGCGACGGCAGGCCGCCGATTTTTTCCGCAATTCCCATGGCGATCGCCATCGTCACCGATTTCGGCGCAATCGAAAGAATGGTTGCCGGCGACGCGCCCAGCAATTTGGCAACGCCCATTGCAGTGGCGATGGCCGCCGCCGAGCCGACTATCGCCCCTACCAGCAAGGCAAGCCAGTCGCGCCTGAGTTTCGCCATCTGCTGATAGAGCGGAATCGCCAGCGCCACCGTCACCGGCCCCAGCAGGAAATGCACGAACTGGGCACCGTCAAAATAGGTTTTGTAAGAGGTGCCAGTCAAAGTCAGCACCAGCACGATCAATGCCACCGCGATCGCTACCGGATTGGCCAGCGGACTGAATCCGGCGCGGGCATAAATCGCAAACGCAAGCTGATAGGCCAGCAGGGTCGCGGTCAGCCACAGCAGCGGCGACGCCGCCAGATAAACCCAGATTTCTCCCAGTTTCGGTGTCATTTCTGCAAACCCTTGACCACTGCGGCCGTAACCACGATCGACACCACGGTGGACGCCAGCAGCGCCGCGGCAATCGGCAGCCACTCGGTTGCGACCCGCTGAAAATGCACCATGATGCCCACGCCGGCCGGCACGAACAGCAACGACAGGTGGCGCAGCAGCGCCAGCGAGGTCGGTGCCAGCTTTTCAATCGCATCGTCTTTCAGCAACAGATACACGAACAGCAGCACCATGCCGATCACCGGCCCCGGCACCGGCAGCGCCAATGCATAGGCCAGCCCCTCTCCTATGGTTTGAAAAATCAGCAGGGTAGCAAAGGTATTGATCATGCTAATGCTCCCGTATCGGTTCAGTTGCGCAATGCGCTATCGATCAGTTCGATCCAGTGCCGCACCGGAGTCGCGGTGCCCGACTGCAGGTGCGTGATGCAGCCGATATTGGCCGACACGATCAACTCCGGCGCGGTGGCCTGCAGATTGGCGAGCTTGTTGTCGCGCAATTGGTACGACAGCGCCGGCTGCAGCACCGAATAGGTGCCGGCCGAGCCGCAACACAGGTGGCTGTCGGCGCACAGCCGGACATCGACGCCGGCCGCGCGCAGCACGCCTTCGACCTTGCCGCGGATCTGCTGGCCGTGCTGCAGCGTGCAGGGCGGATGATAGGCGACCCGCTTATTGATCTTGCCGCTCAGTTTCTGCAGCAGCTCGGCCTCGAACTCGGGCAGGATTTCGCTGAGGTCCCGGGTCAGGGCCGAAATCCGCTGCGCCTTCGCAGCGTAGGCGGGATCGGCCGCCAGCAAATGGCCGTAGTCCTTGACCGTCACGCCGCAGCCGGAAGCCGTCATCACGATCGCTTCCACGCCGGCCTCTACCAGCGGCCACCAGGCGTCGATGTTGCGCCGCATGTCGTCCAGGCCGCCGGCCTGGTCGTTCAGGTGGTAGCGGATCGCGCCGCAGCAGCCGGCCTTTGGCGCCACCACCAGCTGCACCCCGAGCGCGTCGAACACACGGGCGGCGGCGGCGTTGATGTTGGGCGACATCGCCGGTTGCACGCAACCGTCGAGCAGCATCATCTTGCGCGCATGCACAGCAGTAGGCCAGCGCCCGGCCGGGTGCGCCAGCGGCACCTTGTTTTGCAGCGCCTGCGGCAGCAGCGGCCGCAACAGCTGGCCGGTCTTCATCGCCGGTGTAAATAACCAGCGGCGCGGCAACAGTTCTTTCAGCGCGGTGCGCAGCAAGCGTTGCGACAAGGGACGCGGCACCTGGTCGTCGACGATCTTGCGCCCGATGTCGACCAGGCGGCCGTATTGCACCCCCGACGGGCAGGTGGTTTCGCAATTGCGGCAGGTCAGGCAACGGTCCAGGTGCGACTGCGTCTTGGCGCTGACCTGCTTGCCTTCCAGCACCTGCTTCATCAGATAGATGCGGCCGCGCGGCCCGTCCAGCTCGTCGCCCAGCAACTGGTAGGTCGGACAGGTCGCGGTGCAGAAACCGCAATGGACGCACTTGCGCAAAATCGCATCGGCTTCCTGGCCTTCGCGCGTGTTTTTAATGAAGTCAGCGAGATTGGTTTGCATGATGGTCCGTCAAGTCACTGCTGTTACAGATGCCCGAACATCCGGCCCGGATTGAAGATCGCGTCCGGGTCGAACGCACTTTTCAGGTTGCGATGTATCTGGTCGATCGCCGGCGCCAGCGGCTGGAACACGCCGAGCGCCTTGTCGCCGCCCCGGAACAGCGTCGCGTGGCCGCCGGCCCGGACCGCCGCCGCGCGCACCGTCGCTGCCGTGCTTGCGCTGGCATCGGTCTTGAGCCAGCGCTGGGCGCCGCCCCACTCGATCAATTGACCGTAGTCCTCCAGCAGCGGCGGACTCACGCCCGGCACCGACAGGCGCCACAAGGCCGCTTGTTTTTGGTCGACACCGGAATCGGTATCGGCAAAAAAATCCGCGCTCTGTTCGCGCAAGGCGTTCCAGAAACGCTCGGCATCCTTGTCCGCCACCGGCTCGCCGCCCAGCTTGTGCTGCGCCGCCGACACCGCCGCCCGTGCGCCCGACAGGCGCAGCGTCAGCACGCCGTCATGCCAGGCGCTGGCGGAAATCGGCAGCGGCTGACCGGCCCAGGCATTGAGCCGGGCAATCGCCTGCGCCTGATCCAGCCCGAAGCGCAGGGTGGTTTCGGCGAATGGCTGCGGCAACACCTTGAGCGACACTTGTAGAATCAGGCCCAGCGTTCCCATCGATCCGGCCAGCAGCCGCGAGACATCGTAGCCGGCCACGTTCTTCATCACCTGGCCGCCGAAACGCAAGACTTCGCCGCGGCCGTCCAGCAGCACCGCACCCAGCGCAAAGTCGCGCACTGCGCCGGCCGCCGCACGACGCGGACCGGACAGGCCGCTGGCGAACACGCCGCCGATGGTGGCGCCGGGGCCGAAGTGCGGCGGCTCGAACGCCAGCATCTGGTTCTCGGCCGCCAGCGCCGCCTCGATTTCCGCCAGAGGCGTGCCGCAGCGCGCGGTGATCACCAGTTCGGTCGGGTCGTACCCGAGGATGCCGGAATAGGCACGGGTATCGAGCACTGCGCCGGCCACTGCCTGACCGTACCAATCCTTGCTGCCGCCGCCGCGAATCCGCAGCGCGGTCTTGCCGGAGGCGGCGTCCTGCACCTGCTGTATGAAATGCTGCAACACGTGTTCCATCATCGGCCCAATCGATTGGTTAAAAACGCGGCAAATCCGCAAACTTCATCTGGCCGCCGGAAACCCGCATCTTGCCGAATTCGGCGCAGCGCTGCAGGGTCGGAATCGCCTTGTCGGGATTGAGCAGGAGGGCCGGATCGAAGGCGCGCTTGACGGCGATGAAGGCGGCGATTTCGAGCGCGGAAAACTGCACGCACATCGAGCCGATCTTCTCGATGCCGACCCCATGCTCGCCGGTAATGGTGCCGCCGACTTCGACGCACAGCGCCAGGATTTCTTCGCCGAACCGTTCGGCGCGGTCGAATTCGCCTTCCCGGTTGGCATCGAACAAGATCAGCGGATGCAGGTTGCCGTCGCCGGCATGGAACACATTGGCGCAGCGCAAGCCGTACTTGATTTCCATCTGCGCGATGCCGAGCAGGACCCGGGCCAGGTGCTTGCGCGGGATGGTGCCGTCCATGCAATAGTAGTCGGGCGAAATGCGGCCGGCGGCCGGAAACGCATTCTTGCGGCCGGACCAGAACTTCTGCCGTTCGGCCTCGTTTTGCGACACCGTGATGGCAGTGGCGCCGCACTCCCGCAGCACCGCGCTCATGCGCGCGATGTCTTCCTCCACCTCTTCGATGGTGCCGTCCGACTCACACAACAGAATCGCCGCAGCGTCGATGTCGTAACCGGCCTGGACGAACGGCTCCACCATGCGGGTCGATGTCTGGTCCATCATTTCCAGTCCGGCCGGGATCACGCCGGCGGCGATCACGCTGGCGACTGCGTTGCCGCAGCGCACCACATCGTCGAACGACGCCATGATCACGCGCGCGGTGTGCGGCTTCGGGATCAGTTTCACCGTCACTTCGGTGACCACGCCGAGCATCCCTTCCGAGCCGATGAAGACCGCCAGCAAATCCAGCCCGGACGCATCCAGCGCGCCGCCGCCGAATTCGACGATGTCGCCGTCGATGGTCACCGCCCGCACCCGCATCACGTTGTGTACGGTCAGGCCGTACTTCAGGCAGTGCACGCCGCCGGAATTTTCGGCCACGTTGCCGCCGATGGTGCAGGCGATCTGCGACGACGGATCGGGCGCGTAATACAAGCCATGCTGCGCGGCGGCATCCGAGATCGCCAGGTTGCGCACCCCCGGCTGCACCACCGCGGTGCGCGCCGCCGGGTCGAGCGCGACGATGCGGTTGAGCTTGACCAGCGACAGCACCACGCCGTCGGCGATCGGCATCGCGCCGCCGGACAGTCCGGTGCCGGCGCCGCGCGGCACGATCGGCACCTCTAAGGCGCGGCAGGTTTGCATGATCGCCACCACCTGCGCCTCGTTTTGCGGCAGCAGCACCACCATCGGCAGGCGGCGATACGCTGCCAGCCCGTCGCATTCGTAGGGCCGGGTATCTTCCTCGTTAAAGAGTATGCAGTCGGCCGGCAGCAGCGCGCGCAAGGCGGCTACCACCTCACGTTGCCGTTCCGGCGTAAAGGTCGATTCTGTTGGCGCATTCATGGGCGATTCCTGGTACAGGGGATACGTGTAGACACCTTAGCCGCTATTTTTTGATTGGAATAACAGCGATACGCAAACCATCATTTACTTTTTATGATGGAATACAGAAATGCATTGCAGGTGCGATTGTGCCAAAAAACGTTTTTTCCGGGCGTGAAATATTTTCACGCCCAGTTTCGCCTGGCGCACGCAAAAATAGTGCGGGTGCAACCCGCGCTATTCGTTCAGGCACACTGCACAGCGTGCGCCAGCCCTGCTTTATTGAAAGCAATACCGTGAGTATTAATTCATACTGCCATGAATATATGCGAAAAAAGCATCATTTATAAGCATACACATCCAAGTATCATTATTTGAGATTCTTGAGATTGGCCATCAACCAGCTTATGAAAGTCGCCACTTCAGGGCGCTCCAGCACCTGTTGCTCATAGACCAGGTAATACGCGTGTGGCGGGGAGTCCAGGCAGACGTCGAAAATCTGCACCACTTCGCCGGCCGCGATCGCCTTCTGGGCGAAATGCTTGCGCGTGAGCGCCACGCCGTTGCCGTGCCGGGCCGCCTCCAGCAGCAAGCCCAGGTCATCGACCCGAAAGCCGGTGGTCGGCTCCGGCCAATCCAGCCCGGCCGCTTCGAACCAGGGTTGCCACGGCTCCAGCGGCGAACGCAGCAGGGTCGCCCGCTTCAGGTCGGCCGGTTCGGCGAGGCCGCCGATCTGTTCCAGATAGCGCGGGCTGGCAACCGCGAACACCGGCTCATCAAACAGTTTTTCCGCTACCTGGTTCTGATACTCGCCGGTGCCGAAACGCACCTCCAGATCGGTTTCGGACAAGAACAGGTCGTACAGCGGCACCGACAGAAATGCTTCCAGAATGATTCCCGGATGCTGACGCGTGAAATCGGCCAGATGCGGGATCAGAAAGCAGCGGGTAAAGGTCGGCGGCACCGTGATCTTGACTCTGGGCTGGGAAATGGGCGTCTTGCGCGGCAGCGGGAAGTCGGTCAGGGTGCGCAGTGCCGAGCGCACCACATCCAGATAGCGGCGGCCGAATTCGGACAGGCTCACAGTGCGGCCGTCGCGGTTGAACAGGCGCTCGCCGGTGTAGTCTTCCAGCAGCCGGATGCGATGCGACAGCGCCGACGGCGTAATGCACAATTCCTCGGCGGCGACCGCAAACGAATTATGCCGCGCGGCGGCCTCAAAGGCCGACAATGCATGCACCGGTGGAAGTCGGGTTAGTGCGCGGGTTGCCATGTAATGATTTTTCCAGGACTCATGATGTTTGGGGGGCCAGCGCATGCTGGATCGTTACTATGCCTCTGCCGCATCGGGGCATGACGATGGGTCGCGGCCATGATGCGCACTCCGCCTGCACCGGCGAAAAACGCGCGCCGACACAAAAGCTGCCGGCAACGGAGCCGTTCGATGCATTTCGCTCTCCATTGAATAACCCTGATTTTACTCCGCAGCGCCGCCCCTGCATATTTGAAGCATTAAGCCCGGCACCGGAAGGCACGAAATTGTGTATTCTTGGAATCCTTCTCCATCAACTGAAATCGACATCATGGGCAACCGACTTTCCAAGATAGCAACCCGTACCGGCGACGGCGGCAGCACCGGGCTGGGCGACGGCAGCCGCATCGGCAAGGACAGCCTGCGCATTGGCGTGATAGGCGATGTGGACGAACTCAACTCGCAACTCGGCGTGTTGCTGTGCGAAGCGCTGCCGGACGCCTTGCGCGAGGAATTGCTGTCGATCCAGCATGACTTGTTCGACCTCGGCGGCGAACTCTGCATCCCCGGTTACACGATGATCACCGAAGCACAAGTCGCCCGGCTCGACCAGCTGCTGGCGAAATACAACGCCGACCTGACCCCGCTGCGCGACTTCATCCTGCCCGGCGGCTCGCGTGCCGCCGCGCTGGCGCACGTCTGCCGCACCGTCTGCCGCCGCGCCGAGCGCGGCATCGTCACGCTGGGCAAGACCGAGCCGCTCAACGACGCGCCGCGCCAATACATGAACCGCCTGTCCGACCTGCTGTTCGTACTGTCGCGGGTGCTGAACCGCTTTGCCGGCGGCAGCGACGTGATCTGGGAAAAGGAACGCGACCGGACTGTCTGAGGATAGACAAGCAGCGCGGGCCGCCGCGGTCGGCACTTCGCCGGCACGTATTTCGATGCCGTCCTTCCGCTGACTCGAAAAGCGTGATACTTTTTTCACCTAGTTGACCGGTCACAGATAGGAGCATCCAATGATTCAATCGCCTTTCACCGCCTTTCTCATCGACAAGGCGGGCGACACCGTTTGCGGCGAGCTCACCCAGCTTACGGCAGAGCAGCTCGACCCAGGCGAAATCACGATCCGCGTGCACTACTCGAGCATCAACTACAAGGATGCCCTTGCGGCAACCGGGGCCGGCAAGGTCATTCGCCGGTTCCCTTGCATCGGTGGCATTGACATGTCGGGTGAAGTGGTTGGGAGCACCGACGCGCGGTTTCGCCCTGGGGATAAAGTGATCGCCACGAGTTTTGACATTGGCGTGTCACACCATGGCGGTTACGCGCAATTCGCGCGCATACCAGCGAAGTGGGTTGTACCGCTGCCTGCCGGACTGACCCTGTTCGAAGCAATGGCCCTCGGCACGGCCGGCTTCACCGCGGCGCTGGGCATCGTCCGGATGGAGGACAACGGACTCGCGCCGGCCAACGGACCGGTTATCGTCACGGGTGCGACCGGCGGCGTCGGCGCACTGGCCATCGACATGCTGGCACGGCTCGGTTACGAGGTGGTCGCGCTCACCGGCAAGGCAACGGAGCAGGAATACCTGCGCGGACTCGGAGCGTCGGACGTCAAGCTCACGTCCACCATCGATCACGAGAAGGTGCGGCCGCTGGAGGCGGGGCAGTGGGCGGGTGCAGTCGACAACGTCGGCGGACCGATCCTGCATTGGGTGCTGGCAACAATGAAGCAGGCGGGCACGGTCGCCAGCATCGGCAACGCAGCGAGCATCAAGCTGGACACCACGGTGTTCCCGTTCATCCTGCGCGGCGTTAGCCTGCTGGGCGTGGACTCCGGGTACATGGGCTTTCCTACGCGCCAGCGGGTGTGGGATCGACTGGCGTCCGATCTCAAGCCGCGCCATCTCCACCAGATCACCCGAACGATCGGACTGGACGCGCTGCCGTCCGCATTCGACGATTTTCTGCACGGGCGCGCCAAGGGCCGCACGGTGGTAAAGGTCATCGACTAAATGCGCAAGTGTGCTGGCGCTGATGCCGGATTGACACGGAAGCTGTTATGACTCAGAGGATGTTAACGGAGCTTGGTTGATTGCTGTCAAATAACGCATCATTATTTCCCCAGATAATTAATTAACAAATTAAAACATTAATAAAGGGAGAATTCTGTGTGCGTCTTTATTATTGGAAAGGTCGTTGAGACCGATGCCGGAATTTATGAATTCGCCGACCTTGATCTGGCCGAAAAATTCATTAACTGCCTGATTGACACGGACGAAATTTCTGCCTGCAAGCAGGTGCCCGCGGTCAACACAAGCGCAAAACCCGACAATACTTTTTTTAACCGTTGGGCCAAGGTGTTTAATATCCCCAAAAAGATACCAAGTCGCGGAACCTGAGGTGCGGATGCCGCTGTTTACTTTAGCCCTGACAATGCATTTCTACACGGTCCGGGCATTCTCTGCTGCGCAATAGAAGCACGCGGACCGTTGTCAACATGAATACATGTGTCACCCGATTTTGCGGTGGATTCCGCCGCACCAATGCATGAACCGCCGGTCCGGCCGGATCGTTTGAACAGCTCGGAGCCGCGCAATATACACCGGCGTGTAACATGCAACACCGCAATAATCACATGCTGCAGATTGCGTTTTTTACGTATACTCCTATTATAAACTAAAAAAGACGACCG
>NZ_AVCC01000049.1 GCF_000622895.1 Herminiimonas sp. CN
AAATTTTTTATGAGCAGGAGTGTCGGCCCCGGCGACCTGCAGTTGGTGCCGATCAAGGGTCGTAAGTAAAGTCTGACTCCTGGCCATTACACTCTTTCTGGACTAATCCATGAACACCATAAACCGCAAACCCCTACCGGGCACCCAGCTGGATTACTTCGATACGCGTGCTGCGGTCGATGCGATCCAGCCCGGCGCCTATGACAAGCTGCCGTACACTTCGCGCGTGCTGGCTGAAAACCTGGTGCGCCGCTGCGACCCTGCGACCCTGACTGCTTCTCTGAAGCAGTTCATCGAGCGCAAGCGCGATCTGGACTTCCCATGGTTCCCGGCCCGTGTGATTTGTCATGACATCCTGGGTCAGACTGCACTGGTCGACCTCGCCGGCTTGCGTGACGCGATTGCCGCCCAGGGCGGTGATCCAGCCCTGGTCAACCCGGTGGTGCCGACGCAGCTGGTGGTGGATCACTCGCTGGCCGTTGAATGTGGCGGTTTCGATCCGGACGCGTTCACCAAGAACCGTGCGATTGAAGACCGTCGCAACGAAGACCGTTTCGACTTCATTAACTGGACCAAGAAGGCGTTCAAGAACGTCGACGTGATCCCGCCGGGCAACGGCATCCTGCATCAGATCAACCTCGAACGCATGTCGCCGGTGGTGCAGGTAAAGGACGGCGTGGCTTTCCCGGACACCCTGGTCGGCACCGACAGCCACACTCCGATGGTCGACGCGCTGGGCGTGATCGCCGTTGGCGTGGGTGGCCTGGAAGCCGAAAGCGTGATGCTGGGCCGCGCCTCCTGGATGCGCCTGCCGGACATCATCGGGGTGGAGCTTGCCGGCCGCCCGCAGCCGGGAATCACCGCGACAGACATCGTGCTGGCCCTGACCGAGTTCCTGCGCAAGGAAAAGGTAGTCTCCTCCTATCTCGAGTTCTACGGTGAAGGCGCGGCCAAGCTGACGCTGGGCGACCGCGCGACCATTGCCAACATGGCGCCGGAGTTCGGCGCCACCGCCGCGATGTTCTACATCGACGAGCAGACCATCAAATACCTGAAGCTCACTGGCCGTGACGATGCGCAGGTCGCGCTGGTGGAACTCTACGCCAGGGAAACCGGCCTGTGGGCGGACGGCCTGAAGAACGCCGAGTATGAGCGCGTGCTCAAGTTCGACCTGTCCTCCGTGGTGCGCAACATTGCCGGACCCAGCAACCCGCACAACCGCGTGCCGACTTCCGAACTGGCTGCGCGCGGCATCAGCGGCAAGGTCGAGAACGAGCCCGGCCTGATGCCGGACGGCGCCGTGATCATCGCCGCCATCACCAGCTGCACCAACACCAACAACCCGCGCAACATGATCGCCGCCGGCCTGATCGCCCGCAACGCGAACAGGCTGGGCCTGACCCGCAAGCCGTGGGTGAAGAGCTCGCTGGCGCCGGGTTCCAAGACTGTGGAGCTGTATCTGGAAGAGGCCAAGCTGCTGCCGGAACTGGAAAAGCTGGGCTTCGGCGTGGTGGCTTTCGCCTGCACCACCTGCAACGGCATGTCCGGCGCGCTCGATCCGGTGATCCAGAAAGAAGCGCTGGAGCGCGATCTGTACACCACCGCCGTGCTGTCCGGCAACCGCAATTTCGACGGCCGCATTCACCCGTACGCCAAGCAGGCCTTCCTGGCCTCGCCGCCGTTGGTGGTGGCCTACGCGATTGCCGGCACCATCCGTTTCGACATCGAGAAAGACGTCCTGGGGCTCGACGCCGACGGCAAGCCGGTGACGCTGAAAGACATCTGGCCGTCCGACGAGGAAATCGACGCCATCGTCGCCTCCAGCGTGAAGCCCGAGCTGTTTCGCCAGGTATACGAACCGATGTTCGCGCTTCAAGTGGAAAGTGGCGAGAAGGTCAGCCCGCTGTACGACTGGCGCCCGCAGACCACGTACATCCGCCGTCCGCCGTACTGGGAAGGCGCGCTGGCCGGTGAGCGCGCCCTCAAGGGCATGCGCCCGCTGGCGGTGCTGGGCGACAACATCACCACCGATCATTTATCTCCATCGAACGCCATCATGCTCGACAGCGCTGCCGGTGCGTATCTGGCGAAAATGGGCCTGCCGGAGGAGGATTTCAATTCCTACGCGACCCATCGCGGCGATCACCTGACCGCGCAGCGTGCCACCTTCGCCAACCCCACTCTGAAGAACGAGATGGTGGTGGTAGACGGCAAGGTGAAAGCAGGTTCGCTGACCCGCGTCGAGCCGGAAGGCAAAGTGACCCGCATGTGGGAAGCCATCGAGACCTATATGGAGCGCAAGCAACCGCTGATCGTGATCGCCGGCGCCGACTACGGCCAGGGCTCTTCGCGTGATTGGGCCGCCAAGGGCGTGCGTCTGGCTGGCGTGGAAGCGATCGCGGCCGAAGGCTTCGAGCGCATCCATCGCACCAACCTGGTCGGCATGGGCGTGCTGCCGCTGGAGTTCAAGCCGGGCGAAAACCGCCTGACCTTGAACATCGACGGCACCGAAACCTTCGACGTCATCGGCGAACGCACGCCGCGTGCGACGCTGACGCTGGTTATCAACCGCAAGAATGGCGAGCGGGTCGAAGTGCCGGTGACCTGCCGCCTGGATACCGCGGAAGAAGTGTCGATCTACGAGGCGGGCGGTGTATTGCAGCGCTTTGCGCAGGACTTCCTCGAATCCTCCAAAGCGGCTTAATTCCCATCTGAAGCCGGGTGGTGCAGAATGCGCCGCCCGGTTTTATCAGGAGCAATTCTCCATGACACACCTACCTCAAATCAAGATTCCCGCCACCTACATGCGTGGCGGCACTAGCAAAGGCGTGTTCTTTCGCCTGCAGGACTTGCCGGAGACGGCACAGGTGCCCGGTGCGACACGCGATGCGCTGCTGCTGCGCGTGATCGGTAGCCCGGACCCTTACGGCAAGCAGATTGACGGCATGGGCGGGGCGACCTCGAGCACCAGCAAGACGGTCATCCTGTCCAAGAGTACCAAGCCAGATCACGATGTCGATTACCTGTTCGGCCAAGTGGCCATCGACAAGGCATTCGTCGACTGGAGCGGCAACTGCGGCAATCTCTCTGCCGCGGTGGGTGCATTTGCCATCGGCAGCGGGTTGGTGGATGCCAGTCGCATTCCGCAAAACGGCATGGCAGTGGTGCGCATCTGGCAGGCCAACATCGGCAAGACCATCATCGCGCACATACCCATTACCAACGGTGCGGTACAGGAAACCGGCGACTTCGAGCTTGACGGCGTCACGTTTCCAGCTGCGGAAGTGCAGCTCGAATTCATGAACCCGGCCGCTGACGAAGAAGGTGCGGGCGGTTCCATGTTTCCGACCGGGAATCTGGTCGACGACCTGGAAGTGCCAGGCGTCGGCACATTAAAAGCCACGATGATCAATGCCGGCATTCCGACCATTTTCATCAACGCAGAAGACGTCGGCTATACCGGCACCGAGCTGCAGGACGCGATCAATAGCGATGCCAAGGCGTTGGCGATGTTCGAGACGATCCGTGCGTATGGTGCTGTGCGCATGGGTTTGATCAAACATATAGCTGAAGCCGCGAGCCGTCAGCATACGCCGAAGGTGGCCTTTGTCGCGCCCCCCGCCGATTACGTTTCCTCCAGCGGCAAGCGGGTCGCTGCCGCTGACATCGACCTGCTGGTGCGCGCCCTGTCGATGGGCAAGCTGCACCACGCGATGATGGGCACCGCAGCGGTCGCGATCGGCACCGCCGCGGCGATACCCGGCACGCTGGTGAACCTCGCTGCTGGCGGCGGTGCGCATAATGCACAAAAAACGGCGGTGCGCTTCGGCCATCCGTCCGGCACCTTGCGGGTTGGCGCCCAAGCGAGCCAGGTCAATGGCGAATGGAGCGTGACCAAGGCCATCATGAGCCGCAGCGCCCGGGTGCTGATGGAAGGCTGGGTACGCGTGCCCGGCGATGCACTGACTTCTGCGCCTGATTGAACATGAAATCCGCCCAACGTCCCGACTGGGACCAGGTCTTGGTCGACATCGTCGATTACGTGATGCACTACAGGATCGATTCCGGCGTTGCGTACACGACGGCGCGCAACTGCCTGATCGACACCCTCGGCTGCGGCCTCGAAGCGCTGGAATATCCCGCCTGTAAAAAACTGATGGGTCCGATCGTGCCGGGCACCGTGGTGCCCAATGGCGCCAAGGTTCCCGGCACCCAGTTCCAACTCGACCCGGTGCAAGCCGCGTTCAACATCGGCGCGATGATCCGCTGGCTCGATTTCAACGACACCTGGCTGGCCGCCGAATGGGGCCATCCATCGGACAACCTGGGCGGGATTCTGGCAACCGCCGACTGGCTGTCGCGCAATGCGGTCGCCGCCGGCAAGAAGCCGCTGACCATGAAGTCGGTCTTGACCGGCATGATCAAGGCGCACGAAATCCAGGGCTGCATCGCGCTGGAAAACTCGTTCAACAAGGTCGGTCTGGATCACGTGGTGCTGGTCAAGGTGGCCTCGGCTGCGGTTGTGGCTGAAATGATGGGCCTGTCCCGTGACGAAATCCTGAGTGCGGTATCGCTGGCATGGGTCGACGGCCAGTCGCTGCGTACTTATCGCCACGCGCCCAACACCGGCTCCCGCAAGTCGTGGGCTGCCGGCGATGCGACATCGCGCGCGGTGCGTCTGGCATTGATGGCGAAAACCGGCGAAATGGGTTACCCATCGGTGCTGTCGGCCAAGACCTGGGGTTTCTACGATGTGCTGTTCAAGGGCAATGAGTTCAGGTTCCAGCGCCCCTACGGTTCCTACGTGATGGAAAACGTGCTGTTCAAGATTGCGTTCCCGGCCGAATTCCACGCGCAAACCGCAGTCGAAGCCGGCATGGCCTTGCACGCGCAACTGCAGGCCGCCGGCAAATCTATTGACGGCATCAAGCAGGTCACGATCCGCACCCACGAAGCCTGCCTCCGCATCATCGACAAGAAGGGCCCGCTGGACAACCCGGCCGACCGCGATCACTGCATCCAGTACATGGTTGCGATGCCGCTGATTTTCGGTCGCCTGACTGCTGCCGACTACGAAGACGATGTCGCCGCCGATCCGCGCATCGACGCACTGCGCGACAAGATCGTCTGCGTCGAAGATCCGGCTTTCACCGCCGACTATCACGATCCTGCAAAGCGCTCGATTGCCAATGCCTTGACGGTCGAATTCAATGACGGCAGCAAGTTCGCTGAAGTCGTGGTCGAATACCCGATCGGCCACGCCCGTCGCCGCGCCGATGGCATCCCGCTGCTGGAAGCCAAGTTCAAGACCAACCTGGCGCGCCAGTTCCCGGCCAAGCAGCAGAAAACCATTCTGGATGTTTCACTCGACCAGGCTGCACTGGAAGCGATGCCGGTGCATGAATACGTTGATCTGTACGTGATCTGACAGACCCATCTGTCGGGTCACAGGCGTACTGGTGCATCGTCTTTGCGACTTTTTTATTGCTATTTCATTGGTGGTAAGTACACGGTAAGTTGTTGTCATCAAACTAATATTTCCAGAGATCGCTTGATTCGCAAGCGCTCGGAGATTCGGAGGAGTCATGAGTTTCGCAACTATCTATAAAAATTCGATTGAACAACCTGAAGCGTACTGGGACGGCGAAGCCAAGCTGATCGACTGGCAGCAGCCGTATTCGAAAGTGCTCGATTATTCAAAACCGCCCTTCACCCAATGGTTTGTCGGCGGCAAGACGAATTTGTGTCATAACGCGGTCGATCGCTGGGTCGCCACTCAAGGTGAGAAGGCTGCATTGATTGCGATTTCGACAGAAACCGGGTCTGAGAAAGTCTATTCCTTCAAGGAATTGCAGGCCGAAGTCAGCCGCACCGCCGCCATCATGCTGGCGTTGGGTGTCGGCCAGGGCGACCGCGTGCTGATCTACATGCCGATGATCGCTGAAGCGGCGTTCGCGATGCTGGCCTGCGCACGCATCGGCGCGATTCACTCAGTCGTATTCGGCGGCTTTGCCGCGCACAGCCTGGCGTCGCGGATCGAAGACGCGCAGCCCAAGCTGATCGTATCTGCCGATGCCGGCTCCCGCGGCGGCAAGGCGATTCCGTACAAGCCCTTGCTGGACGAGGCGATTGCGCTTTCGGCCCACAAGCCGGGCAAGGTGCTGCTGGTCAACCGCAAGCTGGCGCCGATGCAACTGGTGGACGGGCGCGATGTCGATTACGCGACGCTGCGCACGCAGCACATCGATGCGCAGGTGCCGGTCACCTGGCTGGAATCGAACGCGCCGTCCTATATCCTGTACACCTCCGGCACCACAGGCAAGCCGAAAGGCGTGCAGCGCGATGTCGGCGGCTACGCGGTGGCGCTGGCGTCCTCGATGCGATCTATCTTCTGCGGCAATCCGGGCGAGACCTATTTTGCCACTTCCGATATCGGCTGGGTGGTCGGCCACTCCTACATCGTCTACGGCCCGCTGATCGCCGGCATGGCCACCATCATGTATGAAGGCTTGCCGACTTCGCCGGATGCCGGCATCTGGTGGAGCATTGTCGAGAAATACAAGGTCACGCGCATGTTCTCGGCCCCGACTGCGGTACGGGTGCTGAAGAAGCAGCCGCCGGAATGCATGCAGAAATACGACCTGTCCTCGCTCAAGGCGCTGTATCTGGCCGGCGAGCCTTTGGATGAAACCACCTCGGCCTGGATTTCGGAGGCGCTCGGGGTGCCGATCATCGATAACTACTGGCAGACCGAAACCGGCTGGCCGATCCTGTCGATCGCCAGGGGCATCGAAGACCAGCCGAGCAAGCTCGGCAGCCCCGGCATTCCGGTTCCGGGATTCAACGTCAAGCTGTTCAATGAATCGACCGGCGAGGAATGCGGCACCAACGAAAAAGGCGTGGTCATGATCGAAGGCCCGCTGCCGCCGGGCTGCATGCAGACCGTGTACGGCGACGACGAGCGCTACGTCAGCACCTACTGGAGCGTCTTGAACGGCAAGCATGTGTATTCGACCTTCGACTGGGGCATCCGCGATGCGGACGGCTATTACTTCATCCTCGGGCGCACCGACGACGTCATCAACGTCGCCGGCCACCGGCTCGGCACGCGCGAAATCGAGGAAAGCATTTCCAGCCACGCCAACGTGTCGGAAGTCGCGGTGGTCGGGGTCGAGGACAAGCTCAAGGGCCAGGTTGCGGTTGCCTTCGTGATCCTGAAAAACCCGGCAGCGGCCAATACGGCCGAGGCGCAGCAGGCACTGGAAAAGGAAATCATGGGCGTGGTCGACCATCAGCTGGGCGCGGTGGCGCGTCCGGCCCGGGTGCATTTCATCGCACAGCTGCCGAAGACCCGCTCCGGCAAGCTGTTGCGGCGCTCGATCCAGGCCATTTGCGAAGGGCGCGACCCGGGCGACATGTCCTCGATCGAAGATCCGGCTTCGTTGCGGCAGATCCAGGGCGCGCTCGGCCGCTGATCGCGTTATTCGTGGAGGAAGCCATGTCCACGAAAAGCGCGAAACATGGGGAAAAGGGTGGCGATGCATGGCGCAGAAGCCACCAGTTTTCCGCATGATATAGGGAGTATGAAGAAAAATAGCGTTTTATCGCATATGAAATCTGTGGAATATAAAAATACCCTGCATTTTTTGCGTTGATCGCGGCGTGCTCTGGCAGCGCTGGCCGCAGATCCATGATTGATGGTGTATATTTTATTGTCGCAATAAAGAAAAGCGGAAATTGTCTGAAAATGACGATACTCCCGATATTTCTGACGAATCGCCAGGCTCATGCTGTTCGTTTCCTTCGTGGATAATATGTCTCTGGGAATGACTGAGGAGAGCATTGGATGATGTCCGCAGACCTCGGTACGGGGCCAGCCGGCGATGCCGGTTTGATCGATGCACACCGCAGCCTGCTGCTGGTGATCGACTTCCAGCAGCGGCTGATGCCGGCGATTGCCGACGCCGATGCGGTGTTGCGCAATGCAACGATACTGGCCCAGGCCGCGCAGGTGCTGTCGGTTCCGGTGCTGGTGACCGAGCAGTATCCGGCCGGCCTGGGTTCTACTGCGCCAGAGATTGCCGCCTGGTGCGGCCAGAGCGTGGAAAAAACCACCTTTGGCGCCTGCGGCACGCCGGCCTTCCTGGAGGCCATCGAGCGTCTGGCGCCATGCAGTGCGCCGATCCTGCTGGTCAGCGGTTGCGAGGCGCATGTCTGCGTGCTGCAAACCGCCTTGCAGCTGCAGGCGCACGGTTTCGACGTGCGGCTGGTGGTAGATGCGGTCGGTTCGCGCCGCGCGATCAGCAAGCAGATTGCGCTGGAGCGCATGCGCGCGGCTGGCATCGGACTGGTGACTGCCGAGATGGTGCTGTTCGAGTGGCTGCGCGATGCGCAGCATCCGCAGTTCCGGGCGCTGTCCAGATTGATCAAGTAAATCCTGATGCGCCGATACCGGCGCCGGCCAGGATCAGTCCAGCGTCGCAATCACCGGCGTGTGGTCCGACGGCTGCTCCCATTTGCGCGGGGCGCGGTCGATGACGCAGGCGCTGCAGCGCGCCGCCAGTTCCTTGCTCAGCAGGATATGGTCGATGCGCAGGCCCTTGTTGAGACGGAAGCCGAGCTGCCGGTAATCCCACCAGCTGAACGATTTCGGCTCCTGCGGAAAGATGCGAAATGCATCCTTCAGCCCGAGGTTGAGCAGGCGGTCGAAGGCTGCCCGTTCCGCATCCGAGCACAGGATCTGCCCTTCCCAGGCAATCGGATCGTAGACATCGGCATCTTCCGGCGCGATGTTGTAGTCGCCCAGCAGTGCCAGGTTCGGATGCGCCTGATGCTCCTGCTGCAGCCAGTTGCGCAAGGCGTCCAGCCATTCCAGCTTGTAGCGGTATTTGTCCGAATCGACTGCCTGCCCGTTCGGGATGTAGGCGCAGACGACGCGGATGCCGGCGATGGTGGCGGCGATGATGCGCTGCTGTTCGTCGGCAAACAGCGGGTTGTTCCTGACCACATCGGCGATCGGATGGCGCGACAGGATGGCCACGCCGTTATAGGTTTTCTGACCGGTGAAGGCGACCTGATAGCCGGCCGCCTCGATCTCTGCCAGCGGGAATTTGTCGTCGGTCAGTTTGGTCTCCTGCAGGCACAATACATCGACCGGATTGGCGGCCAGCCATTCCAGCACCTGCGGCAGGCGCACTTTCAGTGAGTTTACGTTCCAGGTCGCTAATTTCATCAGAGTTCCGTTAATGCATGTATGACACATTCCGATGCGGCCGGTTCAGGCAGCATCGCTCAGTTTTTGGTGTTGTTGCAAGACGACTTCGGCATCCTTGCCGGTGCCCGCCAGCCAGACCACGCCGCCCAGGGTCAGGGCGCCGCCCAGCCACTGCCAGCTGCTGAGCGATTCGGCCAGCAGCCATGCCGCCAGGCCGATGGTGACGATCGGCTCAAGGGTCGACAGCATCGAGGACTGCGAGGCGCCGAGCCGCTTCAGGCCAGCAAAAAATGCGATCACGGCAACCAAGGTGGAGACTATCGTCACGCCGGCGACCCCGATCCAGCCGCTGGCGCTGTGCGGGAATTGCGGCGGCAAGCCGACGGATGCGCGGGCCAGCGCCAGCAGCGTAAACATTGCGGCGGCCGACAGGCACAGCACCACGGTGGTGATGACGGGATCGATCCGATGCGTGATCCGGGTGCTCAGGACAATGAAGATCGCGTATGTCACCGCAGCCGCCAGCGCCAGGCCAACGCCGATTGCCGATACGCCTGCGGCGCTGCCGTGCAGGGTGGGGCCGATGGTCAGCAGCGTGCCCAGACTGCACAGCAGCAGCGCGCCGAGCTTTATCGGCGTTATTCTTTCATGCAGAACCAGCGCGGCCAGCAAGGTCACGATGGTCGGATATACGTACAGAACCAGCGCCACCAGCGACACCGGTGCGTAATTGATGGCGGAAAAATAGCAATACGACATGCCGACGTAGCCGACGCCCCCCAGCGCGGCCAGACGCGCGATCAACGGCAGCGGCGGCCAGACCAGCTTGCGCAGGCAGGCCAGGGCCAGCAGCGCCAGCCCGGCGCACCAGAAACGGGCGATCAGGATGCCGTACAGGTCGGCCGCATCGGCATACGCATAGCGGGCAAAGGTCGACATCGCGCCGAAGCTGATTGCCGACAAAATGATCAGCAGCATTCCGACGATGCGATCCCGTCTTAAGGCCCGGTCCTGATGTGTGTGCATTGCGTGTGTGCTATTTGAAAAGGTGCGCAAAAAGGTGCGCAGTTCGCTGCCGCCGGTGCCGGCATGCGCGCATGCGCCGGCCGGCACCGGGGTTTGCTCCGGGAGTCCTGAAAAACCGTCAGCCGGCTGCGCGTTGCAGCAGGAAGGTGGTCAGCAGCGCGACCGGACGCCCGGTGGCGCCCTTGGCGGTGCCGGATTTCCATGCGGTGCCGGCGATATCCAGATGGGCCCAGGTGTACTGCTTGGTGAAGCGCTCCAGGAAGCAGGCGGCGGTGATGCTGCCGGCTGCCGGGCCGCCGATATTGGCGATGTCGGCAAAATTCGACTTCAGCTGTTCCTGGTAGCTGTCCTCGATCGGCATGCGCCAGGCGGTGTCGCCGCTGGCGCGGCCGGCCGCCAGCAATGCATCGGCGAGGGCGTCGTGGGCGGCGTCGTGGCGGGTAAACAGGCCGGAATTATGGTGCCCCAGCGCCGTGATGCAGGCGCCGGTCAGGGTTGCGATGTCGACCACCGCTGCCGGCTTGAAGCGCTCGACGTAGCTCAGCGCATCGCACAGCACCAGGCGGCCTTCGGCATCGGTATTCAGGACCTCGATGGTTTGGCCGGACATCGAGGTGACGATGTCGCCCGGCTTGGTGGCGCGGCCCGACGGCATGTTTTCGCAGGTCGGGATGACGCCGATGAGGTTGAGCTTCAGGTTCATTTCGCCGATTGCGCGGAAGGTGCCGAGCACCGATGCCGCGCCGCACATGTCGTACTTCATCTCATCCATGCCGGCACCGGGCTTGAGCGAAATGCCGCCGCTATCGAAAGTGATGCCTTTGCCCACCAGGACCGTCGGCGCGTCCTTCGCCTTGCCGCCCATGTGCTTGAGGACGATGAATTTCGGCGGTTCTTCGCTGCCGTTGGTGACCGACAGGAAGCTGCCCATCTTGAGCGCCTGCAACTGCTTGCGGTCCAGCACCTCGATGCCGAATTTGTAGTCCTTGGCGAGTTTTTTTGCGGTGTTGGCCAGATAGGTCGGGGTGCAGATATTGGCCGGCAGGTTGCCCAGATCCTTGGTCAGGTCGATGCCGTTGGCCAGTGCCACGCTTTGCGCCAATGCCTGCCTGGCGCCGGTTGCCACGGCGGCCGTGCTGCCGCCGAGCGCGAAGGCAATTTTCTTGACGCCTTCCGGAGTTGCTTCTTTCTTGCTCTTCTGGCTGTCGCAGCGATAGGCGTTTTCGCGCAACGCCAGCGTGACGCAGCGAATCGCCCAAGCCACATCGCGCTCCTTGATTGCTGCCAATGGCAAGGCGATCAATCCGTCGGCCGCGCCCAAGGTCGCGAATGCGCGCGCGGTTGCCTGTGCGGCCTGGGTGAAATTCTTGTCGCTGACGGTGTCTTCATTGCCCAGGCCGACCAGCAGCACCCGGGTCGCGGCCGCGCCGTCGAGTGCGCGCAGCAGCAAAGTGGAGCCGGGCTTGCCGCTGATGTCGCCGGACTTCAGCGCAGCGCTGATGGCGCCCTTGCTGTCAAGGGCCTGTGCCGCCTGGGTGAGTTTCCTGTTTTCATATACGCCAACTGCGATGCAGCCGGTTTTTGCGCCGTCAAGAGTGTTTTTTGCGTCGAATGTTTTTATGCTAAAGTCCACGGCTAATTCCTCAGTCCTTTGATCAACTTTTAATTATAGTCTTCGAATGATCTTTCAGCGCGCGCTTCAACGCGAATTGGTGAGTACCACAGGCGCCGTTTTCACGACACTTTTCACCATCACCATCACCGTGATGCTGATCCGCATCCTGGGTCAGGCTGCCGGCGGCAGGGTCGCATCTGCCGATGTGGTGCAGCTGATCGGGTTCTCGGCACTGAATTACCTGCCCATCATCCTGATTCTGACCGGATTCATCGCGGTGCAACTGGTGGTCAGCCGCTGTTATCAGGATTCCGAAATGGTGGTCTGGTTCGCATCCGGCCTGAGCCTGACGCGCTGGATCAGGCCGATACTGGGTTTCGGCGTTCCGATCATCCTGCTGACGGCGGTTTTGAGCTTCGTGGTTACGCCGTGGGCCAATCGCCAGAGTGCGGAATTCCGGGAACGTTTCGAGAAGCGCGAAGACATCTCGCGGGTTTCGCCGGGCAAGTTCCAGGAGTCCGCATCGGCCGACCGGATATTTTTTGTGGAAGGCTTGTCCGGTGATGTCAGCAAGGTGCAGAACGTGTTCGTCAATACACAGAAGGACGGTCGCAACAGCGTCGTGGTCGCCAAGGAGGGTACGATCGAGATCGATGGTCGCGGCGACAAGTTTCTGGTGATGAGCAAAGGCCGCCGTTATGAAGGCGTGCCGAGCGAACCGGATTTCCGCTTGATGGAATTCGAACGTTACGGCGTATTGGTGACAGCAAATTCGCAAGCGGTGGTGGGCGACAAGGCTGCGCGTTCGTTGCCGATAATGGCGCTGCTGGCCGACCGCAACGGCTTCAACATGGGCGAACTGCTGTGGCGCATTTCCCTGCCGTTGATGGGCGTTTTATTGATGCTGCTGGCGGTTCCGCTGAGTTTCGTCAATCCGCGTGCCGGCCGTTCCGCCAACCTGATCATTGCGCTGCTGTTGTTTACTACCTATAGCAACATGGTGAGCTTCTTCCAGGCCTCAGTAGTGCAGGGCAAATTGCCGTTCGGCATCGCATGGTGGCCGATCCACCTGATGGCGATGCTTCTGATCGTCGCGATGTTTGCCTGGCGCCTGAACGTCAATAGCCGTTTCCATCCGCTGGTGATCTGGTCCAGATTTAAACATGTCGGTGATGCCGGGCGGGCCGCGCAATGACAGTCTTGCAACGTTATTTTGCCGCCGAGATACTGCGTTCGGTGCTGTTTGTCCTGATTGCCTTTCTGGCGCTGTTTGCGTTTTTTGACCTGATCGCCGAGTTGCAGGCGATAGGGAAAGGCGGTTACGAGTTGCAGCATGCGTTCCTGTATGTATTGTTGGGCTTGCCGGGCTATACCTACGAACTGATGCCGATTGCGGCCCTGATCGGAACTATCTATGCACTGGCGCAATTTGCCTCGCGTTCCGAATTCACCATCATGCGCGCAGCCAGCATGTCGACCGTCATGGCCGGCTGGATGCTGGCCAGGATCGGCCTGGTGCTGGTGCTGCTGACTTTCCTGATCGGCGAATTTGTCGCGCCGACCAGCACCCGGCTGGCGGAAACCCTGAAGTTGCGGACCCAGGGCTCGGCGCTGTCGCAAGGATTTCGCACCGGCTTGTGGACCAAGGATGTGATCCGCTCGGATGGCATCAGCGGCGACCAGATCGGTTCGCGCTTTCTCAATGTCAGCGAACTGCGCACCGACGGTCAACTGCGCGGCGTCAAGATCTACGAACTCGACCGCGAGTTCCGCATGACTGCGCTGATTCTGGCCGAAAGCGCGGAGTACGCCGGAGCGCATGTATGGCGTTTGAAAAAGGTAGTGTCGACACGTTTCCCTTCGGTGGGCTTCGAAAACGAGACGGCAAGCCGGATCGCCATCGAGAAACTGCCGAGCAAGGACATGGTGTCCGAAATCACGCCGGAAATTCTGTCGGTGCTGTTCGCTGATCCGGATCGCATGTCGGCGGTCGATCTTGCCGCCTATACCAAACACCTGGAAGCAAACAAGCAGGGCACCGAGCGCTATGAAATCGCATTCTGGAAGAAGGTGATTTATCCGTTTGCGATCCTGGTGATGATGGCAATGGCCTTGCCGTTTGCGTATCTGCATTTCCGCTCGGGCGGCGTCAGCCTGAAGATTTTTACCGGGATCATGATCGGCGTCAGTTTTCAATTGATCAACAGCCTGTTTTCGCACCTGGGGCTGTTGAACACCTGGCCGGCATTCATCACTGCGGCAGTGCCCAGCGCACTGTTCCTGCTGGCTGCGCTAGGTGCATTGTTCTGGGTGGAGAGACACTAATATGCAGAAACGCGCACTGATATTGTTTGCGCACGGCGCCCGCGATCCGCGCTGGGCGGCGCCGTTCGAGAAACTGCGGCAGATCACGCAGCAAGCGCAGCCGGAAATCACGGTCTGCAACGCCTATCTGGAATTCATGCAGCCCGATTTGCCCGCTGCGGTGGCGCAGCTGGTGCAGGCGCAATGCGGCGACATCACCATCGTTCCGGTATTTTTGGGGCAGGGTGGCCACGTCCTGCGCGATCTGCCGCTGCTGCTGGCCGACTTGCGCCAACGCTACCCGGACCTGCGCCTGAACCAGGTCGATGCGGTCGGCGAAGATGCCGCGGTGCTGCACGCGATCGCGCAGTACTGCCTGAGCGCTCTGGCGCCGGCCTGAAACCTTCAATGCGCTGCATGGCTGCAGTGCAATTGCGCAATAGCTGGTTTTTGCTTAGATTTCTGGAGTATGTATTAAAACCATGCTTCATCCGCTTGAATTTATTGCGCTATTAAAAAATACACCAATGTGTATTCGTGCCATCGCAAATCAGCGCTGGGCCATTGCCGGTCCTATCATCACCAGCACCGGGCCGGCCATGGCGGGCAGCCCGTGCGCCAGATCGGCCAGGCACAGGCGCATGATCTGCTGATTCTCGCGGCTGCAGTTTTCCACCACGATGACCGGCGTGCTGCCGCTGCGCCCGAGCGCCAGCAGCTTGTGCGCGGTGGCTGCAGCTTCGCGCCCACCCATGTATTGCACCAGCGTATCGCAATCGGGCAGGGTGGTTTGCTCCGGATGGTCGGGGGCGGCGCTGGAAGTGAAAAGCGCCACGCTGCGGGCCACGCCGCGCTTGGTCAGCGGCTGGCGGGCGGCGGCGGCGGCGGCAAATGCGGTGCTGATGCCGGGCACGATTTCGACTGCGATGCCGGCCGCTTCGAGCGCCTGCAATTCTTCATCGGCGCGCCCGAACAGCATCGGGTCGCCGCCTTTCAGGCGCACCACCAGTTCATGGCGCCGGGCGCAATCGACCAGTTGTTCATTGATGAAGGCTTGCGCGGTGGAGCGCTGGCCGGAACGCTTGCCGACCGGAATCTTGAGCGCCTGCGGGCATAGCGCCAGCATCTCCTCGGTGACCAGGGCGTCGTGCAGCACCACATCGGCTTGCGCCAGAATGCGGGCGCCGCGCATCGTAATCAGGTCTGCAGCGCCGGGGCCGGCACCGATCAAAACCACTTTTCCCAGCGCTGGCGTCATGTTGCGTGTACTTTCTGCAGGTTGTGCGGGAATCCGCGTTTAAAAACAAACATCGGGCCGCAGCCCGACGTTATTTTCTCAGAAATTACGCAGTTCAAGTAGCGCCCGCGACTGGCCGGCGCTGACTGGGGTGCGCTCAGTCGAGCCGGATCATGCCGGCGGCGACGGTTTGATGCGTGACTTCGTCGATCAGGATGAAGGCGCCGGTGGCGCGGATCGCATCGTAGGCATCGGCGGCCAGCGCCTGCTGCACGTTGAGGCTGATGCGGGCGATGTCGTTGAGCTTGATGACGTCGGCCGGGCGTTTTTCCTGGGTATTGATGTCGAGCAGCGTATCGACTTTTGTGATGCGCGCAGCCACTTGCCTGGTGGTGTGCTTGAGCCAGTATTTGCGCCGCAAGTCGAGCGGTTCTTCCGACAGCCAGCAGACGTCGGCATTGACAGTTTTGAGCAGGGTGGCCGGACGGTCGGCCGCTGCCAGCATGTCGCCGCGCGAAATATCCAAGTGTTCGTCGAGCAGGATCGTGACCGACTGGCCGACTACCGCCGATTCCAGCGAACCTTCCAGCACCAGGATGTCTTTGACCGTGGCAGTCTGGCCGCTCGGTTGCACCACTAGCTTGTCGCCCTTGTGCACGCGGCCGGCTTCGATGCGTCCCATGTAGCCGCGGAAGTCGTTCGCTTCATGGCCGTTGTGGCGCGCCACCAGCTGCACCGGAAAGCGGAATGGCTCATCGTGCGATTCGTCGTAGACGCTCAGCGACTCGAGCAATTCGATCAGGGTCGGGCCCTGGTACCACGGCATCTTGTCGCCGGCAGTCACCACGTTGTCGCCGGCCAGCGCCGACAGCGGGATCGGGTGGATGTCCTTCAGACCGAGTTGCTGCGCGAACGCGCGGTAGGCGGCGACGATGCGGTCGTACACGGTCTGGTCGTAATTGACCAGATCCATCTTGTTGACGGCGACGATCACATGCTCGATCTGCAGCAAATGGGCGATGGTCGAATGGCGCTTGGTCTGGGTCAGCAGTTCCACGCTGCCGCTGTCGTTACCACTTGCGCCGAGTTTCACTTTCGAGACGTCCACCAGGATGATCACCGCATCGGCGGTCGAGGCGCCGGTCACCATGTTGCGCGTGTATTGCTCGTGGCCCGGGGTGTCGGCGATGATGAACTTGCGTTTCGGGGTGGCGAAATAGCGGTAGGCGACATCGATCGTGATGCCCTGTTCGCGCTCGGCTTCCAGGCCATCGGTCAGCAGCGACAGGTCGATGCTGTCGCCCACGGTGCGCTTGTGCTTGGCGCGCGACATCGCGTCCAGCTGGTCGGCGAAGATGCCCTTGCTGTCGAACAGCAGGCGGCCGATCAGCGTGCTCTTGCCGTCATCGACCGAACCGGCGGTGATGAAGCGCAGCAGGCCGCGCTCTTGGACGGGTTCATGTAATACGGTGTTCAGTACGGCGGCGTTCATCAGAAATATCCTGCTTTCTTGCGTTTTTCCATCGAGGCTTCGGAAGTCTGATCGTCCATGCGGGTGGCGCCGCGCTCGGTGATCTGGGTGATCGCGGTTTCTTCGATAATCGCCGCCACCGTGGCGGCATCGGACGCTACCGGGCAGGTGCAGGAGATATCGCCGACGGTGCGGAAACGCACCACCTGGGTCTCGACGGTTTCGCCTTCCTTGGCGGGGGTCAGGTTGGTCAACGGCACCAGCAAGCCGTTGCGCGGGATCACCTGGCGTTCATGCGCGAAGTAAATCGATGGCAGCGCCAGTTGTTCGCGCTCGATGTATTGCCAGATGTCGAGCTCGGTCCAGTTGGAGATCGGGAACACGCGCATGTTTTCGCCCGGATGGACGCGCGTGTTGTACAGGTCCCACAGTTCCGGCCGCTGCGCCTTCGGGTCCCACTGGCCGAATTCGTCGCGGAATGAAAAAATGCGTTCCTTGGCGCGCGCTTTTTCCTCGTCGCGACGGGCGCCGCCGATGCAGGCGTCGAACTGGAATTCGGCGATGGTTTCCAGCAGCGTGACCGCTTGCGCGGCATTGCGCGAATCGGTGGCCGGATTGCGCAGGCGTACCGTGCCGCGCTTGATGGAGTCTTCCACCGAGCGCACAATCAGGCGTTCGCCCATCTCGGCGGCGCGGCGGTCGCGGAACTCGATCACTTCGGCGAAGTTATGGCCGGTGTCGATGTGCACCAGCGGAAACGGGAATTTGCCGGGACGAAAGGCTTTTTCGGCGATGCGCAGCAGCACCACCGAATCCTTGCCGCCGGAGAACAGCAATGCAGGATTCGCGCATTCGGCGGCGACTTCGCGCATGATGTGAATCGCTTCCGATTCCAGCCAGTCCAGATGGCGCTGGTTGATCGCGACCCCGGCGATTTCTGCCGCAGCGCTGCTCTGGGTAAGTTGTTTGTCTAATACAGTAGTCATGATTGTTATGCCGATACTTGTTTGATACGGATCAGTTTGCCATCGACCACATGCAAGCCGCATTCCTTGGTGTCCGGGTTTTCCCACCACCAGCGTCCGGCGCGCACATCCTCACCTGGTTGGATGGCGCGGGTGCAGGGCTCGCAGCCGATCGACGGATAGCCTTTGTCGTGCAGCGGATTATAGGGCACGTTGTTGCTGCGGATATAGTGCCAGACATCCTGCTCCGACCAGTCGGCCAGCGGATTGAACTTGGTCATGCCGTGCGCCGCATCGTGTTCCTGCACATCGAGCGCGGTCCGGGTGCTCGACTGGGCGCGCCGCTGGCCGGTAACCCAGGCCTGCTTGCCGGCCAGCGCCCGGCCCAGCGGCTCGATCTTGCGGATGCGGCAGCATTCCTTGCGCAATTCGACGCTGTCGTAAAAGCCGTTCAGGCCGTGTTGCGCGACATAGGCATCGACTTCCGCAGGCTCGGGCCGGAACAGCGCGATCTCGACTCCGTAGGTTTCACGAATGCGCTCCAGCATGCCCAGGGTTTCCGCGTGCAGCCGACCGGTTTCCAGTGTGAAGATGCCGATCGGCAGCTTGGCGCGCAAGATCAGGTCGGTCAGCACCATGTCTTCGGCCGCCAGGCTGGAGGCAAATACTGCCGGCGCGAAGTCGCTGGCAATGCGCGCCAGCGTCGCGCTGGTTGCCGTCAGCAGTGCGTCGAACTCGCTCATGCGGCGACTCCGGCACGCTGGGCACGGCGGAACAATGGCGATTTTTCATCCCACGATGTCTGGTATTTTTCCGAAAAATCGAACAAGCCCTTGAGTGCCTCGGTGATGCTGCGGTCCGGGCGCGGAGCGAAGGCGTCGAAGCCGACCCGCTGCATGTAAAACAACTGGTCGCGCAGCACGTCGCCGATCGCGCGCAGCTCGCCGCCATAGCCGAGCCGGGCGCGCAGATTGTAGGCGATCGAGTAACCGCGCCCGTCGGTGAACTTGGGGAAATCGACTGCGATCACGCTAAACAGATCGACTTCGCCCTGCAATGCTTCCGGCCGTTCGTCGCTGGCAAACCAGACGCCCAGTTCGGGGCGATTGCGCAGAACCGCTTTTTGCGCCTGCCAGACTGCCAGCGGCACGATGACCCGGCCGTCAGCTACGCTGACGGTTTCGGCGCTCTGATCTTCGGCCAGCCGCAGGACGACCCAGTCGTCGGCGACAATCGCCTTGTTCTTGATGATTTGTGTGGTCGGGTTAGGCATATGCATCTTCTCCTGCTGCTTGTTCTATCTTGATTGGCGTGGCGTAGACAAATTCCTTGAACGGCGCGATGCCCAGACGCTGCACGGTATCGATGAAGCGTTCGTGTTCGATTCGCTCGCGCATGTAGACCTGGATGATGCGGTCGATTACTTCCGGCATCTGATGCGCGGAGAACGAAGGCCCGATGATCTTGCCGAGTGCGGCGTTATTGCCTTGCGCGCCGCCGATCGAGACCTGATACCACTCGCTGCCGTCCTTGTCGACTCCCAGAATGCCGATGTTGCCGACATGGTGATGGCCGCAGGCGTTGATGCAACCGGACATGTTGATTTCGATCTCGCCGATGTCGTGCAGATAGTCCAGATCGTCGAAACGGCGGGTAATGTCGAGTGCGATCGGGATCGATTTGGCATTCGCCAGCGAGCAGAAATCGCCGCCAGGGCAGCACACGATGTCGGTCAGCAGGCCGATATTCGGGGTTGCCAGGCCTTGGCCCCGGGCCGCTTCCCAGAGCGCGAACAGATCGCTGTTGCGAACATCGGCCAGTACCAGATTTTGCTCGTGGGTGACGCGCAATTCGCCGAAGCTGTAACGCTCGGCCAGATCGGCGATGAAATCCATCTGATCGGCGCTGGCGTCGCCCGGCGCCACGCCCGGTTTCTTCAGCGACAGCACCACAGCGTTGTAGCCGGCAACCTTGTGCGGCTTGACGTTGCGACGCAGCCAGTTGGAGAATGCCTTGTTTTCCACCTTGTGCGATTCCAGCGCGGCATCGGTAGCCGGCAGGGTTTCATAGGCGGGCGGAGTGAAGAACGAAATCACGCGATTCAGCTCTTCTTCGGTCAGGGTGCTGGGGCCGTCTTTGATGTCGCTCCATTCCTCCTCGACCATGCGGGTAAACTCTTCCACTCCGAGCGCCTTGACCAAAATCTTGATGCGCGCCTTGAACTTGTTGTCGCGCCGGCCGTACTGGTTGTAGACGCGCATGATCGCTTCCAGATACGACATCACGTGCTTCCAGGGCAGGAAGTCGCGGATCACCGAACCCAGGATCGGGGTGCGGCCGAGGCCGCCGCCGACCATCACCTGAAAGCCGACTTCGCCGGCCGCGTTGCGCAATACATTGAGGCCGATGTCGTGCACCGCGATCACCGCGCGGTCTTCCAGCGCACCGTTCAGCGCGAATTTGAACTTGCGCGGCAGGTAGGCGAATTCCGGATGGAAGGTGCTCCATTGGCGCAGAATTTCCGCAAACGGGCGCGGATCGATGATTTCGTCGGCTGCCACGCCCGCGTATTCGTCGGAAGTGATGTTGCGGATGCAGTTGCCCGAAGTCTGGATCGAATTGATCTCGACACTGGCCAGTTCTTCCAGAATTTCGGGCGTATCTTCGATATTGATCCAGTTGTACTGGATGTTCTGGCGGGTCGTGAAGTGGCCGTAGCCGCGATCGTACTTGCGGGCGATGAACGCCAGCTTGCGGATCTTGGCCGACGACAGCAGGCCGTAGGGAATCGCAATGCGGAACATGTAGGCATGGCGCTGCATGTACAAGCCGTTTTGCAGACGCAAAGGCAGGAACTCTTCTTCGGTCAGTTCGCCGCACAGGCGCCGCCGCACCTGATCGCGGTATTGCGCAATGCGTTCTTTCACCATCTGGTGATCGTAGTGGTCATATTTGTACATCTGCGTTCCTTAAAGAATCCGTTTCCGAGTACTGACTGCGTGTCCTGGGTCAGAGCACCAGCTTTAGCGCCACACCGGTCAGCGTGGTGGCCAGCAAGCCGCGCAGGAATTTTTCCGGCACTGCACGGGCTGCCCACGAACCCAGCATGATGCCCGGCACCGAGCCCAGCAGCAAGGTGCCGAGCAAGGCCCAGTGGATCGAGCCCAGCCACCAGTGGCCGAAGGCTGCCAGCGCAGTCAGCGGCACAGCATACGCAATATCGGTGCCGACGACTTCGGCTGCATTCATTTTCGGGTACAGCATGACCAGCAAGGTGGCGCCGATGGCGCCGGCGCCGATCGACGATACCGTCACCAGTGTGCCGAGCAGGGCGCCGGCCAGGATGGTGGCTATGGTCAGCTTTGCTCCATGCAATTGCTTTTCCGGATGCGCGTTTAACCACGCAATCATGCGGCCCTTGAATAGCAGCGCGACCACGGTCAGCATGACTGAGACAGCGATCGAGTAGCGGATGATCTGGCCCATGCTTTCGTTCAAGCCGCCAAAATATTTCAGTATCAACGTGGTAATAACGGCTGCCGGCAATGCCCCGATGCACAGGCGCTTGACAATCGCCCAGTTTACCGTGCCGCGCAATCGGTGGGTGAAGGTGCCGGCGGATTTGGTGATGGCAGCGAAAGCCAGATCGGTGCCGACTGCAACAGTCGGGTTGATGCCGAACAACAAGGTGAGCAGCGGCGTCATCAATGAACCGCCGCCTACGCCCGTCAGGCCGACCAGTAAACCAACAGCGAAACCGGAAGCTACATAAGAAATAGTCATATCACCCCGCGTATAATGGAGACGATCGTAATAAACTACCGTCGTATTCCAAACTACAAAGTATTTATTTGCTTATATGGTTATTCGGTATCTGATGCCGGCATGCGATAAGCGCTTTCCGGGACATGCCTTAAAAAATACTTTGCAGCAATAAAATCAGCATGCCGACCCGGGAAGCCCCATGAATCTCCACCAATTGCGCTTCGTGCGTGAAGCCGTTCGACAAAATTTCAACCTGACCGAAGCCGCCAAGGCGCTGTTTACTTCCCAGCCGGGCGTATCGAAGGCGATCATCGAACTGGAAGAAGAGTTGGGCGTGGATATCTTTACCCGCCATGGCAAGCGGATTCGCGGTCTGACTGAGCCGGGCCATCAGGTGTTGAAGGCGGTCGAACTGATCATGCTGGAGATCGATAGTCTCAAGCGCATCGGTCAGGAGTTTGCCGCGCAGGACAGCGGCAGCTTCACCATCGCCACCACCCATTCGCAGGCGCGCTACATGCTGCCCAAGGTGGTGCAGACGTTTACCCAAAAATATCCGAAGGTGCGGCTGTCCTTGTTGCAGGGAAACCCGAAGCAGATCACTGAAATGGTGCTCAAGGATCAGGCCGACATCGTGATTGCCACCGAGGCGATTGCCAGCGTCGAGGGCTTGCTCTCGTTCCCGTGCCACCAGTGGGAGCATGTGGTGGTGGTGCCGCCGGACCATCCTCTGCTGAAATCGAAGCTGATTACGCTCGAAGAGATCGCCACCTACCCGCTGATTACCTACGACAGCGCCTTTTCCGGCCGCAACAAGATCGATCATGCGTTTGCCCTGCGCGGCCTGAAGCCCGACGTGCTGCTGGAAGCGATCGATGCCGATGTCATCAAGACTTATGTCGAGCTCGGCATGGGCGTGGGTATCATTGCCGGCATGGCTTACGATGCCGAGCGCGACAAAAATCTGCAGGCGATTCCAGTCGGCCACCTGTTCGGCATGAATGTCTCGCGCGTGGCGGTCAAGAAGGGCGCTTATCTGCGCAGCTATATCTATACCTTCATCGAATTGCTGACGCCGACACTGAACCGGAAACTGATCGAGCGCGCAATGAACGGCGAGAAGGAAAGTTACGAATTATGAAACCATTACCAGGAAACAACGCTTGATGAGTACCTTGCACACCGACCTCAGCGCGTATTACAGCAGTCGCGCCGCCACCTGCGATAACGTTTATGCACAGCCGGACCGGCAGGAAGAGTTTGCGCTCCTGCGTGAGCGCGTCGGCGCACTGGTGCAGGGACAGAATGTGCTGGAGCTGGCGTGCGGCAGCGGCTACTGGACTGCGGTCCTGGCAGAATCTGCGCATGTAGTGCTGGCAACCGACAACAACCCGCTGATGCTGGAAGCGGCGCAGACGCGGGATTTGCCGCGGCAGAAGGTGCAGTTGGCCCAGATCGATGCCTTCGAACTCGACTTGGCGAGCGGCTTGGCAAGCAACTACAGCGTCTGTTTCGCCGGTTTTTTCTGGGCCCATGTCAGGCGCGAGCAGCAAACCGAGCTGCTGGCGCGCGTGCGTCAGGCCATCGGCAAGGATGGCTTGCTGATCCTGATCGACGACAACTATCTGGAGGAAGACACGGCGCCGGTGGCGCGTACCGATGCCGAGGGCAATACCTACCAGATCGAAACCCTGGCCGACGGCGAACGCTATGAGTACGTCAAGAACTTCCCGTCCGACAGCGCACTGCGCAAGAAATTTTCCGGTGTCGCCAGGGATATCCGCATCCTGCGCCTGCAGCACAGCTGGATGCTGAGTTGCCGGCTTAAATAACTGACATCGCGAGTCCACGAAAAACACCAGCCTGCCTTGCATCCGGGGATGCCGTTAAAGCCATTAAAGCAGTGAGTATCGCTATTTTAATGGCATCTATCGCATATGTTCATTGCGAAGGTTAAATATACTGTGGCAAACGGTAGAGTTGGCGCAGCCGACGCTTTTTGTACGATCAAACTGCGCGGGTTTCACCCGCCCCTTACTTTTTCATGCCTTGCGTGGGCATTGTTCCCCCGCCATATTTTTTAGTGGCAAGCGGACTTGAATATCCCCTCTAGCTGTTTGCTTTGTATGCGCTTTCATCCATGCTATTTTGGCGGCGATTGTTTTGATGTCCGCATCTGCCGCCAGAGGGCAGATGCATCACTTCCTCGAGATGGAGCACCCATGACTCTGCAAGCCCGATTCGAACAAGCGGTAGCCGATTCCAAGAATTTGCCGCAGCGCCCCGACAACATGACCATGCTGAAGCTGTATGCCTTGTACAAGCAGGGCAACGCCGGCGATGCACAGGGCGAGCGCCCGGGCATGACCGATTTTATCGGGCGCGCCAAATGGGATGCATGGGCGGCGCTGAAAGGGTTGTCGCAGGATCAGGCCATGCAGCAATATCTTGATCTGGTTATGGACTTGAAGGGGTAAGCGCCGCTCAACTGCGTCCTCAACTGCGTCCTGATCCAGCGGCAGCCAATAAAAACAC
>NZ_AVCC01000050.1 GCF_000622895.1 Herminiimonas sp. CN
CGAAAGTGGCATTCCAGCGTTTTAGTGAAGCACAGTTGCGCCACTTGGCAATGGAAGAGACGATACTTTTTCCCGCTTTCGAAAAGGCAACTGACAGCACGGATGGTCCGACAAATGTCATGCGCAGCGAGCATAAACAAATTCTGGGGATCATGGAGCAGATGGACGACGCTATAGCCAGGCTGGAGGCGTCGAATTTTTTCGGCCATGCGGAAACCCTGAATATCATGCTGCAGCAGCATAATATGAAAGAAGAAAGCATGCTGTATCCGATGACCGACAAGGCGCTTTCTGCAAAATGCCATGAAATCATAGACGCGATGGATCACATCGACAGTGTTATCGCTGCTCTGGATAAGGCAGATTGAAACTGTGAATAATGAAATCGAACTGAACGTCTGCGGACTTGAGCCGCCCGAGCCTATGGAACGTGTGCTTGATGCGCTTTCCCATATGGGCCCAGATCAGCGTTTGCGGATGTTGATCGACCGCGAACCACGCCCTCTGTATCGCATTCTCTACAACAACGGTTTCGCTTATGAGACGCACTCCCGTCCGGATTATCTCTACGAGATACTGATTTGGCACAAGGTCTGATGCAGCGTATTCTATCGTTCGATCAAGCGCCACCGCTGTCAGTGCCGCTACGTTTTTTTTTGACGGCTCCCGCATTTGCAATCATTGCCGCCATGCTGCTTTTCTGGTACGGCCCACAAGCCCTGGAGTCCCGCTGGTCACCTTTGACGCTGGCATTGACTCATCTGTTGGTGCTTGGCTTCTTGGCCACTTCGATGATCGGAGCCCTGGTCCAGATTTTGCCTGTGGTGGCAGGCGTTCATTTGCCGCGCGCAAAACTGATAGCTGGTACCGTACATTTTCTTCTGGCAGTCGGCACCGCAGCATTGTCCAGTGCTTTTTTATTGGCGCAACCACTGCTCTTCAAACTGGCTCTACTGTGCCTTGGATCGGCTTTTCTATCGCTTCTGGCCATGAGCGCTGTCGGCCTCTGGCGGGTGCCCAATGTTAGTGCCACGCTGTGGGCCATTCGTCTGGCGCTCATTGCGCTGTTTGGTGCGGTCATGCTGGGAGCGACGCTTGCCAGCGCATTCGCCTGGACGTTTGGATTGCCGCTGATTGAATTGACGAATTTGCATGCACGCTGGGGCTTGCTGGGATGGGTCGGCTTGCTGGTGATCGGGGTCGCTTATCAAGTGGTTCCCATGTTTCAGGTGACGCCGCTCTACCCCCCTTATCTGACGCGCTGGCTGGCGCCGGTATTGTTTCTGCTGTTGCTGTTTTGGTCGGCTGTCGATGTGCTAACTCGGCAGCAGCCGAATGGCTGGAATACCGTCATGTCAATTTTTGTCGCTCTCGGATTCTTGCTGTTTGGAGTGGCAACCTTGTACCTGTTGTGGTTCAGGAAACGTTCCAAGCCGGATGTTACTGTAATGTTCTGGCGCACTGGCATGGTGAGCTTGATCGCCTGCGCCGCCGTCTGGATTGCCGGGCGTCTCCTGCCGCAGATTACGGTTGCTCCTTCTTATGCGCTGCTCTTGGGTGTGCTGTTTATTGTTGGATTCGGATACTCGGTAATTAACGGCATGTTCTACAAGATCGTGCCATTCCTGGTGTGGTACCACTTGCAGAGCGCAATACCACAACGCGGAATCGTGCCTAATGTGAAGCAGATATTGACCGATAGCGTGACTATAAAGCAATTCTACGCACACTTGGGAGCACTGGCGATATTGCTGGCAGCGGCGCAGTGGCCGGGGATTTTGACGCGTGTTGCCGGGCTTGCTTTTGCCGTATCTTCATGCTGGTTGCTGGTGAACCTGATTAGCGCAACACGCATGTATCGACGCATAAAACTGTGCGCAGCGGATGGCTTGGCCATGAAGTATTAAATATTCTTTGCGCTACCCGTCATAGTCGCGCAGTTTCTCGATATTCAGAACGGTAATATTTTTTCCGCTAACGTTAATCAGCTGATTTTCCGTCAGGTCATGCAGAATCCGCGAGAAATGTTCCGGCGTCAGATTGAGCCGGGACGCGAGTACAGCTTTGCTAAACGGTAATGCTATTTCCTGCCCATCGACGTGTGCATCTGCATCGGCGCCGTACTGCAGCAAATAACCGATGACACGCTGGGTGCCGGAGCGTAAAGAATACGCCTCCACATCGCAAATCAAGCCATGCAAGCGCCGACTCAGGCCGGCCAGCATTTTGCGCGCAAATAGAGGGTCCCGCTCCAGTTCTGCCAGTACCGCTGACTTAGCAATATGCAGCAGCAGTGTGTCAGCCAGTGCTTGTGCGCTCACGATGTAAGGCTTGTCCATGAACATCACGGCTTCGCCAAAACTGTGGCCTGGGCCAATAATTTCAACGATTTTTTCGCTGCCCTGCGAAGAAGTGAAGGCAAGCTTCACCTGTCCATAGATCACGGTGTGAAAACCGGTGCAGGCATCGCCGCGTTGAAACAGTGTTTCACCGCGTTGTACATGCATTTCGGAAGTGCCAACTGCAATGCGATCCAATTCTTGCGTCCCCATTTGATTGAATAGAGCGAGTTTGGACAGGAAATCCTGGAGTTTTATTTTGGTTTTAGTCATGACTGTGGACGCATTGTTTGCAGAGTGTGAGAGATTCTATCAAAAACCCGAAGTCAAAAATCAAGCGCCTGAAGAGTGTGCTGGGATGATTCTGAGGCCGGAAAATAACCGGCGCACTGGACGAAAAAGAAGTTTTCGGTTGATTTTCGCTTATTCTTCCACGGTGGCCGGGTATCGTATCACGATGCAAAATACGTCGCCCTTCCACTACGCATTTTGAACTATACGGCGCGCTGATTGGCTAGATAGTTCAGCGGAGACGCTTAGCCAGATTGCCTTGCCACAATACCCCTTCGACGAGTAGACCTTTAGTGCAGCAGCACATAAGCTTGTTGCGTCGGATTGTTCGTCTATGGGAGGTATCGTGGCATCTAGCAATAAGCAGCTTTCTGTACTGATTAGCAGTACTTTCGCGTTCACCATTTGCTTTGCAATCTGGATGATGTTCGCGGTTCTGGGCATCCCGCTCAAGACGCAACTGGGGCTCAATGAAACCGAGTTCGGTTTGCTGGCGGCAACTCCCGTGCTCACAGGTTCCCTGGTGCGTGTGCCGCTGGGCATCTGGACCGATCGTTTTGGCGGTCGTGTCGTTTTCTTTTGGTTAATGATGATCTGCGTAGTGCCGATTTATCTGATCAGCTACGCCACTCAGTTCTGGCATTTTCTGGTGCTGGGGCTGTTTGTTGGCCTGGCTGGCGGCTCCTTTTCGGTTGGTACGCCTTATGTCGCGCGCTGGTTCCAGCAGGAGCGTCGCGGCTTTGCGATGGGAATCTTTGGTGCCGGGAATTCGGGGTCGGCGCTGACTAAATTCGTGGCTCCGGCGATTATCGCCGGATTCGGCTGGCAAATGCTGCCCAAGGTGTACGCCGCTGCCATGTTCATTACAGCCATGCTGTTCTGGTTTTTTTCCTATTCTGACAAGACGCATACGGCAGCGGCCAATGTGCCCCTATCCGAGCAATTGAAGATGCTGAAAGACCCGCGCGTCTGGCGCTATTGCCAGTATTACTCGGTAGTGTTCGGTGGTTACGTTGGCCTGGCGTTGTGGATGACCAAGTATTACGTTGCTGAGTATGGCTTCAACTTGAAACTGGCGGCATTGCTGGCAGCCTGTTTCTCTTTGCCAGGCGGCGTGCTGCGCGCAATGGGGGGGTGGATTTCCGATAAATACGGTGCTTACAAAGTGACCTGGGCTGTGATGTGGGTGTGCTGGGTCTGCTTCTTTCTGCTGTCATATCCGCAAACGAATCTGGTTGTGAGGACCGTTACCGGTGATGCGAATTTTCATATCGGCCTGTCACCGTGGATGTTCACCGTGCTGCTGTTCATTGTCGGTATTGCGATGGCGATCGGCAAGGCATCGGTTTTCAAATTCATCGGGGATGACTTTACCCACAACATCGGTGCGGTCTCCGGCGTGGTCGGTCTGGCCGGCGGCTTGGGTGGTTTTTTTCTGCCGATCATGTTTGGCGCGCTGGTGGATTTGACCGGCGTGCGTTCCAGCACATTCATGTTGTTGTACGGAACGGTGTGCGTGTCACTGGTATGGATGTATTTCTCGTTCAATCCGAGATCCAAGAGCGTGGCGCAAGCGGTTTAATCGGTATGTAAATTCCGACGGCTGAGGCTGTCTTAGAGTGCTGTTTCAGGAGAAAAAAATGGGTAGTTATGTTATTGATCGATGGGAGCCGGAAAGAAAAAAGTTTTTGGCACAGCGAAGGAAAATCAGTCGCCAATCGCAATCTGTGGATTTCCATTCCGGCCTTGCTGCTGGCTTTCGCGGTTTGGATGGTGTGGAGTGTAGTGGTTGTCAATCTGCCGAATATCGGCTTCAAATATAGCACCAACCAGCTATTCTGGCTGACCGCTTTACCGGGCTTGTCCGGCGCGACGCTGCGTATTTTTTATTCGTTTATGGTGCCGATTTTCGGGGGGCGCAAATGGACGACAATTTCCACAGCATCCTTGTTGATTCCAGCCGTCGGCATCGGCTTTGCCGTGCAAGACATCAATACCGGCTATCCAACCATGTTGATACTGGCCCTGCTGTGTGGTTTCGGCGGTGGTAACTTTGCATCCTCGATGGCGAACATCAGCTTCTTTTTTCCGAAGTCGCAAAAAGGGTATGCGCTCGGCATGAATGCTGGCCTGGGTAATCTCGGTGTATCCGTGGTGCAATTCGTGGTTCCGCTGGTAATTACCGCCGGCGTCTTCGGTGCGCTTGGCGGCGAGCCGCAAATCTGGTCCAAGGCGGGTGAGACCAAGCAATTCTGGCTGCAAAATGCCGGCTTCATCTGGGTGCCGTTCATTCTCGTCACCACCCTGGCAGCCTGGTTCGGCATGAACGATCTTGCTTCTGCCAAGGCATCCTTTGCCGATCAGGCCGTGATTTTCAAGCGCAAGCATAACTGGTTGATGTGCTGGCTATATGTCGGCACTTTCGGATCTTTCATCGGATATTCGGCTGGTTTTCCGTTGTTGATCAAGACGCAGTTCCCCGATGTAAATCCTTTGCAATATGCCTTTCTTGGCCCATTGGTTGGTGCGCTTGCCCGTGTTGCTGGCGGCTGGATTTCAGACAAGTTGGGCGGTGCCATAGTGACTTTCTGGACCTTCATTGTCATGATCGCAGCCGTGATCGGAGTCATCAACTTCCTGCCCGGCGCCGGCAGCACGGGTAATTTTTGGGGCTTCTTTTGGATGTTCATGTTGCTGTTCGCCGGTACCGGCGTCGGTAATGCATCGACTTTCCGCATGATTCCGGTGATCTTCCTGACCGAGCGTCAGCGCGAAGCAGCCGGCAAGGGTGCAGCAGCCCAGGCCAAGGCAATTGTCGATGCCAACAAGGAAGGTGCTGCCGTGCTGGGTTTCACTTCCGCAATTGCCGCCTATGGCGCATTTTTCATACCGAAAAGTTATGGTACTTCGATTGCGCTGACAGGTGGGCCGAACGCAGCGTTATGGGGTTTCGTCGGTTTTTACGTTACCTGCGTGATTGTCACCTGGTGGTTTTATTCCCGCAAGAATGCCGAAATGCCTTGTTAATAGAGTCAGAGCGTTAAAGACAATTTGGTGAAAAGGCAGCTGCGTATAGTCCTTAATGGCTAGAAGGCGTAGTTCGGACTGCCTGTCGGAGTCCGACTTCTAGAGAATTGTAAGGGGCGAGTTTGCTGCCTAGAATGGCAGTCCTTGATTCCCGATTAGTAGTTTTAATGATTAGCGCCTGTTTGTCAGGCGCATGTTTGGAGAGACCATGAGTCACTTTCTGGATCGTTTGAAATTCTTCAGCAAGACCAAGGAGACTTTTTCCAACGGACACGGCGCAGTCGTCAATGAAGACCGTACCTGGGAAAATTCCTACCGGCAGCGCTGGCAGCATGACAAGATCGTTCGCTCAACCCACGGTGTGAATTGCACCGGATCATGCAGCTGGAAGGTCTATGTCAAAAACGGTTTGATTACATGGGAAACCCAGCAAACCGATTATCCTCGTACTCGCCCTGATTTGCCGAACCATGAGCCGCGCGGCTGTCCGCGCGGCGCCAGCTATTCCTGGTATGTGTATTCGGCCCAGCGCGTGAAGTACCCGATGGTGCGCGGTCGCCTGATGGAGATGTGGCGCGAAGCGCGCAAAACCATGGCGCCGGTTGCGGCCTGGGAATACATCAGCCAGGATCCTGAGCGCGCCAAGCAGTACAAATCGATTCGCGGCCTGGGTGGTTTTGTTCGAGCCAAGTGGGACGAGGTCAATGAAATCATGGCTGCGGCCAATGCGTTCACGATCAAGAAGTTCGGCCCGGATCGCATCGTCGGTTTTTCCCCGATTCCTGCTATGTCAATGGTCAGCTATGCGGCGGGTACCCGCTACCTGAGTCTGATTGGCGGTGTCGCGTTGAGCTTTTACGACTGGTATTGCGATTTGCCGCCGGCCAGCCCGCAAGTTTGGGGCGAACAGACCGATGTGCCGGAATCGGCCGACTGGTATAACTCGACTTACTTGATGGTATGGGGTTCCAATGTGCCGATGACGCGCACGCCGGATGCCCACTTCTACACCGAAGTACGCTACAAAGGTACCAAGACTGTCGCGGTGTCGTCCGATTTCGGCGAAATGGCGAAGTTCGGCGACATCTGGCTGGCACCTAAGCAGGGTACGGATGCCGCGCTGGCAATGGCAATGGGGCATGTAATCCTGAAGGAATTCCACGTCACTGGTAAATCCGCTTATTTCCGCGATTACGCAAAGCAATATACCGACTTCCCGATGCTGGTATTGCTGAAGGAAAAGAACGGCGCACTGGTGCCGGAGTACTTCCTGCGCGCATCCCATCTGGCCAATAATCTCGACGAAACCAATAATCCGGAATGGAAAACACTGGTCATCGATGATCTCAGCGGCGACATTTCGGCACCGGCCGGCTCAATCGGTTTTCGCTGGGGTGAATCCGGCAAATGGAACCTGGAGCAAAAAGCAGGTACCTCTGGCCGCGCCATCGACCCGCGCCTGTCGCTGATCGATTGCAGCGACGAGGTTCTTCCTGTCGGCTTTGCGTATTTCGGCGGCAAGGATGCCAGCGATATGCTGCTGCGCAATGTGCCGGTCAAGAAAGTGCAGCTGGCCGATGGCTCCATCGCGCTGGTGACCACGGTTTTTGACTTGACGCTGGCTAACTACGGCATCGACCGCGGCCTGGGCGGCGGCAATGTCGCCAAGGACTACGCCGACGATGTGCCTTATACACCGGAGTGGCAAGTCAAGCACACCGGCGTGAAAGCCGCCGATGTGATCACCGTGGCACGCGAATTTGCTGAAAATGCCGACAAGACCCGCGGCAAGAGCATGGTGATTGTCGGTGCTGCGCTGAACCACTGGTATCACATGGACATGACGTATCGCGGCATCATCAATATGTTGATGATGTGCGGTTGTATCGGCCAATCCGGCGGCGGCTGGGCTCACTATGTTGGCCAGGAAAAACTGCGCCCGCAAACCGGCTGGACCCCGCTCGCGTTTGCGCTCGACTGGAACCGTCCGATGCGGCAGATGAACGGTACTTCGTTCTTCTACGCGCACACCAGCCAGTGGCGTCACGAGAAGCTGAATGCGGCGGAAATCCTGTCGCCATCGGCTGACGGCAAGATGGCCGAGATGGCGCTGATCGATTACAACGCCAAGTCCGAGCGCATGGGCTGGCTCCCTTCGGCGCCGCAGCTGGAAACCAATCCGCTGGAAGTCACCCGCGCCGCAGAAGCAGCCGGCAAGGATGTCGCCGCATATGCAGTGGAGCAGATCAAGGCCGGCAAGCTTAATTTTTCCTGCGACGACCCGGACAATCCTGCCAACTTCCCGCGCAACATGTTCGTCTGGCGCTCCAATATCCTGGGCAGTTCCGGCAAGGGCCACGAATACTTTCTGAAGTATTTGCTGGGGACCCAAAACGCGATGCTGGGAGACGAGACCAAATGCATCAAGCCGAAGGATGTCAAGTTCCGCCCGGCCGCCGAAGGCAAGCTCGACCTGCTGGTGGTGTTGGATTTCCGCATGTCGACCACCTGCCTGTACGGCGATATCGTGTTGCCGACTGCAACCTGGTATGAAAAGGACGATCTGAATACCTCCGATATGCACCCGTTCATCCATCCGTTGTCGGAAGCGGTGCAGCCGTTGTGGCAGTCGAAATCGGACTGGGAAATCTACAAGGGTCTGGCCGAAAAATTCTCCGAAATCGGCGGCGAATATCTGGGCACCCAAAAAGACCTGGTCCTGTCGCCGCTGATGCACGACACTCCGGGCGAACTGGGGCAGCCGTTCGATCCGAAAGACTGGCGCGCCGGCGAATGCGAACCGATCCCGGGCAAGACCATGCCGAGCATGAATGTGGTCGAGCGCAATTACCGCGATGTATACAAGAAATTCACATCGATCGGGCCATTGCTGGAAACTATCGGCAACGGCGGCAAGGGTATCGGCTGGAAGACCGGGCATGAGGTCGATGTGCTGCGCGGCATCAACCGCACGGTGCTGGAGGAGGGAGTCTCGAAAGGCCAGCCGCGTCTGAATACCGCAATTGATGCAGCGGAAATGATTCTGTCACTGGCGCCTGAAACCAATGGCCATGTAGCAGTCAAGGCATGGGATGCATTGTCCAAGATGACCGGTCGCGACCATACCCATCTTGCATTGCCGCGCGAACATGACAGCATCCGTTTCCGTGACGTGCAGGCGCAACCGCGCAAGATCATTTCGTCGCCGACCTGGTCCGGCCTGGAGAGCGAAGAAGTCAGCTACAACGCCGGCTATACCAATGTGCACGAACTGATCCCATGGCGCACCCTGACCGGCCGCCAGCAGTTCTACCAGGATCACCTGTGGATGCGCGACTTCGGCGAAGGCCTGTGCGTCTACAAACCGGCGATCAATACCAAGACCACTGCATCGATGCTGGGTGCGCAGCCGAACGGCAACAAGGAAATCGCGCTGAACTGGATCACGCCGCACCAGAAGTGGGGCATCCATTCGACCTATTCGGACAACCTGCGGATGCTGACCCTGTCGCGCGGCGGCCCGCACGTATGGCTGTCGGAAATCGACGCCAAGACAGCCGGCATTGTCGACAACGACTGGATTGAGATTTTCAACGTCAACGGCACGCTGACTGCGCGGGCGGTAGTCAGTCAGCGGGTGCCGGAAGGCATGACCCTGATGTATCACGCGCAGGAAAAAATCATCAATGTGCCAGGTGCTGAAGTGTCCGGCAAGCGCGGCGGGATCCATAACTCGGTGACCCGCACGGTCACCAAGCCGACCCACATGATCGGCGGTTATGCGCAGTTGTCGTATGGCTTCAACTATTACGGCACGGTCGGTTCCAACCGCGATGAATTTGTATTGATTCGCAAAATGAAGAATGTGGAGTGGCTGGAAGGCCCGCTGAAAGCTGAGGCGTAATTAAGTAAATAAGTTGTCATGCAGGACCGGTCCGAATCGGCCGGGCCCTGCAAACTGCCGCCTCGGCGTCACCAGATCTGGAGTGAAAGATGAAAATTAGAGCACAAATCGGCATGGTGCTGAACCTGGACAAGTGTATCGGCTGCCATACCTGTTCTGTCACCTGCAAAAACGTGTGGACCAGCCGCGATGGCGTGGAATACGCGTGGTTTAACAACGTTGAAACCAAGCCGGGAATCGGTTATCCGAAAGAATGGGAAAACCAGGACAAATGGAATGGCGGCTGGCGTCGCACCGCGGCCGGCAAGATCGAGCCGCGCCAGGGTAGCCGTCTGAAAATTCTGGCTAACATTTTTGCCAACCCGAATTTGCCGCAGATTGATGAATATTACGAGCCGTTCACTTATGATTACGAACGTCTGCAGAATGCTCCGTTGTCGGAAACGCCGCCAACCGCGCGTCCGATTTCGGTCATTACCGGCAAGGTCATGGACAAGATCGTCTGGGGCCCGAACTGGGAAGACGATCTGGGCGGCGAATTCGCCAAGCGCAGCAAGGACAAGCTGTTCGACAACATGCAAAAGGAAATGTACGGCACGTTCGAGAATACTTTCATGATGTACCTGCCGCGGCTGTGTGAACATTGCTTGAATCCGGCCTGCGTTGCATCCTGCCCTTCCGGCTCGGTCTACAAGCGCGAAGACGATGGCATTGTGCTGATCGACCAAGATAAGTGCCGCGGCTGGCGCATGTGCATTTCCGGCTGTCCTTACAAGAAAATTTATTACAACTGGTCTTCCGGCAAGGCGGAGAAATGCACGTTCTGCTATCCGCGTATCGAAGCTGGCCAGCCGACCGTTTGCTCCGAAACCTGCGTCGGCCGCATCCGTTACCTCGGTGTCTTGCTGTATGACGCCGACAAGATCGAAGCGGCGGCATCGGTCGCCGACGTGCAAGACTTGTATGAAGCGCAGCTCGATTTGTTCCTTGATCCACATTCGCCTGAGGTGATCGCGGAAGCGCGCAAACAAGGCATCCCTGATTCGTGGCTGGAATCGGCCAAAAAATCGCCGGTCTATAAAATGGACGAAAGAATGGAAAGTCGCATTTCCGCTGCATCCGGAATACCGGACGCTGCCGATGGTCTGGTATATCCCGCCACTGTCGCCGATCCAGGCTGCGGCAGAATCCGGGAAAATGGGCCTGAACGGCATCATTCCAGACACCAAGAGCTTGCGCATCCCGGTCAAGTACTTGGCCAATCTGCTGACTGCCGGCAAGGAAGGGCCAGTCATCAGCGCGCTCGACCGGATGCTGGCAATGCGGGCTTACATGCGCAGCAAGACGGTTGAGAAGGTCGAAAACCTGACCGTGCTGCAGCAAGTCGGAATGAGCAAGGCGGAAGTCGAGGATATGTACCACATCATGGCCATCGCCAACTACGAAGACCGTTTCGTGATTCCGAGCAGCCACAAGGAAATGGCGGAAGACAGCTTCAACGAAAAGGGCTCATGCGGCTTCACTTTCGGCAATGGTTGTTCGGATGGAGTCAGCGAGCCATCCCTGTTTGGCAAGAAAAAGCAAGGGTCGGCGATTTTTGTGTCGATGCCGAAATCCCGTAAAAAACGCGAGGAAAACGTTTTTTAGGACTGCAGGATGCCGGGCGCTTGCGCCCGGCGCTTGGCTTGCTCTGACCATCCAAGAAGGAAACGCTATGCAACACTTCCAGATTTTATCCGCGCTGCTGCTCTATCCAGAGCCTGTGCTGCTGGAGAATTTACCCGAAATTGAAGCGGAGCTGGCAAAAACGCCTCTGCTGCATGCGCCGCTGCGCCCCTTGCTGGATACTTTAGCGGCGAACGATCTGATCACGCTGCAGGAACGCTATGTCAGCACGTTCGACCGCACGCCATCGCATTCGCTGCACCTGTTCGAGCATATCCACGGCGAATCCCGCGATCGCGGGCAAGCAATGGTGGATTTGATGGAAGAATACAAAAGACACGGGCTGGAAATGGCTGGCGAAGATTTGCCGGATTATGTCCCGCTGTTTCTCGAGTTCCTTTCTCAACTGGAGGATAAAGAGGAAGCCGAGCGCCTGCTGTCCGACGCGATTCATGTGCTGGCTTACATCGGCCGCAAGCTGGCAGCCAATGGCAGTCCGTATTCCGGTATTTTCGATGTATTACAGCAATTGAGTCCGGTCGTGGCCGAAGAGTTGAGCGAGCCGCCGATCCGCGATATGGACGAAGCGCTGGAAACCTTTGGTCCTGGCGTCGATGGCGTGGAGCCCCTGCTGAAAACACAGGCCGGCGGTGCACACCCAATCAATTTCTATCCAAAAGGAACAACCGGCAACGCCAGCGCTGCCCGCTGATCCAATGACACAATCTTGATGCATCTGTGCGTCAAAAAAGGAGAGCACATCATGGAATACTTCCACCAATTCATCTTCGGGATTTACCCGTACATCGCGCTGGCAATCTTTCTGCTGGGCAGTCTGATTCGCTTTGACCGCGAGCAATATACCTGGAAATCCGACTCCAGCCAGGTACTGCATGCCGGTAGTCTGCGCACCGGAAATATCCTGTTCCATGTCGGCATCATCGGCCTGTTCTTCGGCCACGCTGCCGGTTTGCTGACGCCAGTCTGGGTCTGGGACACGCTTGGCATCGAGCATGGTACCAAGCAATTGTTTGCGATGATGGCCGGCGGCATCATGGGCGGCCTGGGTTTGATCGGCATCGTCATTTTGCTGGTGCGCCGCTTTACCAACGAACGCATTCTTGCAGTTACGACCTTCAAGGATAAGATTGTTATTTTGTGGATTCTGGCCACCCTGCTGCTGGGACTGTCGTCGATCGTCGCCTCCGCCGGTCACATGGACGGTCACATGATGGTGCTGCTGATGACTTGGGCTCAGCATGTCGTGACTTTCCGCGGCGACGCTGCCTCCTTCATCATTGACGCTCCACTGGTATTCAAGCTGCATCTGTTCATGGGTATGTCGTTGTTCGTGATTTTCCCGTTCACACGCCTGGTCCATGTCTGGAGCGGCTTCGGTGCTGTCACTTATCTCGGGCGCGCATTCCAGCTGGTGCGTCCACGTTGAGCTTGTGCCGCGTGCGCGGCTGCCATCTGGCAGCATGCGCGCCGATTCTTATTGAGAGGAAAACACCATGAGTATTTCGGTCAACGGTGTTGAAATCACCGATGAAGCCATCGAGCAAGAGTTGCCGCATCATCAGCAGGCCCAGCATCCGGTCAAGCAGGCGGTGCATGAATTAATCCTGCGTACCTTACTGCTGCAAGAGGCGGACCGGCTGGAGATTGCTGCGGAAGATGACGATGCACGGGTGGAAGCGCTGTTCGCGCAGGAAGTGCGGGTGCCGCAGGCCGACGAAGCTACATGCGCCACCTTTTACCGCAACCAGCCGGCATTGTTCAGCAATGGCGAAATGATTGAGGCGCGTCATATTCTGTTTCAAGTCACGCCTTCGGTCACGCTGGAGCTGTTGCGCGAGACTGGCGAGGCGATTCTGGCAGAGTTGCGCGCACAGCCGGAACGCTTCGAAGAATTGGCCAAGGAATACTCGAACTGTCCATCCGGCGCTATGGGCGGCAATCTGGGCCAGCTGTCGCGCGGACAGACGGTGCCGGAGTTCGAGGATTTCGTGTTCCGCCTGGCATCCGGCGAGATGGGCGACCGTTTGCTGGAAACCCGTTTTGGCTTGCATATCGTGCAAGTGTTGCGCCGCGTGGATGGCGAGTTGTTACCGTTTGAAGCGGTCAAGTCGCAGATCGCCGATCAATTAACCCGTCAGTCGTGGCAGCGCGCAGTGCATCAGTACTTGCAAATTCTGGTCGGCAAGGCTGACGTGCAAGGCATCACGCTGGACGGCGCGGACACCCCGCTGGTGCAATAATCCGGCCCGTCAGGGCAGCTGCACGGACCGGGCAACGGTTGCGTGCAGCTCCTCATTTCTATGATACTGTGCATTGTATTTTTTAATACCGCAGATATTTTAAGCGGATATGCCAGTGTTTTTCAATATACTCCATTGTTATTGGCTATGTCGTAGTTAGTTGTTGAAATTGATTTTCTCATAGGGGTGCAGAATCTTTCTGCTACAGCTATGGCCGCATTTTCAACAGTCAATTGCGACATAGCCTTGTTATTTCATGTTTTACGCCGGCCGCTGATGTTTGGCGAATCGCCGTTGCCCGACTCTTGCGCGCTTTACTACTAAAGTACTAGCTGCGGTAACCCTTCGTGCCGACAGGCAGAGGCGATCCGATGCCATAAAATCGTGTCATTCATCAGCGATCGAGGTTTGCTTTGCTGGTCCGTCTGCGTGTTCGAGCATGCGGTCGAATCAAATAACTTCGGCGCCTCACGCATCCAGAGGTGGTAACAATATGAATGACATCGAAAAATTTGTGCGCGGCTATCGTCGTTTTCAACAGCAATATTTCAGCGATCAGCAAACGCTGTTCGATAGTTTGCGCGAATCGCAGAACCCGACTACCTTGCTGATTGGCTGCTGCGATTCGCGGGTCGATCCTATGCTATTGACAGGCAGCGATCCGGGCGACCTGTTTATCGTGCGCAATATCGCCAATCTGGTGCCGCCCTGCACCGACGACGCATCGCCCGGCGTCAGTTCCGCCATCGAATTTGCAGTATGTAATCTGGAAGTCAAGCGCATTATCGTGCTGGGCCACGCCCGTTGCGGCGGCATCCGGGCCTTGCTGTCGCCGCCTGAAATTACGCCGGAGACCAATTTTGTCGAGCGCTGGATGCGTATCGCAGAACCGGTCCGGGATCGGGTGTTGCGCGATCTTGCGTACAAATCGTCAGAGGCCCAGCACAAGGCGTGCGAGATGGCGAGTATTTTGCATTCCCTTGATAACCTGCTGACGTACCCGTGGCTCAAGCGTCGCGCGGAGGAGGGGGCGTTGATGCTGCATGGCTGGTATTTCGACATTGAAACCGGCGCCTTGCTGGCATATTCTCCCCGACAGCAGGAGTTTCTGCCGCTGGTCTGTCCGCTCGACCCACCTTCGAAAGGCGTGCACCGAAAAACCAATTTCTGAAACAGCCTGCAAAACTGCGCGGGCAGGTCTCGGCTGTAATATGACGGCATGGCAATAAGGCCGGGTGCGGAAATTCTGCGCCAAATTAACTTAAAACGACAAGACGCTAATGACACCTCGGATATTGGGTATTGCGGGTTGGTCCGGCAGCGGCAAGACGACGCTGCTGGAATACCTGTTGCCGCAATTGGCCGCGCAGGGTTTGCGCGTGAACGTAATCAAGCACAGCCATCACGACCTGGAGCTGGAGCCGCCACATAAGGATAGTGCGCGGCTGCGCGCCGCAGGCGCAACCGAAGTCTTGCTGAGTTCACCCTACCGCTTCGCACTCATCCATGAATTGCGCGGCGCTCCAGAGCCGGCTCTGGCGGAACAGGTCGCACGCATGTCTGCTGCCGACCTGACGCTGGTGGAGGGATTCAAACGAGAGCCGATTCCGAAACTGGAAATTCATCGCCCGGCGCTGGGCAAGCCGGCGCTGTATCCAGACGATATGGACATTGTGGCGGTGGCGTCCGATAGTGCGCCACCGTTGCTGGCACGCCGGCTGGCCTGGCTCGATCTGGGTCGGCGCGATCAGATCCTGGCATGGGTGATGATGTATGCCAAAAATGGCGTAAGCTGTTAGCCATGACACTCGACACCATCCTGCCTGCCTGGCAACAACTTTCCACCAAGATCGTTAGCGTATTGCTGGGGTTTCTGGTTCTGGCTCTGATGGCAATCGGCGCCACATTATTCTTGTCGTGGCAACTGGAAGGCAGTTCTGCGGCAATCAACGAAGCCGGCAGCTTGCGCATGCAAAGCTACCGTTTGTCGATGGCTTTGTCGCGCTGGGTGAACGAGCCGGAGCATGCCGAAACCCGGCAAGTCGTCGACAAGGAAATCCGGACGATAGAAGCCAAGTTTTCGCTGTTGCAAAAAGGCGATCCGCAGCGCCCCCTGTTCTTGCCTCCCACCACCGGGATTCATGATGAGTTCGAAACGGTATCCACGCACTGGCATCAGAAGTTGCTGCCGCTGGTCAATGCCATGCTGACCCAGCAGAATCCCCAGCGGGCAGCCAGTTGGCAGCGTTATCACCCGCAAGTGGATGATTACGTGGCGAATGTTGATGCGCTGGTAAAGATGATCGAAAAAGACAGCGAACAACGCACCTTCTGGCTACGCTCGTCGCAGTTGGTGCTGGTGGCATTGGCGCTGACTGGCACCGTGATCATAATTTACCTGATGTTCCTGCTCATCATCCAGCCGGTTACACGCCTGTACGACGGCATGCGGCGCATGACGGAAAAGGATTTCAGCGTCCGTTTGCCGGTCGAGAGCCGCGATGAATTCGGCCGCTTGAGCGAGGGCTTCAACCATATGGCGGACCGCCTCGAAGACCTATACAGCAGTCTGGAAAGCCGGGTTCAGCAAAAAACGGCAGCGCTGGAGGATCAGAATCGGGAGTTGGCGCTGCTCTATGATATTGCGGCTTTCTTGCAAGTGCCGCAGCCAGTGGAGGCCATTTGCGAAGGATTTCTGGACCGGATCAATCGCTATTTCGAGGCTGACGGCGGTTCGGTCCGGGTATTGGAGCCGATTCGGGGTAACCTGCATATGGTGGTGCATCAAGGGATTTCTGCTGAAATGGTGGAGGCCGAGCACTGTCTCAAGGTCGGGGATTGCCTATGCGGCCAAGCCGCCGTAAAAGGCGTATCGGTGGTGCACAATCTGCATCAAATGGACAAATCCCTGCAATTGCGCTGTCATCGGGAAGGTTTCGCCACAATATCGGTGTTTCATATCTATGCGCGCGATCAGCACCTCGGATTCTTCAATATGCATTTCCGACAAGCCAGAACATTCAGCAAACATGAGTCTGACCTGCTTTCTACGCTGGGACAACTGCTTGGGGTGGCGATCGAAAACCTGCGGCTGGCCATGCGTGAACGCGAAATGGCAATTTCCGAGGAGCGCAATATGGTCGCACAAGGATTGCATGACAGTATTGCGCAGGGGCTGACGTTTCTGAATATTCAGGTGCAACTGCTGGAAGATTCGCTGCAACAGGGCAATATTGATGAGGTTGCCGAAATCGTGCCCGCGTTGCAGGCCGGGGTGAAAGAGAGCTATGAGGATGTGCGTGAATTGTTGCTCAATTTCCGTAGCCGCCTGGCCGAAGGCGATCTGGTAGGATCGCTGGAGACTACGGTAGAAAAATTTCGCCGTCAGACCGGGATTGCCGCTGAATTCATTGCCGATGTCGATGGTGCGCCGTTTCCGCGCGAGCAACAACTGCAGATTCTGTTCATCGTACAGGAGGCGCTCTCCAACATTCGCAAGCATGCGGTAGCCAGCCATGTCGAAGTCAGCCTTGCGGATCAGAAGGATTTTGCCTTGACCATTCGCGACAACGGCATCGGTTTTGATGTGGAAACCCTGCGCCGAAAGGGCGAAAGCCACGTCGGCATTAATATCATGCGCGAGCGTGCACAGCGCATCCGTGCTGCGCTCGATATTGCTTCCGCGCCCGGTACCGGCACTACCGTCGTGCTGCATCTGTCGCATGAACAGCGGCTGGCGGCATGATTTTCTTTTGATGAATTAAAGGATCCATGGATAACCAGATCAACGCTCCTATCATGCCTGTCGCGCCTATCAGCGTACTCCTGGTTGATGATCACAACCTGTTTCGCAGCGGTATCCGCTCCCTGTTGCAGCGCCACGCAGATTTCACTGTTGTCGGCGAAGCCGCCGACGGAGTGGAAGGCGTCAAGCGTGCCAAGCAGCTGCAGCCGGACGTAGTTTTGCTCGATCTGAACATGCCAGGTATTTCAGGCCTGGAAACGCTGCAGCTGATCTTGCAGGACCGTCCCGGAACGGCAGTCATCCTGCTGACGGTGTCGGAGGACGCCGAGGATCTGGGGGCTGCCTTGCAGTCAGGCGCACGCGGTTACCTGATCAAAAACATCGATACCGATTTTCTGGTGCGGGCGATCCGACGGGCCGCGGCAGGAGAGCCGGTAGTCGCTGAAGCGATGACGGCCAAACTGGTGGCGCAATTTCAGGGGGGCAATGCGGCGCAAGCCAAATTACTGCCGAGCGAGCTGGATAAACTGACGCCACGTGAAAAAGAGACTCTTGCCTGCCTGGCGCGAGGCGAGAGCAACAAGAACATCGCTCGTTCGCTCAATGTCGCCGAAAGCACGGTGAAAATACATGTACAGAGTATTTTGAAGAAGCTGAACCTGTCCAGCCGGGTGCAGGCTGCGGTATTTGCCGTTGAGCATGGGATAGCCGTAGGTAACGCCGAAAAACAGACATAAGAATTTCTCGATCGATCGCAATATCGTCATGCTCGCCCCGGCGGCTCATTCGGCAATTTATTGATTCAGTAAGGAAAGAGTTTATTTTCAGGGTACTGTTTTCCCCTCTGCTGATCGGCGGAGTCGAGTGTCTGGTTTCAATTTTATTGGTTCCGGATCTATGGTAATTCAGAGTCGTTATTTATATTCCGGGTGTGAATTCGCTATTGCTTTATTCAATGCCACAATATAAGATTCATTTAATTTGTATCTTTAAATGCGGAGCAATATGGGCCTTATGACAATTGATGAACCCAACGTGTCGAGGCAGGGCAAACCGTCGCCGACGCACCATCCGTTGTGGGCGCTGGGGTTTCGCCCGTTTTATTTGTTGGCAGCAGCTTTTGCCGCTGTCAGTATTCCGTTATGGCTGGCAAGTTATTTCGGCCATCTGTCTGGTTTGGCAAACATCACCATCAACTGGCACATGCACGAAATGGTGTTCGGCTTTGCAGTAGCAGTAATCATCGGCTTTCTGTTTACCGCAGGGCGTAATTGGACCGGTTTGTGGACCCCGCGCCGGGGCTATTTGGCGGCCCTTGTCGGCGTGTGGCTGGCAGGGCGCATCGCCATGCTGGCCGCGCCGGCGTTGATTGCGGCGCTGGTGGACTTGCTGTTTTTGCCGCTTGCTGCCTGGCCCATGTATCGTGTGCTGCAACGTTCTGGCAATAAGCGCAATATGTTTCTGATTGGTTTGCTCAGCCTGCTCACAATAGTCAACTTATTATTTCATCTCGCGGCGATAGGCTGGATTTCCACCCCCGCCAAACTGATAATGCAGGCCGCCATTCTGATTGTCGTCATGATCGAATCGGTGATGGGCGGACGCATAATTCCCGGCTTTACATCCAATACCGTGCCCGGAACCAAGCCGGTTGTTAACCCCCAGCGCGACCGTCTTACCATTGCATTCACCGCAATGGCAAGTTTGGCATGGATCTTTACATTTCCACCCCGCCTGATAGCTGCATTGGCGTTTGCTGCAGCCTGTTCGCAACTGTTCCGGTTGGGCGGATGGAAGCCGCATGCCACCCTACGCCACCCTTTGCTATGGATTTTGCACTTGTCATATGCCTGGATTCCCTGCGGCTTCATTCTGATAGCATTGGCGGCCCTGCAAGTGGTTTCGACAAGCTCGGCCTTTCATGTGCTGACGATTGGCTCGATGGCAGGGCTGATTGTCGGCATGATGACCCGCACCACCCTTGGCCACACCGGAAGGCCGCTCAAAGCGAGTGGCAATGAAATGGTGATGTATGCGTTGATACAAATTGGTGTTATCGCGCGGTTTTGTGCGTCCATCGACAGCACAGGATTACGCAATGGCGCGTTGATTGTGGCGGCGGCCAGCTGGTCGGCGGCATTTGTACTCTTCCTGATTGTCTACGGCCCGTATCTCTACCGGCCGCGCCTTGATGGCAAGGAAGGCTAATTCTTGTGTTGTCCATTGTCATGCGGCAGTAGCATTCTGAACGATGCAGACGCTACTGCAGATGTTTGGAAGAGAACGTTGCTGCTGCATCAATCGCTAATCAGCAGGGTCGTCAGACCCTGCGTTGAACATGTTGAATTTTTGCGGTAGATGGTTGTTTAGGGGCGCGTAATTGCGTCTACAATCCTGTGTCGTCAAGCCGTGCCAGATAGAATCTTGGCCGGCATGAGAAAAGGCTGAAAACTCTGTTAAGTTTTCAGCCTTTTCTGGTATTTCGGTGCATTGTATCTTGGTGCCGGGAGCCGGAATCGAACCGGCACGCTGTCTCCAGCGCGGGATTTTGAGTCCCAAGACTAACCTATATTTTTCAATTGCTTAGATAGTTTTTTGTTCCGCAAACGGATTTTTTTATTCGTTAAATCGCGGGGCTACGCGCTTTCCATTTTCATGTTTGCGGAACGAATTTACGCCTATTTAGTCGGCTTGACCAGCTTGCCGCGACGGTGCCGAACGTAATGTGCAGTCATCGTTTCCGTGCTGTGTCCGAGTTGGTCCTTGGCCGCAGCCATGCCGCGCAATTCCTCGGTGTCGGTTCCGGCCTTAGCGCGGAGGTCACGGAACTGGAACGACCTGATTCTGTCCGTAATATCTGGCAACCCGGCGCACTCGGCGGCAATCTGCGACGCTTCGACGGCGATATCGCGCGCCCGGTCGAATGCGCCGCGCAGCATTGCTTTCGTCAGCTTCTGACCATCCTTCGCTGCCAAGGTAAAACCCGACACCTTACGCGCATTGATGCGCTCAATCACCGCGGCAAATTCCCCTTCTACCGACACGCGCAAGAGCTTTCCGCCCTTATTCTGGCGCACCGACACTGCGCCGCTGGCAATGTCGGATTGCGACATCTTGCGCACGTCTGCTGGTCTTTGCCCTGTAAGATAGGCTAAGTCCATTGCGTCTCGGCAATGCTGCTCTGCAGCCTCCCATACGGCCTGATACACCTCGTCGTCAATATAAGCATTACGCCCGGCTTCCTTGAATCCTCTTATGCCTGCGCAGGGGTTCGCCTTGCTTGTCAGCCCCTTCTCGCGGGAGAAATTGAATATGTGGCTGAAAAGTGCCTTCTCTCGGTTGGCGCGCACAGGAGCCGACTTGCGCCAGTCAAGATACTGCCTTACGTGGATCGGCTCAATATCGTCCAGCGGGACTGGTGGCACATCAAAGAACTTGTACAGGTTCGCCAGTTCGCGCAGATTATCCTTTTGCGTTTCAAGTCCCTTGTTCGGCATGACTTCGCGCTGATACCGCTCTGCCGCGTGCCGAAATGTGATTATCTTTCCAGCCACATCGCCGCTAACGGTCAATTCCGCCCACTTCTGCACCGCCAACACGTAATCTTGACCAAGTGGGATTTCGCGTCTCGGCTTGGCTCCAGTGTCTAGAAAGTAATAAATTTTGTCGCCACGATGCCTGGCGCGCATCCCGGCCGGCAAGTTTTTGTTTCGCGTGGCAATCCTTCCCATGATTTCACCCAGTCTTTAATACTCGTGGAGCCCATGCGGCCTTAACTGGCGTCGGCGCTACTGCGGAGCGTGAATCTATCGCGCTGCGCGCCACTACTGGAAAGCCAATCGCATTTACATAAAATGGTAGGCCCATATGCCGTAATGCAGTGATTTGAAGAGACTTGAATTTGCGTCCAGTCAATTCAGATATTTCGTCGCGCGATAAAAACGTGCTCATTTCTACCTCCCATGCATTTTTAGTCGCTTCTATGATGCGGATTATTTCGGCGGTCATTGCGCATCCTTTCTGACACAGTCATTGCAAACTAGCATGCGCACAGTATGTTTTTTGCCAAGCGCCGTGGCTCCGGTATGCTCGACAAATGCATCGCTGAGTTCTTGCGGCGTTTTCCATAGCCCGCACTTGCCACACTGCACCTGTTTGATACCGGCCTTGCGCTGCACTTCAGCCCATGCGTGCCAGGCCAAATAACCCTCTGGAGGCTGGTCGCCTGGCTTATATGACTCTGTTGTGCATACAATCCCATTGCCTATTTTTGTGCAGGTCATCGTGGAGCCTCTACCGATTTGATGGTTACTGTTATTTTTTGGTTGAGATTCTTTGCGGAAAGTGCGATTACAAGCATCAGCATTGCAATGCCGTCGCAAATCATTTCAGCGTCGCTTTGCGGCCATGAATTCCAGCCGAAATAGGCTGTTTCAGCTATCCAGAACCATATTGCTATAACAATTGTCCAGGTCATGGTGCATCCTTCTTGCTGGCGGCAATGGCGGCGCGTTCGTTGCGCTCGGCAATTGTCCTTAATGGCAACTCCGGACTTTGAAGCCATACGCCATCATGGACATAGCAGCCGAATGCGGTAGCTTCATGCCGACCAAAACCGCAAGATCGAACAACGCCAAGCTCGGCTAGCCTGCGCATGCGATCCTTCGGAACGTCATGGCCGCCTGCATCAAAGTCCTCGCAGCACTCCATAAATCTGTGTAGGTCATGGAAATCAGTTTCGGTAAGATACGATTCAAAAGGCTTTGCCTGTGCCGCCATACGTTCTTCAATGCTCGCATCCCCCGCCACATCACCCTGCGTGGCTTCCAGTGCCTGCAATTCCTGAATAGCGCATCCAATTGCGGACAAAGTATTGCCGCATGGCGCACGGTGGAATGCCGCATACAATTGATCGAGTGCGCTGCCGTGAGTGCTTCCATCTGGAATCGGTGTGCTGGACAGGTCTGGGCCATCATCCCGCGCAGCCTCGGCAATCAGGGGCTGCGTGATGTCGCCTTTGTGCCCACTACCGCCGCAATGCGGGCAATCAAGATCAGAGTAGTCCTGTGGCCCTTCGCCATAATTGATGAACATTAGCGCGCCACTTGGCAACTCTACAGCCTGATCGCGGCACTCTGCAGCTTTATGAAATGCAGCCTTATCCTCGTCGGACAGCGGCAATTTGTTACGTTTTGGTGCATCGGCTTGCGCGGATAGGATGGCGCGGGCGAATGCATGGAATCCGTCATCGCCTTTTCCATGCTTTACCAATAGTGCATCTATCTCCGCGTCGCTCAACTCCGCGCGCCCATCAGCGCGGGCTGCTTGCCATGCTTCCCATCGATGTTGTACAACACGCAAAGCATAGGTTCCATCGCCATTTCGTATAAAGTCACCCAAAACCGCAGCCTTGTATCCATTCGCCTCAAACTCTGCTCTATTGGTAGTGTTCATTGCTGTTCTTTCGTTGCTGATTCAATAATTGCATCATCTTTAAATTCGCCGCAAACATGATCGCGTAGCGTCATGATGTGGCCCGCCCCAAGCGGCAGACTTGAGTACGTCATTCCGATCATTGCGCCTCTTTCTGCGCCAGATACAGGGGCGGACCGGATGCACTCTCCGGCGACTGAGTTATGCCAGCGCCACCAGTCGCATCCCGCGCAACACGGCCCATGACTGCGGTAAAAGGCATCAACAATTGCCTGCGTGCGCTCCAAGCGATTCATTTCACACTCGCTGCGTCGATGATGGTTTGTGGGTCGATGGCGCGGATAGCTTTGGAACACTGGTACGCTGTTCTTGAGCACATCAACCCTGCTGTGTATGTGTCCCTGTAGCTATATAGGTCTTTGCACTGTTCTGCTGCCGCCTCCAGCGCAGCCTGTACGATGGCTGTGACGTTGGCTGGTGCTGGTGGTGCGGCGTAGAGTGGCTCAATCCACGCATCGGCATATCCATCAAAGTCAATCCGCTCTTGCCGCCATTGATCAGCAATTTTTAAGCTCTGACAAAGCACCGGACCTTCATAGCTCATCTGAGGATTTTTCCCCTTGCCAACCCTGTGCGCCCTCCACGCAGTCGGCTGCTGCCCCGCCTGCGCTGCGAGTTGCGCTTCCAGTTCCGCAATCCGCACCTGCAGTGCTTCGGTATCTGGCTGTGCTCCAACTGGCGGTAACATGTCATCACGATAATTGCCTGCCAGCCAGATATCAATCAGTTCCAATCCACGGCTGACCGTCATTTCTCCGTGCTGCATGGAGCGTAGGAACTCGTACAGTTCGCTGCTGTTGCGCTGTTCTGGATGGCACTCGCTACATTTGAACGCGCCAATTTCAGACAGCGCAGATTCCAATGTCGGATAAGCAGCAACGTCCCAACACTCGGGATAGTGGATCGCTTTCGCAGTATCTGGCTGTGCTGGCGGATGGGTGAATATCGGAGCAAGTTCGCCGTAACTGGCAATTACGTCCGGTGGGGCGGATTCTTTTCTTGCGAACCATATGCGCACATTTCCGTTATCGGCGAACGCAGCCCACGCCACCGGCTCCCCGCTATGCTCCACCACGCCGGGCAGGGTGTCGGGAACGAGCATGACGGACTCTTTATATGCCATCCCGAAATCATCAGCCCAAGATGATGCGCCGTCATCGGTTAAAGACGGCAGTTTTATCGCGCCAATGCCGCACATTTCTTCTGTGGGATCAATCGTCACCAGCTTATAAACAGCAGGATCAAACGTAACGGTTTTCATGCTTGCTCCTTCATGGCTAGGTCGATGATGGCGCGAATGTCCTGCACTGTTTGCGGGTTTGCGTCCGTTTTTCG
>NZ_AVCC01000051.1 GCF_000622895.1 Herminiimonas sp. CN
ACCTGCAATGACGGTATTTTTTAGCGCTTCCGATGTTTAGTTTTAAACTACTTGAAAAACCTGGATTCAAGGCGAAAAAAAGCCGCCGGATTGTATTTAATCCGGCGGCTTTTTTAAGCAAAAACTGTCTGAATCAGCCTGGCAATTACCCTTCCAGCGTCATCAGGCTGGCATTGCCGCCGGCAGCCGTGGTGTTGATGCAGAGCGCCCGTTCGGCCACCAGCCGCCATAAGGCAATCGCGCCGGTTTCAGTGGTTTCCACGCTCGGAATCAATGCGCCCTTGCGCGCAGCCAGCTGCGGCAGGATGGAGGCGATTTGCGCGCCATCCACCAGCGCTATTGCGATACCGGCATCCTGCGCCAGATTCTCGCTGATACGGATATGCTGGCGCACTTGCTTCGGCAGGCCGGACGGAATCAGGGTGGCGGATTGCGCCGCGACCACCACCGCATTGCCGGTGGCCAGCGCGGCCGCCATCTGGTTCAGCAAAGAACCGGCACCGGAGGCCGCGCACAGCACGCCGCCGCGCGGCGCAAAGCTCAGGGTGTTGCGCTCGCCGGTTGGCCCCGGCAGCACCAGGGTGGTGCCTAGCGGGGTGCCGTGGGCGTATTGCTCGCCGAGGGCGGCGATGCGTTCGTGGCCGTGGCTCTTGGCCCAGCTCAGCAGGTTTCTGAAGGCGTCTGCCGCCACCGTGGCGGCCGGTTCATGGATGGTATGAGCGCCTAGCGCGCCGTCCGGATTGCGCTGCAGGCGCTTGATGTACAACGGGCCGCCGGCTTTCGGGCCGGTGCCGGACTTGCCTTCGCCGCCGAACGGTTGCACGCCGACCACTGCGCCGACGATATTACGGTTCACGTAAATGTTGCCGACATGGGCCCGGCTGGCGATGAAGTCGATGGTTTCATCGATGCGCGAATGCACGCCCAGGGTCAGACCGTAGCCGGTGGCATTGATGGCATCGATCAGCTGCGGCAGTGCGCTGCGCTGGTAACGCAGTACGTGCAATACCGGCCCGAACACTTCGCGCTGCAATTCTGCCAAGGAGCCGATTTCGATAACGGTCGGCGCGACGAAGGTGCCGTGCTGGCATTCGGCCGGCAACGGCAATTGATAGAAATCCTTCGCGCTGGCCTGCATTTTTTCGATATGCGCCAGCAGGTTTTGCTGCGCTTCGGAATCGATTACCGGGCCGATGTCGGTTGCGAGCCGGTCTGGATTGCCGACGCGCAATTCCTGCATTGCGCCTTTTAGCATCGCAATCGTCTTGTCGGCGATATCGGCTTGCAGGCACAGCACGCGTAGCGCCGAACAGCGCTGGCCGGCGCTATCGAAGGCCGATGCGATCGCATCCTGCACCACCTGTTCCGGCAGCGACGAGGAATCGACGATCAGCGCATTCTGGCCGCCGGTTTCGGCGATCAGCGGAATATCGCAGGATTCGGCCACCGAGCGCTGCGCCAGCGTGCGGTTGATGATCTGCGCCACTTCGGTGGAGCCGGTAAAGATTACGCCGCGGCTGCGCGCATCCGAAGTCAGCGCGGCGCCGACGGTTTCGCCGCGGCCCGGCAGGAATTGCAATGCTCCACGTGGAACACCGGCTTCATGCAGCAACTGCACTGCGCGCTGGGCGATCAGCGGCGTTTGCTCGGCCGGCTTGGCCAGCACCACGTTGCCGGCGGCCAAGGCGGCGCTGACTTCGCCGACGAAGATTGCAAGAGGGAAATTCCAGGGGCTGATGCAGACCACCGGCCCCAGCGCCAGGTTGTTGACGCCGGAGGCAACTTGGGCGCCGTAATAGCGCAGGAAATCGACTGCTTCGCGCACTTCGGCAATCGCGTTCGGCAGCGATTTGCCGGCTTCGCGGATCGCCAGCGCCATCAGTTCCAGGTGATGGGTTTCCAGCAGGTCGGCAGCGCGCCACAGTATCGCGGCACGCTGCGACGGCGGCGTGGTCTGCCAGTCCAGCGCAAACGCGCTGGCTGCGGCCAGCGCTGTTTCGACGTCAACGCCGTTGGCTTCGATCACGTTGCCGACGGTGTCGCGATGGTCGGCCGGATTCAGGATCGGCTGCGTTTGCGTTGCGGTAACCGCGCCGGCCAGCAGCGGCGCGGCCTGCCATTGATGCCGGCCGAACTGGCCGAGTGCTGCGCCGATCTCGCGCAGCGCGTTCTCGTTGCTGAAATCGACCCCGGCGGAATTCCTGCGCTCGAAGCCGAACAGGTCCAGCGGCAACACGATATTCGGATGGGCCGCGCCCGCCAATTGTTTCGACAGCGCCAGCGGATCGGTAATCAGCGAGTCGATCGATACGTTTTCATCCACGATCTGGTTGACGAACGACGAGTTTGCGCCGTTTTCCAGCAGGCGGCGCACCAGATACGCGAGCAGGGTTTCGTGCGAACCGACCGGCGCGTAGATGCGGCACGGCTTGTCCAGGTTGTCCTTGCCGACCACCTGGTCGTACAGGGTTTCGCCCATGCCGTGCAGGCACTGGAATTCGTAATCGGTGACGTTCTGTTCTTGGGCCCAGGTGTAGATGGTCGACAGCGACAGCGCATTGTGGGTGGCGAATTGCGGATAAATCACGTCGGTCGCCGCCAGCAGGCGCTGCGCGCAGGCCAGGTACGAGACATCGGTGTACACCTTGCGGGTATACACCGGGTAGCCGTTCATGCCGTCGACCTGGGCGCGCTTGATTTCGGCATCCCAGTACGCGCCCTTGACCAGCCGTACCATGAACTTGCGGCCGCTGCGGCGCGCCAGATCGACCAGGTAATCGATGGCGAACGGGCAGCGCTTCTGGTACGCCTGCACCACGAAGCCGAGGCCGTCGAAACCGGCCAGGTCGGGGTCAAACGCCAGCGCTTCCATCAGGTCCAGCGACAGTTCCAGCCGGTCGGCTTCCTCGGCGTCGATATTCAGGCCGATATCGTATTGCTTGGCCAGCAGCAGCAGGCTTTTCAGGCGCGGCAGCAGTTCGGTCATGGTGCGCTCGCGCTGGGCGCGCGCATAGCGCGGATGCAGCGCCGACAGCTTGACCGAGATGCCGGGGCCGTCCTTGATGCCGCGCCCGTTCGAGGCGCGGCCGATCGCGTGGATCGCGGTTTCGTAGGAGGCGTAATAATTGGCGGCGTCTTTTGCGGTCAGCGCCGCTTCGCCCAGCATGTCGTAGGAATAGCGGTAGCCGCGCTTTTCGTTGTCGCGGCCGTTCTTCAGCGCTTCATCGATGGTCTGGCCGGTGACGAACTGGTTGCCCAGCATGCGCATCGCCAGATCGACGCCCTTGCGGATCAGCGGCTCGCCGCCCTTGGTGATCAGCTTGGTCAGGGCCGAACCGAGGCCCTGCTCGCTGCTGGTGCCGACCAGCTTGCCGGTCACCAGCAAGCCCCAGGTGGCGGCATTGACGAACAGCGACGGCGATTCGCCCAGATGGCGGCGCCAGTCGCCCTTGCTGATCTTGTCGGCGATCAGGCGGTCGGCGGTCTGGCTGTCGGGAATCCGCAACAGCGCTTCGGCCAGGCACATCAGCGCCACGCCCTCTTCCGACGACAGAGAGAACTCATGCATCAGCGCATCCACGCCGGAGGCGCGGGTGCGCTTCTCGCGCACCGATTGCACCAGCGTGCGCGCCAGCGCCTGCACTTTGGCCTGGGTCGCGTCGCTGATGTTGATTTGCGACAGCAGCCATTGCACCGCGACGCTTTCGTCCTTGCGGTAGGCGGCGGTGATGGCGGAACGCAGCGGACTCGGGTCGCGCAGGATTTCATTTTGCAACGCGGCAAACGGTGCGGCATTGGCAGCGGAAGTGATGGCAGGAGTCATGTTCTGGCGCAATCAAAGAAGGAAAATGGAAAAGCCGCCAGTTGCTCGTGACAGTGGCGGAATATGATTTGATTGTAGGAGGGATTGATGCGCATTAATTCCGGTAATTGCAGGCGCTATCAAAATTTTCTATTTGATGGGAAAATTACACCGAATATTATTTATATACCGATATATACCTATAAGACAGCTACGGACACTCATGCTCGACAAGATCAGTAAAAGAATCCTATCGGAACTGCAAAACGATGGCCGCATCAGCAATGTCGAACTGGCGACGCGCGTCAACCTGTCGCCGGCGGCCTGCCTGGAGCGGGTGCGCAAGCTGCAGGAAACCGGTTACATCCTCGGCTATACCGCGCAACTCAATCCCGAATTGCTCGATGTGGCGTTGCTGGTATTCATTGAAGTGGTGCTGGACCGCACCACGCCGGACGTGTTCGACGCCTTCAAGCGCGGGGTGCAGGTGATACCGGAAGTGCAGGAATGCCACATGGTGGCCGGCGGCTTCGATTACCTGGTCAAGGCGCGCGTCAAGGACATGAATGCCTACCGCGAATTCCTCGGCAAATCGCTGTTGCAGCTCAAGGGCGTGCGCGAAACGCATACCTATGCAGTCATGGAGGAAGTCAAGAACTCCACCAAGCTCCCTATTAAATAACGACAGTATTTTATTGCATCGCACTAAATAAGAGCAGGTATGCAATGATTTTAATGCATACCTGGTCCTAGTATAGGATCTGTTGTTATTTCAGTTTGCCGTAATCGAATTCATGCCGGCTCATGGTGGACAAATGTTCGCGCAGCCATTTGTGCGCCAGATTGCGCGCATCGCGTTCGTGCCACAGCATGTCGACGTGCACATCCGGGGTTTCGAACGGCAGCTCCTTGTGGATCAGTTCGTCGCCCATGCCGGTCGATACGATCAGGTGGCGCGGCAGCACCGTGATCAGGTCGGAATTGGCAACGATCCGGCCGGCCGTGAAGAACTGGTTTACCGTCAGCAAGATATGCCGTTCGCGCCCCAGTTTGGTCAGCGCTTCATCCACCAGGCCATGCGCGCGGCCGGAAAAGCTGACCAGCAAATGGTTGGCCGCACAGTAAGCGTCCAGCGTCAGTTCGGCTTTTGCCAGCGGATGGTCGCGCCGCATCACGCCGACGTATTTGCCGGAATACAGGCGCTGGTGCAGGATCGGCGAATCGCCGCCCTGCCCGCCTTCCATTTGCGCCACCACGCCGGGGAAAAATCCCACCGCCAGGTCGATGTCGCCGCGCATCAGCATCGGGCGCGGCTCGCGCGTGGTTAGCGGCACCATGCGCGCTTCCAGGCCGGGCGCCTCGCGCTCGAACGAGCGCACCAGCGACGGCAGCCACAGCGCGGCGGTCGAATCGGCCATCGCCATGTGGAAGGTCTGATGCGCGGTCTTGACGTCGAATGCTTCCGGAATCAGCGCCGCTTCCAGATCCGACAACGCGCGCCGCACTGCCGGCCACAGCGCTTCGGCGCGCGGGGTCGGCTTGACGCCGTACGCGGTGCGAATCAGCAAATCGTCGCCGACGGTATCGCGCAGGCGTTTGAGGGCATTCGATACCGCCGGTTGCGTGACCGACAGGCGGTTGGCGGCGCGGGTCAGGTTCTGTTCGGACATCACCGCATCGAAAACGCGCAACAAATTCAGGTCCAGAGAGAGAAAGCGCATGGTTTTTCCAAATCTACATAAGAAAATTGGTGCCAGAGAAAAAATCCGGCGCCGGTATCAGGTCAACCCACCTGTGATTAACCGTTATCCGGTCGCGGCAGCGTTTCTATTATTATTAAATTAATATATAAACAAGCGTTTAAATATTCACAATAAGTATAACTGTTATGGGAATTTGAAATTTGATTTATATATTGCAGTGCAATATAGTTTGATGCAAGGAAATAATCTTATATACGTTGATTCGGAGTGCCTGATGTCCATGCTGTCGATTTCCTCCGCTTTGCAAGCTGCGCTCGGCTTCGGTTTGCTGGCCGCTTTTGCAACCATTTTCAGGCCCTTGCTGACCGGTACTTACCGGGCGCTGAAACTGGCGGTCAAGCCCGGCATGAGCAGGGAGCAGCGGCTGGCACGCGCTTATTCCCGCAATGCGATGGTCTTGCATTCGATGACCAGTTCCGGGGATGACCTGTCGCCTAACCTGGTGGCTGAATTGCGCGCCCTTTCAGACCGCAGCTGATTCCAATACGGAAATAACCATCATGATGAACACCAGCAGCAACCACCTGATGCCCGCCGCAGCGTACTACCTCGGCTGCACGCCGGTTGCGACCTATCCAGCCAGGCGCCGTGCGCTGCGGCGTTCGAACAGTCTGGCATCGATGTTGCCATCGTTATTGATGACGGGTTTGGCTACTCTGGTAATGGCGGCGGTCCTGCGTCTGGTCTGGATTGGCTTTTCCCCCGATTTTTATGCGGCATGGATGGAAGCCTGGCTGACTTCCTGGCCGATAGTATTTCCGTTTGCGTATTTGCTGGGTGCGCCGGTTTCCCGTCTGGCTGCGCTGCTTGCGGCGCCGGCGGCTCTCGAAGCCGGCCGCGATGCCAGTTTGTCGCTGGCACAAATTGCCGAGGCGTCGGCCAGCGCCACTGCGATAAACGGTCTTTCCGTGCAACGTCAGCCGCATCCCGCTATGTGATCGCGCAGCCCGCCAACGAATGTCTCCTCCACCCCTTTAGGGATGGTTCAAACCCCCATCGGCACTGCCTGACGGGGTTTTTTTTTATTTCCAGGAGTGCGCAATATCGGCCGCTGACGCGACCGCACTGCGCCAGGCGGCTCAGGCCGACAGTCCTTTTTCCAGCGCTACGCGATTTGCATCCAGTTCCGGCGGCAAATGGTGCTGCAATTTTTCGAACAGTTCCGCATGCAGCTTGAGCTCCTCCAGCCAGGCATTCCTGTCGATCGAGATGATGGTATCAAACTGGGCCTGGGTGAAATCGAGGCCGTCCCATTCCAGATCGGAAAATTGCGGGCTGATGCCGAAGATGTGCTCGATGCCGCTGCTGGCGCTATCCCTGTTCTCGATGCGGTCCAGCATCCATTTCAGCACGCGCATGTTGTCGCCGAAGCCGGGCCAGACAAATTTGCCGTCGGCATCGGTGCGGAACCAGTTGACGCAGTAAATGTTCGGCAATTGCGCAGACGATGCGGCGATTTTCTTGCCCATATCGAGCCAGTGCTGGAAGTAGTCGCTGACGTTGTAACCGGTAAACGGCAGCATCGCGAACGGGTCGCGCCGCACCACGCCCATTTGCCCGACTGCGGCGGCAGTGGTTTCGGAGCCCATGGTGGCCGCCATGTACACGCCTTCGACCCAGTTGCGCGCCTCGGTTACCAGCGGCACCGTGGTGGAGCGGCGGCCGCCGAAGATGAAGGCGGAAATCGGCACTCCGGCCGGATCGTCCCAGGCCGCATCGATGACCGGATTTTGTGTCGCGGCGACGGTGAAACGCGAGTTCGGATGCGCGGCCTTGGCGCCGGTTTCCTTGGCGATGGCCGGCGTCCAGTCGCGGCCCTGCCAGTCGATCAGGTGCGCCGGCGCTTCCTTGCTCAAGCCTTCCCACCAGACATCGCCATCGTCGGTCAGCGCGACGTTGGTGAAAATGGTGTTCTCGCGCATCGACGCCATGCAGTTGAAGTTGGTCTTCTCGTTGGTGCCGGGCGCCACGCCGAAATAGCCGGCTTCCGGATTGATCGCGTACAGGCGGACATCGCCAGTTTTTTCGTCAACCTGCGGCTTGATCCAGGCGATATCGTCGCCGATGGTGGTGACTTTCCAGCCCTTGAAACTGGCCGGCGGTATCAGCATCGCGAAGTTGGTCTTGCCGCAGGCCGACGGAAACGCCGCCGCCACATAATGCTTGTTGCCTGTCGGCGATTCGACGCCGAGGATCAGCATGTGTTCGGCCAGCCAGCCCTGGTCGCGGCCCATGGTGGAGGCGATGCGCAGCGCAAAGCATTTCTTGCCCAGCAGCGCGTTGCCGCCGTAGCCGGAACCGTACGACCAGATTTCGCGGCTTTCCGGGAAGTGGACGATGTATTTGGTCTTGTTGCAGGGCCAGGCCACATCTTGCTGGCCGGCCGCCAACGGGGCGCCGACGCTGTGCACGCAAGGCACGAACGCGCCATCGGTACCGAGTACGTCATACACCGCGCGGCCCATGCGGGTCATGATGCGCATGTTGACCACCACATACGGAGAATCGGTCAGTTCGACACCGATATGGGCGATCGGCGAACCCAGCGGGCCCATCGAGAACGGCACCACATACATGGTGCGGCCCTGCATGCAGCCATCGAACAGGCCGGACAGCGTGGTGCGCATCTCGGCCGGCGCCATCCAGTTGTTGGTCGGCCCCGCATCGTCCTTGTTGGCCGAGCAAATGAAGGTGCGGTCTTCCACCCGCGCCACATCGGACGGATCGGAACAGGCCAGGAAACTGTTCGGGCGCTTGGCCGGATTCAGTTTTTTCATGGTGCCGGCGGCGACCATGGCGGCGCACAAGCGGTCATATTCTTCTTGCGAGCCGTCGCACCAGACGATCTCGGCCGGCTTGGTCAGGGCAGCGACTTCGGCCACCCAGTTGATGAGTTTTTGCTGTTGCACAAAGGCCGGTGCATTGATTGCAGCCACGCCTTTCATGGTGGGTTGATTCATGAAAAATTCTCCAAAGGGTAAATAGAATTATTGCCGCGTTTCAGCGCATTCATGGTGTCGTCAGCTTGTGGCTTGCGTCGGGCCTATGGGCAACCGCGCTCCGACTACCGTGCGAAGAAGGCCGCCGGTGCGGCCATCAAACCCGCGAAATGAAATAATATCCGGGCTGGCGGAACTCACTGTGTGAAGTGAATGCAGAAACAATTTTCTGATTTTACACTCCGGCATCCGCCATCTCAACGAAAATGGCGTAAACGCCAATAAATAGGCAGGATATTGCAGCGGGCTATTGCCCGTCTTCGATGATCGTCAGGATGGTGCGCACACGCGCCGCGCCCCGCAGCGCGGTTCTGTTCTGATCTCGGCGGTTTTATTTAAAATGGCGGGTATAGCTGTCTTATCGGTTTTATCGCTTATATTCACTGCGGATACAAAATATACTGTCATTAGTATGAAATCAATATCAAGTCCTGGCAGACTTTTACATGCTCTTTTTTTGCGCAGAAATGTACGAGTGCAACATCATGCCCTGAGCTGCTTTGCCCGACTTTCGATCGATTTTCCTATCATCATGCGCAATTCATTCAGGGCTATGATATCGATCGGGTCGAGCCGGTAGCGTGCCAGCGATTCATCCCAATCGGCATAAATGAAGCCGATCGGCTGCTGGTTTGCGGTCAGCGGCAAAACGATGAAACTGCGGGCAGTGGGCAGCGCTTCTTTCCACCACTGCGGCAGCTTATTGGCGAAATTCGGCGCTTTGGTGTTTTCGATAAAAGTGATTTTGTCGTGTGCCAGCGCCGCATGGAATACATCGGGCTGATAGATTTTGCTGAATTCCAGGCGGGCCAGCATTTCCTGCACGCCGTCGCCGAAACCGAGCCGGGCACAATATTTGGTATGGTCGGTGCTGCGCAGAAAAGAGATCGCGCGGCTGAAACCCAAGCCGCGATAAATGATTTCGAGCGCCATTGCCACCATTTGCGCGCTATTTGCAGTGGTCAAAACGCCGCGCAGATCGGCCACGCCGGCGCTCAGCAGCGTCGCCGCATCGGCCGGCTTGCCCCAGGCAGCGGCGTTGCCGCCGCTGCCTGGGGCGCGTTTCAGGGATTTTCCTGTGCTTACGAACAGTGGATCGTCGTTGGTGCTTTTGCGGACGGTTTCGACTGCGGCCATGACTTTCGTAACGTCCAGTCCCAGCATGCCGGCATAGCCGTCGACCATCTGTGCCAGCGCAGCCGGCGCCGACGGGCTGTCGCTGCAGAGTATCTGCGCGCAGCCGGACGACATGGTCGATAGCGCAGCCAGCCGATCGCGGTGCTCGACGGGGTCGCCCGATGGTTTGGGCAAGATATCTTGCATGGAGCTGATCAGCGATTCCGGCAAACCCCAGTGCTGCGCAATCCGGCGGCCCAGTTCGTCGAACTGCGCGCCGAGCACCTCGTCGACCATCCGCGTCTCGTCCTGTCCTGCGGCAGCGCGGCGCAGCTGCAGTTTTGACCACAGATCGGGCAGGTAAAACACCGTCATCATGCGGCCCAGCGAGTGCAGTATCGAGCACACGACCGCTTCCTCGACATTGCCGGTTGTGGCCGATGCCGCCAGTTGGCGCCCGATATACCCGGCCAATACCGCTTTTTCCATCTCGCCGCGCGCCTCTTCGGAATTTGAAGAGGCTGCCGAAAGGTCGTCGATCAGCTTCAATCCCAGTGCCAGGTGGCCGATCGATTCGATCCCGAGCACCATGATCGCCTTCGAAACGGTATTGATTTTCCTGCCGAAGGCCGAATACATCGCGCTATTGGCGAGCCGCAAGACGCGCTGGGTCAGGGCCGGATCGGACAGCACGGTTCTGGTCATGCAGAATTCGCGGTCTTCTTCGCCGCGCATGGCCCGCACGATGGCATTGACGACCTTGGAGAAACCCGGCAGATCGCCGCGTTCCCGCACCCGCAGCCATAGCAATTCCAGCGTCTGTTCGAGATTGCCCGGCGTCGTAGTGGAGATACTCATTGATTCGGTTCTTTACGGGTGATTCAGTCAGGCTTGCGCCTGCAGGAGGTCGATTGCGGTTGCCGGGTCCAGCGGTCGCCCGGTATAAAAACCCTGAATCAGGCCGCAGCCCTGGGCCGCAATAAAATCGAGCTGCTGCCGGGTTTCGACGCCTTCGGCCACGGTCGACAGATTCAGGTGGCTGGCCAGGCTGATGATGGCACTGCAGATGGCGGCATCCTTGGGCGATGTCAGTACATCCTTGATGAACGCGCGGTCGATCTTCAGCACCGAGATCGGAAACCGCTTCAGATATGCCAGCGACGAGTAGCCGGTGCCGAAATCGTCGATCGCGATGCGCACCCCGCGCGCACGTATCGATGTCAGCAGGTTTTCCGCGAGTTCGGGGTCGGACATCAGGATGCCTTCGGTAATTTCCAGCAGTAGCTGGCTGCCATCCAGCCCGGACAGATCCAGTGCGTCGTCCAGCCGCTGCAGGAACAGGTCGTTCCTGAATTGCCTCGGACTGACATTGACGGCAACATACAGCGGCCGCCTGGCGGCTTTTTCGAACTGCCGGATCTGGATGCAGGCGGTTTTCAGCGCCCAGGCGCCGAGCAGGTTGATCAGGCCGTTGTTTTCCGCCATCGGGATGAAGCGCACCGGCGGCACCAGCCCCAGTTCCGGATGCTGCCAGCGCATCAAGGCTTCGAAACCGACGATCTGGCGCGTGTTTGCATCAACGATAGGCTGGTAATGCAGCAGGAACTCGCCATTTTTGACCGCCTCGAACATGGCCGCTTCCAGCGTCACGTCGTGCGGTGGTCGATTGAATTTTTCCTGATCGTAAATGATGCAGCGCGCCTTGCCGGTTTCCTTGGCGCAATACAGCGCGGTTTCGGCGTGCGCCAGCAGTTGCGCTTCGGTTTCGCCATGCTGTGGATAACATGCGGCGCCGACCGAGGCGCTGACGTAAAGCAGGCGGTCCTGGATTTCAAAAGGCCGCTGCAGCGCCGATATCATGCTGCGCGCCAGCGAATAGATTTCGGCCGGGGCGACCAGGTTCGGCAGCATGACTGCGAACTGGTTGCCGTCGGTCCGCGCCAGCATGTCGCCCGGGTGCAAAACTGCATGCAGGCGCTGGGCGGCAATGCATAACAAGGCGTCGCCGGCGGTGTATCCGAGGGCGTCGTTGACTTTCTTGAAACCGTCGAGGTCCAGCACCATCAGGGTAAAGCCGCTAGCGTCACGATGCGCTTCCATGATCGCTGCCTGCAGGCGGTCGGATGCCAGCGAGCGGTTCGGCAAACCGGTCAATGCGTCGTGGGTGGATATGTGGCGCAAGCGTTCTTCGCTGGCTTTCTGCAATGAAATGTCGTGGCCTATTACCAGCATTTCGGGTTCCAGTTGCGGGTTCAGGTATGCCAGCAGTTGCAACTCGAACCAGAATACTCCGGCATCTGTGTGGATATGCACCTTGATCTGAGCAGGCTGGCGCGACTGCAGCGTTTGCGCGATGGTCGCGGCCAGCGCAGCGCGGTCCGGCTCCGGCACGAATTCGGTCAGGAAATGGCCGCTAATAACATTGATCGCGGAGATCAATATCAGCGCACGCGTGCTGGCCGACAGAATGATGCCATTGGCGTCCAGCCGAAACACCGCATCGCCGGCAGCTTCCGTGAGGATATCAAGCTGTGACTTGAGCGCCACTGCATTGCCGAGCGGGGAGGATTGCAAAATAACCTTGTTTATACGAATAGGAAATATGGATGTTACGGCACAGAAATAAAAAAGGTCAAGAACAGGCTGTCTTTGCGACCCGATTTGGCCTGATGATCGCCCAGGATGTGACCAATATGCGCAATTCGTCATGGTATTGCACATTTTCAGGCAAGACTGCAGGCTGGCAACGCGCTAATCTGGAGTCATGAAAAAAATATCCATCATCGATTCCCACACCGGCGGCGAACCCACCCGCCTGGTGCTGGCAGGCGGCCCCGAACTCGGAGCCGGTCCCTTGGCCGAGCGTCTGCAGCGCTTCCAGCGCGAGCACGACCGCTTGCGCTCGGCCGTGGTGTGCGAGCCGCGCGGCTCCGACGTGCTGGTCGGCGCCCTGTTGTGCGAGCCGCACGCCTCCGGCTGCGCGGCCGGCGTGATCTTCTTCAATAACGTCGGCTATCTCGGCATGTGCGGCCACGGCATGATCGGTTTCATCGTCTCGCTGGCATACCTGGGGCGGATCCAGTCCGGCCGGCACCGGATCGACACTCCGGTCGGCGTGGTTGATGCCGAACTGCACGCCGACGGTAGCGTCACCGTGCACAACGTCCCCGCCCGCCGGGCGCGGACGGCGCTGGCGCTCGAAGTCGAGGGGCATGGCCGCGTGGTCGGCGACGTGGCCTGGGGCGGCAACTGGTTCTTCCTGGTCAGTGCGCACGGCTTGCAGCTGGCGCCGCAGAACATCGAGGCGCTGACCGATTTTTCTTGGCGCGTACGGCAAGCGCTGGAGCGCGCCGGCATCACCGGCGACGACGGCGCGGCGATCGATCACATCGAACTGTTCGCGCCGTCGCCAACGCCCGGCATCGACAGCCGCAACTTCGTGCTGTGCCCGGGCAAGGCTTACGACCGCTCGCCGTGCGGCACCGGCACCAGCGCCAAGGTGGCCTGCCTGGCAGCCGACGGCAAGCTGGCCGAAGGTGACATCTGGCACCAGGAAAGCATCATCGGCAGCGTGTTCGACGCCAGCTACCGGCTTGAAAACGGCCGGATCCTGCCCAGCATCCGCGGCCGCGCGTATGTGAATGCCGAAGCCACGCTGCTGCTGGACGACCGCGACCCGTTTGCCTGGGGCATCCGTTGAACGCATTGAATTGCCGCCCGGATGCGCTGGTGATCGGCGCCGGCATTGTCGGCGCCGCCTGCGCGGCCGAACTGGCGGCCTGCGGCCTGACGGTGACCATCGTCGAGCGCCATGTGGTCGGCGGCGGCGCCACCGCAGCCGGCATGGGCCATCTGGTGGTGATGGACGACAATCCGGCCGAACTGGCGCTGACCCGTTATTCGCTCGAACTGTGGCGCGAATTCGTCGCCGGCCGAAAGCAGCAGAACGAATACAGCCCGTGCGGCACGCTCTGGATCGCCGCCGACGCCGAGGAAATGGCGGCCGCCGCCGCCAAGCAGGCGACCCTGGCCACGCACGGCATCGGCTGCGAACTGCTGGATGCCGCCGCGCTGTACCGCCTTGAGCCGCACCTGCGCCCCGGCTTGGCCGGCGGCTTGCGGGTGGCCGGCGACGCCATCGTGTATCCGCCCAAAAGCGCCGCGCTGCTGCTGGCACAGGCGCAGCAGCGCGGCGCGCAATTGCTGAGCGATGACGTGCTGGCGATTGATGCGCAGGGCGTGACACTGGCCAGCGGCGGGCGCATCGACGCCGGCCTGGTGCTGGTCGCCAACGGCGTGGCCTGCGCGCAATTGCTGCCGGAGCTGCCGATCCAGCCGAAGAAGGGCCATGTCGTCGTCACCGAGCGCTATCCGGACTTTATCCGCCATCAGCTGGTCGAGCTGGGCTACATCAAGAGCGCCCATGCAGGCAGCGGCGATTCGGTTGCGTTCAATTTGCAACCGCGCCCGACCGGACAGCTGCTGATCGGCTCCTCGCGCCAGTTCGACCGCAGCGATACGACGCTCGATCTGCCGATGGTCAGCCGCATGCTGGCGCACGCCGCGCAGTTCGTGCCGCAGCTGGCGCAGCTGAAGGCGATCCGCTGCTGGAGCGGCGTGCGCGCCGCCAGCCCGGACGGCCTGCCGCTGCTCGGGCCGCACCCCGGGTTGCAGCCGAACCGCACGAACGTCTGGCTGGCGGTCGGCCACGAAGGCCTCGGCATCACCACCGCGCTGGCCAGCGCCAGGCTGCTGGCGGCGCAGATCACGGCGCAAGCGGCCGCGATCGACATCCTGCCCTATCTGCCGGCGCGCTTTCCCGCAATCATTGACACGGCCCCCGCCCATGCCTGACGCCATCGCCCCTGAAACCATTACCCTGTTCATCAACGACCGCCCGCTGACGGTGGCGGCCGGCACCAGCGTGGCTGCAGCGATTGCCATCGGCGGCAATCCGGTGACGCGGCTGTCGGTCACCGGCATGCCGCGCGCACCGCTGTGCGGCATGGGCATCTGCCAGGAATGCCGCGTCACCATCGACGGCCAGCCGCACCAGCTGGCCTGCCAGACGCCGTGCGCGCCGCAGATGCAGGTCTGGACCGCGCCGTACAAGGAAATCACATGAAGCAGCAGTTCGAGATCGTGATCATCGGCGCCGGCCCGGCCGGCCTGGCTGCGGCCCATGCTGTCGCCGCCAGCGGCGCGGCCATTGCCGTGATCGACGACAATCCGCACGCAGGCGGCCAGATCTGGCGCGGCGGCCCGCAGCACAGCAGCGACGCCCGCGCCGCGCAACTCTGGTCGGCTTTGAGCCAGGCAAACAATGTGCGGTTTTTCAACGGCGCCAAGGTGCTGCTGCCATCGGCTCCCGGCGCGCTGCTGGTGGAAACTCCGGACGCCGCCTTCACGCTGGGCTACCGCAAGCTGATCCTGGCCACTGGCGCACGCGAACGGCTGCTGCCGTTTCCCGGCTGGACCCTGCCCGGCGTGACCGGCGCCGGCGGCATCCAGGCGCTGGCCAAGGGCGGTTACCCGGTGGCCGGCAAGCGCATCGTGGTGGCCGGCTCCGGCCCGCTGCTGCTGGCGGTTGCCGCGACACTGAAACAGCGCGGCGCGCAGGTGCTTGCGATAGTCGAGCAGGCGCCGTTGCATCAGGTGGCACGCTTCGCGCTGGCGCTGCCGGCCACCCCGGCCAAGCTGTTGCAGGCGCTGCGCCTGCGTGCCGAACTGGCCGGGATTCCGTACCACATGCACAGCCATGTGCTGCGCGCCGAAGGCGACGAACATTTGACGCAGGTGCTGTTGCAGATCGGCGCCAAGCAGCAGAGCATCGCCTGCGATTACCTCGCCTGCGGTTTCGGCCTGCTGCCGAATACCGAAACCGCCGGCGCACTCGGCTGCACGATCGCCGATGGTGCGGTACAGGTCGACCGTTGGCAGCAGACCTCGGTGGCGGATGTGTATTGCGCCGGCGAAGGCACCGGCATCGGCGGCGTCGATCTGGCGCTGGCCGAAGGCCGCATCGCCGGCCTAGCGGCGGTCGGCGATCTGGCGCAGGCGGCGCGGCATGTCGCCGGGCGCCGGCGCTGGCAGGGCTTTGCCGCCCGGCTGGCCAGGGCTTTCGCATTGCGCGAGGAACTGCGCCAGCTGGCCGATCCGGACACCATCGTCTGCCGCTGCGAGGATGTCCGGCATCGCGACTTGCAGCAGCATGCGAGCTGGCGCAGCGCCAAGCTGCACACCCGCTGCGGCATGGGGCCGTGCCAGGGCCGCATCTGCGGCGGCGCGACCGATTTCCTGTACGGCTGGAGCCAGGATTCGGTGCGGGTTCCGCTGACGCCGGCGCGCATTGGCAGCCTGATTGCCGCCGACAGTCAAGAGTAATTATTCTTTATGCATCGCGCGGTATGCACTCGGCGTCATGCCGACCGTGGCCTTGAACTGGCGCGTGAACGCGCTGTGATCCTGGTAGCCGCAGGCCAGCGCGATCTCGGTCACGCTGCCGGCGCCGGATGCATCGGCCAGCATTTTTGAGGCGGCATCGAGGCGCGCCTTGATGATCATCTGGCGCGGCGTCAGGCTGAAAATCCTGTGGAAGTAGCGCTCGATTTGGGCTGTCGACAGGCCCGTGATGCGCGCCAGATCGGCCAGCCCGATCGCCTGCCCGTAATGGGCATGGATGAAGTGCGCGGCGGCCGCGATGCGGCCGTAGACCGGATGCGCGTGGTCCGGCATCGCCAGGTCGCGCGAAATGCCGGCCAGGCCGACGATGTTGCCCGCTTTGTCGCGCAGCGCGACCTTGTGGGTCAGGCACCAGCCGGGATCGCGGTCCGGATACAGGTGCAGCTCCAGCTGATCGCGGATCTCGCGCCCCTCCAGCAGCACCTGCCGGTCCTGTTCCTGATAGCGGCTGCCGAGCGCGCCGGGGAATGCCTGCGCGGCAGTGCGGCCGAGCAGCGCCGCTTTCTGCTTCAGGCCGCAGCGCCGCACCAGCGTTTGATTGACCACCAGGTAGCGGCCCTGCGCATCCTTGACGAAAAACACCACATCCGGCAGCGCATCGAACAGAGGTTCGGCAAAAAACACGTTATCGATGTGCAGCGACAGCAGTTGCCGCGTCGCTTCGGGATCTGGATGCATGGAGTTGCCTGCGTTTTGAAGTGGGCCTGATTCTAGCAACAGACCGCGTATTGCATATACTCCACATTAAATTTTAAAAACATGGCAGTTTCAGCACGTTTTCATTGTGATAAATAAATATACATAATCGAGTATGTTTATTGCAAAAACGGGGAGCAAGCGCGCTGGCGCCTGGTCCCCGTTTGCAGTGCCATGCGGCCGTTTTTTTAGTTGACGTACCAGATGGTCTTGGTCTGCTGGTATTGCTCGAACGCTTCCATGCCGTTGTCGCGCCCGCCGAAGCCGGATTGCTTGTAGCCGCCGAACGGGGTCGTGATGTCGCCTTCGGAGAAGCCGTTGATCGACACGGTGCCGGCGCGCAGCGCCCCGGCTACCCGCTGCGCCCGCTTGACGTCGCGGGTGTAGAGCGACGCCGCCAGGCCGTATGCGCTGTCGTTGGCCAGCGCGATCGCTTCGGCTTCGGTCTCGAAAGTGCTGACTGCCAGGATCGGGCCGAACACTTCTTCGCGGAACAGCCGCATGTCCGGCGTGACCGCATCGAAGATGGTCGGCTCGACGTACCAGCCGCTGCCCAGTTCGCTGTGGATGCGCCCGCCGTGCACCAGCGTCGCGCCCTCCGCTGCCGCGCTGTCCAGAAAACCCCTGACCTTGTCGAAGTGGGCTTGTTCCACCAGCGGGCCGATCTGCACCGACGGATCGGTCGGCAAGCCGACTTTCCAGCCGGCCAGCGCGGTTTTCAGCTTGGCCAGCAACGCATCCTTGATGCTGCTGTGGACGATCAGGCGCGAGCCGCAGCTGCAGTTTTCGCCCATGTTCCAGAACGCCGCCGCCAGCACATGGCTGATGATCTCGTCCAACGGCGTGTCCTCGAACACCAGCTGCGGGCTCTTGCCGCCGCATTCCAGCACGATTTCCTTCAGGTTGCTTTCGGCCGAGTATTTCAGGAACATGCGCCCGACTTCGGTCGAGCCGGTAAACGACACCATGTCGACATCCGGATGGCGCCCGAGCGGCTCGCCGACCGCTTCGCCCAGGCCGGTGACCAGCGTCAGCGCGCCTGCCGGAATGCCGGCCTGATGCGCCAGCTGCGTCATCCGGTAGGCGCTCAGCGATGTCAGCTCGGCCGGCTTGACCACCACCGAGTTGCCGGCGGCCAGCGCCGGCGCGACTTTCCATGCATACATCTGGGCTGGGAAGTTCCACGGCAACACTGCGCCGACCACGCCGATCGGCTCCTTGACGATCAGGCCCAGCGCGCCGGGCCCGGTCGGCGCGATGCGGCCGAAGCACTTGTCGATCGCTTCCGCATACCAGCTGAAGGTGTCGAGCGTGGCCGGCAGGTCGGTATTGATGCATTCGGTGATCGGCTTGCCGGCGTCGATGCAGTCCAGCGCGGCCAGTTCCTCCGCGTGCTGGTGCAGCAGCGCGATCCACGCGTACATCGCTTTCTTGCGCTCGGCCGGCGGCCGTTGCGACCATTCTCCGGCTTCGAAGCAGCGCCGCGCGGCTGTCACCGCCGCATCGATGTCGGCGCTGCTGCCGGCGGCGATCTGGCCGATCACGCTATTGTCGATTGGGGTCGTGTTGTCGAGCCGCGCGCGCGCTTCCGGATGGCCCGGGATCAGGTGCCCGGCCCACAACTGGCCTGCGCGCGCCTGGGCAAATATGGTTTCCTTGCTGACGGTCATGGCATTTCCTTATTGATTCGGCAGGATGAAGTCTTGATTTCATCCTGCTCCGTTCTCACCCTCTCCCGCATGCGGGAGAGGGCCGGGGGTGAAGCTGGGGTTTCAGATGGCATGCCATCTGCCGACAGAACGGTATCCGCTTGCAAGCGGATACGCGCACTGCAAGTGAGGGGATGCGGCTCGCCGCATCTCCTTAGCGTTTGGCTTGATCGAACTGGTCCACCAGCGCATTGAAAGCTTGCGCATCGGCGGCGCACAGCGGCAACAGCGGCTGGCGCACCGCGCCGACATCGATGCCGTGGCGGCGGCAGCCGAGCTTGGCTTTCTGGTTGTAGTCGCCGGATTCCATTGCCTGAATCACTGGCAGCATCGCGCTCATCTGGGCCTTGACCAGCTCCCAGTCGCCGGCGTCGGCGGCCTTGATCATCGCCGCCTGCTCGCCCGGGAATACATTGGCGCCGCCGCTGATCCAGCCGCGCACGCCCCAGAACAGGAAGTCCGCCGCCTGGTCGTCGCAACCGCAAATCACGTCGAAATTGGGCAAATCGGCCTTGATCAATGCCAACGCGCGGCTGAAGTTGCCGCTGCTTTCCTTGATGCCGATGATCTTCGGCAATTTGCTCAGTTCGACCACTGCATCGAAGCCGATTTCAACCCCGATCCGGGCCGGGAAGTTGTACATGATGATCGGCAACGCGCTGGCCTCGGCCACCGTGCGGAAATGCGCCACCACCTCGGCCTGGCTAGGCAGGCTGTATGCGGGCGCCGACAGCATCAGCGCATCAAAACCGAGTGCGGCCGCCTGCTGCGCGCGCTCGATCGCGCCCTGGGTCGACAGCGCGTTGGCGCCGGCCACCAGCGCGGTGCGGCCCCGGCCGACTTGCGCCACGCAGCTCAGCACCTGCTGGCGCTCTTCTTCGCTCAACGCGTAATACTCGCCGGTGGTGCCGCAGGCGACGATGCCGGCCACCCCTTGCTCGATGCAGCGCTCGACCAGTTTCCTGAGGGCGTCGAGGTCAACCTTGTTGTCGGCATCGAACGGGGTGACTATGGGAACGAAAACACCGTGGGTTTGCATGGAAATCTCCTGGTAAGGAATGGGTAATGAGAGCGGCCACGCGGGCCGGCATGGCTTGCTTGCGAGCGGCTAATATAACACTTTAAAATGATTTGGATATATTGTAAATATATTAGCGAGGTGCTATTCTGGCTTGGCGAAACTGTCTGAGGCCCGGACTCGATGCGGGTTGCAAGCGTATTGCACTGCAAGTTGATGATGTGCGCGGCATAAGGTATAAGTGAGCGTCCATGCATCAATTCAATGGCTGAAACAAGAAGCGGCGCAGACCGCACGTATGGCAAGTCTGGCAAGTCAATCGGGCAAAACCCGTTTTTCACTTTTTATGAGGATGACAACATGCAATTCATACCAAAAATGTTTCCAATTGCTGGCGCAATCGCATTGGCTTTGGCCGGTAGCGCTTACGCGCAGGAGCAGGTAGTCAAGATCGGGGTAACCGGCCCGCTCTCTGGCGCCAATGCCTTTGCCGGCAAGGACAATGAAAACGGAGTGCGGCTGGCGGTGGAAGAATTGAATGCCAAGAAACTGACCATCGGCGGCAAGCAGATCAAGTTCGAACTGTTGTCGGAAGACGATCAGTGCGACCCGAAAGCCGGCGTCAACGTCGCGCAAAAATTTGTCGATAGCGGCGTCAAGTTTGTGATGGGGCCGTATTGTTCCGGGGTGGCGATTCCTGCCTCGCGCGTGTATAGCGAAGCCGGCGTCATGATGTCGACTGTGGGCACCAATCCGAAGGTCACGCAGAGCGGTTACAAGGATCTGTACCGCATCATCGCCAGCGATTCGCAAGTCGGCTCCAGCATGGCGGTGTATGCGGCCAATGTATTGAAGGCCAAGACCGTCGGCGTGATCGACGACCGCACCGCTTTCGGCCAGGGGCTGGCGGAAGAATTCATCAAGGTCGCCAAGAAATCCGGCCTGAAGGTTCTCGGGCAGGAATTCACCACCGACAAGGCGACCGACTTTAACTCGATTCTGACCAGTTTGAAGGCCAAGAAAGTCGATGTGATCTTCTTCGGCGGTTATGCACCGCAAGGCGCGCCGATGGCACGTCAGATGAAGCAGCTCGGCATGAACGTCAAGCTGATGGGCGGCGATACCTTGTGCAGCCCGGAAATGGGCAAGCTCGGCGGCGATGCAGTGGGAGAAAACGTGCTGTGCGCGCAAGGCGGCACCATCCTGGACAAGGTGGCCAATGGCCCGGCCTTCAAGGAAAAATACAAGAAGCGCTACAACCAGAACCCCGATGTGTATGCGGCGTCGTTTTACGATCAGCTGATGTTCATCGGCGAAGCGATGCAAAAGGCAAAATCGGTTGATCCGGTCAAAGTCGGCGATGAATTGTACAAAATGTCGTACAAAGGCGTGGCCGGCACCTATTCCTACGATGACAAGGGCAACATGAAACAGTCGCCGGTGACCGTCTACACCTTCAAAAATGGGGTGCCGGTTCCGCTGGCCAGCTATTAATCTGAAGCAAATGTAACTGCCTGAAAGTAAAGAATGGAGCAGCGCCAAGTGCTCCATTCTTTTTTGTGGGCGCAATGCCATAAAATTTCTTAAAAGCAGCAGATGCAATGACAGCAGCAGACTCAGCAACAAATTCAAGCAGCAAGCCGGCCGCGCCCAAGCAGCGCGCCGCCGATGTCGCCTACGACATGCTGGAAAGCATGATCGTCACCCTGCAGCTGAAGCCGGGCACGCCGATTGTCGAAGCCGAGCTGGTGGAGGCGACCGGCCTCGGGCGCACGCCGCTGCGCGAGGCGCTGATGCGGATGTCGACCAACGGCTTGATCGTGCAGCTGCCGCGGCGCGGCCTGATCGTCAGCGACATCGAGCTGGCCGAGCATTTGACCCTGATCGAAACCCGCCGTGCGCTGGAGCGCCTGATCGCCGCCAGCGCCGCCCGGCGCGCCACGCCGCAGCAGCGCAAGGAGATCCTGAGCTATGCGAAGAAAATGGTCGCCGCCGCCAGGAAAAACGACTTGCAAGCCTATATGCAGGCCGACCAGGGGCTCGACCATGTCAGCCACCAGGCCTGCCGCAATCCGTCGGCGGTGGCGGCGGTGATCCCGCAAGTGATCAAATGCCGCCGCTTCTGGTACGCGTTCCAGCACGAGGGCGACATCGATGCCGCCGCCAAATGCCACATGTTGCTGGCTACGGCAATCGCCAACGGCGACCCCGAGGCCGCCATCAGCGGCGCCGAAGCCCTGATGGATTATCTGGACCTGTTTGCGCGCAAGGTCATCGACAACTGAGCGCCGGCTTTTTCAGAAAAATACTGCAGACCGTATTTTTATAAGTCGCAGGTTTTTCATGCGGCAAATCATGCATTATTTGCCATACTCCAGACAAATTTCATTTGAGTGGTTTCCGGGCTGACGGCCGGCCTGAATTAGCGCTAGGTATATGGGCGTGCGCTACCATAAAATTTTAGGCTGACAGCATCACGCAGTCTTGCGCTATCCCATCACAAGCGGGGTGGCCGCAGCCAGCCGATCGGGTTGGCTGGGGGCAGACGCCAACACGGATTCATTTCTGTAGCACTCTTTCCACCTTCTTACTGGAGAAGTATCTTGCCCTACGTCGCAGACACCATCGCAAAACTCAAGCGCACCGGCCCGGCCGAAATCGAGTACTACCAGGCGGTCGAAGAAGTCCTGATGTCGCTGCGTCCGTTGCTGGATAAGGATGCCAAATACAAGAAGCACAACATCATCGACCGCATCGTCGAGCCGGAACGCCAGATCATGTTCCGCGTCGCGTGGATCGACGACAAGGGCCAGGTACAAGTCAACAAGGGCTACCGGATCGAATTCAATTCGGCGCTGGGGCCGTACAAGGGCGGCATCCGCCTGCACCCGAGCGTGTATGCGGGGATCATCAAGTTCCTCGGCTTCGAGCAGATTTTCAAGAACGCGCTGACCGGACTGGCGATCGGCGGCGCCAAGGGCGGCAGCGACTTCGATCCGAAGGGCAAGTCGGATAACGAAATCATGCGCTTTTGCCAGTCGTTCATGAACGAGCTGTACCGCCACATCGGCCCCACCACCGACATCCCGGCCGGCGACATCGGCGTCGGCGCGCGCGAAATCGGTTACATGTTCGGCCAGTACAAGCGCCTCACCGGCCGCTACGACGGCGTGTTCACCGGCAAGAAGATCAACTGGGGCGGTTCGCTGGCGCGCAAGGAAGCAACCGGTTACGGCGCCGTGTATTTCGCCCAGAACATGCTGGCCGCCATCGGCCAGACGCTGGAAGGCAAGACCTGCGTGGTGTCGGGCGCCGGCAATGTCGCCATCTACACGGTCGAAAAGCTGCAGCAGGTCGGCGCCACGCCGGTCACCGTTAGCGATTCGCGCGGCATGATCCATCATCCGCAAGGCATCAACCTGGCAACCTTGAAGCAGCTCAAGGAAGTCGAAGGCGCGTCGCTCTCCGAGTATGCGCAGCGCCATCCGGAGGCCCGCTACACCGCCGCAGCCGACTATCCGGCCGGTCGCAATCCGATCTGGTCGGTGCGGTGCGACGCCGCGTTCCCGAGCGCCACGCAAAACGAGCTGAACGAAGCCGATGCAGTCGCGCTGCTGAAAAACGGTTGCAGCTGCATTTCCGAAGGCGCCAACATGCCGTCGACCCAGGGCGCAATCGACAAGTTCCTGGCTGCCGGCATCAGCTACGGCCCGGGCAAGGCAGCCAACGCCGGCGGCGTGGCCACCAGCCAGCTGGAAATGGCGCAAAACGCCAGCATGCAGCAATGGACTTTCGAGGAAGTCGACAGCCGCCTGCACGCGATCATGAACAACATCTACCAGACTGTCAGCAGCACTGCCGCCGAGTTCGGCCAGGCCGGCAATCTGGTGCTGGGCGCGAATATCGCCGGTTTCCGCAAGGTGGCCGACGCGATGATCGATCAGGGCGTGGTGTAAGTATTA
>NZ_AVCC01000052.1 GCF_000622895.1 Herminiimonas sp. CN
TTTCGTTGCGTTTTTTCTCGCCACCGGAAAAGCCTTCGTTGACCGATCGGTACAGCAATTCCTTGCTCATCTCCATCTGCGCCATTTTCTGCTTGATCAGACTGAGAAATTCGATCGCGTCGAGTTCGGGCAAGCCGCGATGCTTGCGTATATTGTTCAGCGCCGCCTTCAGCAGATAGACATTGCTCACGCCGGGGATCTCAACCGGATACTGGAACGCCAGAAACACGCCTTCCCGCGCCCGTTCCTCGGGCGCCAGCGCCAGCAGATCGCGGCCTTGGTACAGCACTTCGCCGCCGGTGACGGTGAAGTTTTCGCGCCCCGCCAGCACTTGCGCCAGCGTACTCTTGCCGGAGCCGTTCGGCCCCATGATCGCATGCACTTCGCCGGCCTTTACGGTCAGGTCGAGGCCGCGCAGGATAGGCTTGTTTTCGACACTGGCTTGCAGATTTTTGATTTCCAACATGATGGTTTTCCTCACAATTTGTATTAGCCGACACAGCCTTCGAGGCTGACGCTCATCAATTTCTGCGCTTCTACTGCGAATTCCATCGGCAACTCTTTGAACACTTCCTTGCAGAAGCCGTTGACGATCATCGATACCGCGTCTTCCGCCGAAATGCCGCGCTGCTTGCAATAAAAAAGCTGGTCCTCGCCGATGCGCGAGGTGGAGGCTTCATGTTCGACTTGTGCGGTAGGGTTCTTGACCTCGATATACGGGAAGGTGTGCGCACCGCACTTGTCGCCCAGCAGCAGCGAGTCGCACTGGGTGTAGTTGCGCGCGCCTTCGGCCGATTTCAGGATTTTCACCAGCCCGCGATACGCGTTTTGTCCGCGCCCGGCGGAAATCCCCTTGGACACAATGGTGCTGCGGGTATTGCGTCCGATATGGATCATCTTGGAGCCGGTGTCGGCTTGCTGATAGTTATTGGTCAGCGCCACCGAGTAAAACTCGCCAATTGAGTTGTCGCCGCGCAGGATGCAACTCGGATACTTCCAGGTGATGGCGGAGCCGGTCTCGACCTGGGTCCACGAGATATGCGAGTTGGCGCCGCGGCAATCGCCGCGCTTGGTGACGAAGTTGTAGATGCCGCCCTTGCCATCCTTGTCGCCCGGATACCAGTTCTGCACCGTCGAATACTTGATGCGCGCGTTATCCATGGCCACCAGCTCGACTACTGCCGCATGCAGCTGGTTTTCGTCGCGCATCGGCGCGGTGCAGCCTTCCAGATAGCTGACGTAGGCGCCGGCATCGGCAATGATCAGCGTGCGCTCGAACTGGCCGGTGTCCTTGGCATTGATGCGGAAGTAGGTCGATAATTCCATCGGGCAGCGCACTCCGGGCGGGATGTAGCAGAACGAGCCGTCGGAAAATACCGCCGCATTCAGTGCTGCGAAAAAGTTGTCGGTGTAAGGCACCACCGAACCCAGGTATTGCTGCACCAGATCCGGATGCTCGCGCACCGCATCCGAAAAAGAACCAAAAATGATGCCGAGTTCGCCCAGCTTGTCCTTGAAGGTGGTGCCCACCGATACGCTGTCGAACACCGCATCGACTGCGACTCCGGCCAGCATTTCGCGCTCTTTCAGCGGCACGCCCAGTTTTTCGTAAGTCCTGAGCAGTTCCGGATCGACATCGGCTAGGCTCTGCGGCCGGTCTTTCAGGGATTTCGGGGCCGAATAGTAGACGATGTCCTGGTAGTCGATGGCCGGATAGCGGGCCGTCGACCAGCTCGGTTCGGTCAGGGTCAGCCAGTGCCGGAATGCCTTCAGGCGCCATTCGAGCATGAACGGCGGCTCGTTCTTGCGCGCCGAGATCAGGCGAATCGTGTCCTCGGTCAGGCCGCGCGGCACAGTGTCGGTTTCCAGCTCGGTCACGAAACCGTGCCGGTATTCGCTGCTGATCAATGTATCGAGGCTGCTTGCTTCTGTCATGGTTGCTCTCCATTTATCCCGCGATTCATGGCTGGTGCTGTTTGCGGCAGCGGCCTCCGCAGGGCGCTGATATTGACCGTTTCGGCCACCGGCTGGATCATCTGGTCCAGCGTTACCTGATCCAGCGCATCGAGCACGACGCGGTTGACCCGTTGCCAGTTGGCGCGCACCGGACAGCCTGATTCCTGCGAACACAAGCCCGGCGTGATGCTGCATTCGGTCATGCCGATCGGGCCGTCCATCGCATTGATGATGTGCGAAATGGTGATTTCAGTAGGCGGACGGGATAGCAGGTAGCCGCCTTTGGCGCCGCGCAGCGACGTTACCAATCCTTCGCGCGTCAGTATCTTGAGAATCTTGCTGACCGTCGGCACCGGCACCCGAATCACGGCGGCGATTCCTGCCGCGCTTTGTATGCGTTCTGGCTGATGCACCATGGTGGTCAGGATTACAGTGCCGTAATCGGCCATTTTGCTCATTCGTAACATTTTGCATTCCATGAAATTAATGAGTACAAATATAGTCCTGATTAATTCCAAGCGCAAGTCGATTGATGCAATAAGAGGATTGTTTAGCTAAATCGCATCAGAATATTTTCGCTGGGAATTTTCAGCAGGTGCTGCAGATCGACCAGTTGATTCTGATGCAGCAAGGCCAGTTGCCGCAATAGTTCTTCACCTTTGGGGCGCAGAATGACCTCGACGCAGCGGCCATCGTCCCTGCTCGGACGGCGCGTTACCAGCCCCGCTTTTTCGCAGCGCGAAACCAGCGCGACGACGCCGTGATGGTGCGATTGCAGGCGTTCTGCCAACTCGGCGATGGTCGCCCATTCGCGCCCCGGATAGCCCTTGACTTGCAGCAGCAATAAATATTGCAGCGGAGTGATGCCGTGACTTTGCGTGATCTCTTCGCTGAAACGGAGAAATCGCCGCAACTGATATCGGAAATCCGCTAGCAGTTCGTAATCCAGCTTGCTCAGGGTTTCAGTGGAGTGGGAATTAGTCATGCTTTTTGGAAAGAAGGAGGAGGTCAGGGCGATCATAAACGATGCCAGCATTCTGCCCTGAAATTTCAGGGATGATTTTCACTCCAACTGAAGATGAAATTAAATATCACAACGTGATATTATTGTGCCGGACAGATGAAAATATATTTTGTGAAATGCAGTTTCACCTGTACATGAGTAGGGTTTGGGTAATTTTCGCTGGCCGTGGTCCGGATATTTTCGGTGATCTGAGTAGCAGACGGGCATCAAGCAGAAAGCAAAAATAGGGGTTGGACTTTAATTTTTTATTATCATATATTGATATAAAAGTACGGCTTCCTTGATACGCATCATTCAAACTGGGCGGCGCGGTGAAAGTTTTTGTTTGGGGTTTTTCGTGGAAGTGGCAACTTGCCAAGACATTATCGAAGACTGTGTACTACAACCAAGGGGGTACTTGAGATGAGCTTCTTAAACTATACAAAAATGCCATTTTCCTTTAGCGACGGCTGGGACGAAATCGGTACGGTTCATCCTTCGGTGTTCAAGATATTTTTGCTGCTGGTACTACCGTTTTCGCTGGTTCCGCCGGCGATGCTGTTGTACGCGGGTAGCCACCACGCATCGGTATATCTGATGGATGCGCCATTCTCGCGCTGGCAGGAAGTTGCGCTGGTGTTCTTTGTGGCGGAATTGGTTACGGTACCGCTGATGGGTTGGATCATCCGGAATATAGCGTCCGTGCATAAGCTGTCGATTGATTTTAAAGGCGCTTTTCTGCTTGCTGCGATTGTCGGGGTGCCCATGTGGCTTTCCAGCTTGGGACTGGCGATACCTAACCTGTGGGCAATGATTGGCGTTGTCGTACTCGGATTCCTGGGCGCAGTCAGTCTGTTGTATCACGGCACCTACAGCATCCTGAAAATGGATGAACAGATCGAGGCGCAGTCGATGAGCTTTGCCGCATTTTCGGCCGGTGCTATTGCGTGGATATTGCTGTGCGCTTTTGTGGTGTTGCCGTTGATGAATTAATGCGGCTTTGTGAGAAATGTTGCTTTCAGGGTGGTGTTGCTCGCCACCCGTTTTTTTTGACTGTGCCGTCGCGTGGTGCCGATCTAATCCTGACTGTTCCGATCAAATACATCCAAATTGGAAACCAGCAATCCAACTTCGGCGGCAGCATGTCAGAGCAGGGCATCCTGTTTTCGGATGCCGTGTTTCAGGCTGTATTTCCAGCTTCAATTTGACTTTAGCCCTGTTTGTGCTTTGAATGCATCGCCAAAATCAGCATGGCGATAGGGTTTGGTTTTTGATATTTTCTACATCCTTTTTTAAGTCTCATGGACACGATCACAATATTGTTATTTTCTTTCGTTTTGTCCGTAACCGGATTGTTCGTATTCATCTGGTCGTTGCGGAAAAAATTATTTGACGACAATCCGGCTGCTGCCAAGGTGATTTTTTCAGAAGGGGAAATCGGTCAGATTGAAGAGCCCGCAGCAACCTCGGCACAACGTGCCGGCTTGCAAAAAACTGTTGATGGTATGCATCCGCCAGCGGTGGATGCGGCCCAAGCGGTGGTGCTGAAGAAAGAATTGGAAGAGCGGATTCAGGCCGACCGCTCAACCGCTTTCGTTACCTTTGTGTTTTTGTCCTGTGCGGTGGTATGGCTGGTTCTGGCTTCGCTCGCCGGCTTGACCAGTTCCATAAAATTGCATGAACCCGACTGGCTAGTTGCGCAGTCCTGGCTCACTTTCGGCCGTATTCGCACCATTCATCTGAATGCAGTTGCCTATGGCTGGGCGCCTATGTCCGCATTGGGTATCGCAATCTGGATGTTGCCGCGTCTGCTGAAAACCAGGTTGATGGGCGGGCGCTTTGCGCTGCTGGGAGTCACGCTCTGGAATGTCGGCCTGATTGCCGGCCTGGGCTGCATCGCGGTGGGTCTGACGGATGGTCTGGAGTGGCTGGAGATTCCGTGGCAAGTTGACATCCTGCTGGTCATAGGCGGTGCGCTGGTCGGATTGCCGCTGGTATTTACCTTGCAAAACAGGTGCGTCAAGCATCTGTACGTATCGATTTGGTACATGGGGGCGGCATTATTCTGGTTTCCCATCTTGTTTTTTATCGGAAATATTCCCGGTCTGCACTTCGGCGTGGAACAGGCGACCATGAACTGGTGGTTTGGACATAATGTATTGGGATTGTTTTACACCCCGATGGCGCTGGCTTGCGTGTATTACTTCCTGCCGAAAATCATTGGCCGCCCGGTGCAATCGTACAACTTGTCGCTGCTGGGTTTCTGGGCACTGGCATTTTTCTATGGCCAGGTCGGTGGGCATCACCTGATCGGCGGCCCGGTACCTAGCTGGCTGATCACGTTATCAATTGTGCAAAGCGTGATGATGCTGGTGCCGGTAATTTCGTTTTCGGTCAACCAGCATCTGACCATGCGCGGCAATTTCAAAACTCTGATCTATTCGCCGTCGCTGCGCTTTATTGTGCTGGGCGGCATGATGTATACGCTCAGTTCGGTCCAGGGCTCATTTGAGGCGTTGCGTAGCATCAATACTGTTACCCACTTCACGCATTTCACGGTTGCGCACGCGCATCTTGGCCTGTATGGCTTCTTTACTATGGTTATGTTCGGCGCGATTTACTTCGTGATGCCACGCGTGATGTCATGGGAGTGGCCTTATCCGAAGTTGATTGCAGTGCATTTCTGGCTGGTTGTGGTCGGATTCGGCATTTATTTTGTCGGTTTGACGATTGGCGGCTGGCTGCAGGGCATGGCGATGCTGGATGCATCCAAGCCGTTCATGGAATCGGTGCGTGTAACGATTCCGTATTTGGAAAGCCGCTCGGTTGGAGGGGCCATCATGACCTTGGGCCATTTGGTGTTTGCATTCCATTTCGTGACTATGGCGCTACGCCACGGCCCGCAGCGGACCGGTGCCGCCTTGTTTCATAAACCGGCCGTAGCGCCAGCATCAACACTGGCCGGAGTCTGAGCATGGAAAACGAAGTCAAACTCCTGAGCGGCGCGATGATTACGCTGGCCCTGGCTACCACGACGCTGGTGGTGATTCCGTATTTGCAGTTATCGAATCTGAAACCTGCGGCCGGCCTGCATCCATACACAGCGCAACAATTGCGCGGCCGCGATCAATACATCAAAAACGGCTGCGTGTATTGCCATTCGCAACAGCCGCGCGACAAATCCCAGGCGCCCGATGCCCTGCGCGGCTGGGGCCGCGCTTCGGTGGCCGCCGACTATTATTACGACAGTCCGCATCTGCTGGGCACCATGCGTACCGGCCCCGATCTGTTCAATATCGGCGCGCGGCAGCCAAGCGTGGACTGGCAACTTGGACACTTGTACCAGCCGCGCGCCTATACGCCGGGCAGCATCATGCCGTCTTATCCCTTCATGTTCGAGCTCAAGACGAAAGCGGAGCCGGGTGACAAAGTGGTGACTCTACCGCCGGGTTATGCGCCCGTGGGCAAGGTGGTTGTGGCCAGGCCGGAAGCGCTCGATCTGGCGCAATACCTCATAGGAATGGATCATACGTATCCAGCCATACCAGCGCCCGCCGGCAAAAAATAACAGAAAAGGCTGGGCGTAACTGCGACACATGCAGTGATTAAACGAGAATTGGAGTTTTAGAATGACAGATGGCAGCAAGAAAATCGATGCGCAGCAACGGGAGCATTCCGATCCGTATGAAGGCAGCCATCCGGTCCCGAAATTCGTCTTCGCTCTCATTACGCTCACATTTTGCTGGGCGATTTACTATATTGCCAGCTCCAATCTGAGCAATCAGCCTGAGTTGGGCGATCATCGCACCATGGCCGATCTGGCACCGCAGGCTGGCTCCAAGTCTGGCGTTGTCGATGGCGCGCAGATTTTTGCTGCGCAATGCGTTGCCTGTCATCAGGCCGGCGGCACCGGCTTGCCGGGGGTGTTTCCTCCTCTGGCCGGCTCGGAATGGGTAATGGGCAAGGAGTCGACACTGGTGCAAATTTTATTGCACGGCATATCCGGTAGCCTGACGGTCAAGGGTACTGTATACAAAGGTGAAATGCCGGTTTTCAAGGATAAATTGAATGATGCAGAGATCGCGGCAGTATTGACTTATGTGCGCTCCAGTTTCGGCAATGCTGCCGGTAAGGTGGATGCTGCGCTGGTAAAGACCGGGCGAGAAGCCAGCAAGGATCGCAAATTGCCTTGGAGCGGCGATGATGAGCTGGGCAAGCTCAAATAAGTACGCAAGAATAATCGTCAATGCAAGCAGAATGCCAGCAGCTTTGCTGCTGGTTCTCATGCTCGGGGTTACAGCGATTTATCAGATAACAGACGGTTTCCGGGTAGTGACGAGCGAACAGTCACGCCGGCTGTCGATTGCCGGGCGGCCCAGGCCGATTCCGGATGTTACGATCCAGTTTGAAAGCGGTGCTTCTGAATCGCTGGCCCAGGCGCTGCGTTCGGACGGGCGCGCCACTATCGTCAATTTCATCTATACCCATTGCAATGCCGTGTGTTCCGTCATGGGCACCGAATTTCAGCAACTGCAGAAAACCCTTCATGCGAATGGCCTGTCGCAACGGGTGCGGTTGTTAAGCATCAGTTTCGATGCGCGTGATACGCCCGGCCAATTGGCGCGCTATGCGCGCAGCATGCACGCACAGCCCGAGACTTGGCAATTCGCCCGTGTGCCCGATGCCCGTCAGCGTCAAGCGCTACTGCTGGCCTTCGGCATCACTGTGGTTCCCGCTCCGCTGGGCGAATTTGAACACAATGCCGCTTACCATATGGTCACGCGGGACGGATTGTTGTCGCAGATCATTGATTACGGCCAGCCAGACGCCTTGCTGGCACTGGTCGCGCAATCGCCTGGCATGGATCGGAAACGTTAATATGTCGATTCGTTTGTCTTCGAGCGCCCGCGCTTTGCTGGCCGCGTTATTGAGCGTGTTGCTGCTGGCGCTGGCGGCTGGATTCCGGTCGACGCTGGAGCGCTCGATGCCCTTGCACATGCTGTTGCAGATGCCGCTGCTGCTGGGCGCAGGCATCGTATGTGCCTTCGCCGCTTCCTGCGTTATGCGCGACACAAAAAATAGGCGATTACACGGCGTCGCCTGTCTGGCGTCAGGTCACGGCAGGAAATTCGACGAATACGGGATTGTCGGCTTGACGTTCTTATTACTGTTGAGCGCGTACTGGATGATTCCCAAGGCGCTCGACGAAGTTCTGGTGTCGCCCGCCGCAGAGCTGCTTAAATTCACCGCATTCTTCATCGCCGGCCTGATGCTGCCGGGCACTCTGGCGCGCGCCAACCGGGTTACCCAGTTGTTTTTCCTTGGAAATTTTGCCTGGATGATGGCCATCGTCGGCATGCTGTATCAAGACACTTCAGTAAGACTGTGCAACGCTTACTTGCTCGATGATCAGCTTATTGCAGGGCAGGGATTGGTAGCCTTGTCGATCGCAATTCCTGCGCTCTGGTTTATCCGTGTTATCCGAAATGGCATCGATAAGTAGCTGTGTTGCAGCTAGCTGCTGGATAGTCAATGCAGGGTTGCATCCGGCGATGATGGAGGAACATGGCAGCGATTTACAGTGTTACCTTATTCGAACGCGACCAGCATCAGGTCGAATGGATCCTGATGATGCGCGGTTCCGCAGCAAGCGCACGGGCCCGCAACTGCCCGCATCCGCCATCGACATCCTGTCCGGCCGAATCGCGCAGTTTGGTCAGAACCCCGCGCCGGTGCAATGCGGCCGCAATTGCATGCGCACGATCCCATGATGGGCGCTTGAACGGCAGATCGGGAATGGTATTGTAGGGAATCATGTTCAGTACCGCGTGCTTGCCCTTGAGCAGGTCGACGATGCCGCTCATCTCATCTTCACCGTCGTTGATGCCTTCCAGCAAGGTCCATTGGTATTGCACCGGGTAAGCGGTGAGACGGCCGTAGCGTTCGCCCAGTTCCACCAGCTCTCGGGGCGTCAGGCGGGGAGCGCGCGGCAACAGCTTTTCGCGCAAAGCCGGTTTGGTGGTGTGCAACGATAACGCCAGCGCGGGCTTGACCAAGCCTTGCGGCAGGCGCTCGAATACGCGGCGATCGCCGACGGTCGAGAACACCAGATTCTTGTGGCCGATATTGCCCTCGGTACCCAGCAATTCAATCGCTTCCAGCACGTTGTCGAGGTTGTGGGACGGCTCGCCCATTCCCATGAAGACCACTTTCCTGACTGCGCGTTGCGTGCGCGCCAATACAAGCTGGGCAATGATCTCGCCGCTTGTCAGTTGGCGTATCAGGCCGTCGCGGCCGGTCATGCAGAACTGGCAGCTGACAGCGCAGCCGATCTGGCTGGAGACGCACAGGCCATCGCGCGGCAGCAAAACGCTTTCAACAGTCTGGCCATCATGCAGACCAACCAGCAGGCGCACCGATCCATCCTCGGCAGGGTGGCAAGACAGCAGGCGCGCCAGACCCTGCAATTCGGCGTCGAGCGCCGGCAGCGCCTGGCGCAGCGTTTGCGGCAGAAAATCGTTTGGGCGCCGCCGGCCCTGATCGTGCGGTTGGACGCGCACCCAGTCCCGCAATACCCGTTGCTCGTGCAGTGGTTTGGCGCCCAGCGCGCGCAGGCGCTGGCGAATGCGTTCGATGTGCAAGATGGCGCTTATTTCATGCCTGCGACAGCGCCAGATATCCGGCAAGTCCAAGGCCCAGAATGCTCATGAAAAACCCGAATCCTACGATGAAGCCACTGGAATACGACGAAGGAATATCGGCCTGCGGCAGCATGAAAATGAATTTGCGGTGCTGCACGGTGGCGATCAGCACCGCCAGGGCGCCAGTGATGACAAAGAAAATGCCAAGAGTGCCAGAGAGTCCGGAATGCGCGTGCAGCCGGGTGGGGGCCTGCAACGATATCAACTGCAGGAACAGGCCGAACCGGGCGATCACGAAGCCAAGCCCCATGATGGTAAGCCCGGTCCTGATCCACGCCAGAAGCGTGCGTTCAGCGGCAAAGAAAACCCGGGGATCTGACGGTGGCATTGACACAAGGCTCGCCTATTTTGAATTGCGTTGAACTGACGGCAATATTGTACGCATTGATAATGCCGCAAGCAGTATTTTGAATAATGATAACAGGCAAACCTTACCGTTACGCTGACTGGCAAGCCCGTGGTATCGGGGAGCCTGGCGGAATCGTGAAATAGCCGGCAGCGCCGGTGGCGTTCGGCCTGGCTGCCTGAAGAGCGGTATGGGCCAGGCTTCGGTTTTCATTCTTTGGTAGCATAATCGGGGTTTGCAATCGATGCGATGGCTCGTGCTTGCTCTGGCGCAAGGCGCATTGCCGGTATCGATCGGGGCACATTTTGCATGAATATATACAGGTAAGTGTATTTTTAATGTCCGCTTAAAAATATGCAGATACGTTGATGTTTTTTATGATACTCCCTAATATTATGTTTTCTGGATAGTGGATTGTAACGGCTGTGCGGTAACCTGACGGAACTGGAGAAATGATGCATCTGGCGATTCTTTCCGATCTGCACCTGACGGTGGCTGCGATGCCGGTGCCGCAACCTGAGTGCGATCTGCTGATTCTGGCCGGCGATGTGGCGCGCCCGCAGCAGGCTATAGACTGGGCGCGGCAATGGGCGGTGCCGGTGATTTATGTACCCGGCAATCATGAATACTATGGCGGCAGTTTGCGTGGCACCTTGGCGGCATTGCGGCAGCAGGTGGCGGGCAGCAATGTGCATGTCTTGGATATGGATGATATCCGCATCGGCGGCGTGCGTTTTCTGGGCTGCACGCTGTGGACCGATTTCCGTTTGTTTCCGACTGAAGCATTGCGCGCCGCCTCGGTGGACGAGGCTTGCCGGTCGATGCGGGATTTCAGCCGGATCAAACTGGACGATGAAGTCGACACCCTGTTCAGCCCGGCCATGTCGCAGCAGATTTTCGATCGCTCGGTGCGCTGGCTCGATGCAAAATTTGCCGAGCCGTTTGACGGCGTCACCGTGGTGGTGACGCATCATGCGCCGTCGCGCGGCAGCATCAACCCGAAATTCGCCGATTCCTTGCTGAATGCCTGTTTCGTCTCCGATCTGGAGTCGCAGATCGCACGCTGGAATCCGGCCCTATGGGTGCACGGCCACACCCATGACAGCTTCGATTACCCGGTCGCCAATACCCGCGTCGTGTGCAATGCGCGTGGCTACGCGCTCAATGGCATTGCGGAAAATACCGCATTCGACTCCGCGCTGACCGTCAGCATATGAGCTGTTGTTCTGGCGTTGCCTACTCCTATTGCTGCAGCAGGGCGTTGACCTGCTGCAGGTCTTGCTCCGTCAGCGTGCCGGCTGCAGCCTTCAGTTTCAGTCCATTGGTGATGGTGTCGTAGCGCGCCTTTGCCAGATCCCTGCGGGTCGAAAAAAGCTGTTGTTGTGCATTCAGAATGTCGATGTTCACCCGCACCCCGACCTGATAGCCGAGCTTGTTCGAGTCCAGTGCTGACTGGCTTGAAATTTCAGCTGCCTCCAGCGCCTTTACCTGCGCCAGGCCGCTACTGACGCCCAAAAACGATTGCCGCACGTTTTGCATCGCATTGCGACGCACGGTTTCCAGGTCGTTGCGGGCCTGGTCTTCCAGCGCGATCGCTTCACGCACGCGGCTGGTCACGGCAAAGCCGGCGAACAACGGAATGTTCCATTGCACACCAATGGCGTTACTGTTGCTGGCGACGATCGGGTTGCCGAAGGCGCTGCCGGGTTGCTTGGCATGGCTGCGGCTGGCCACCAGATCGACGCTCGGGTAATGGCCGGCACGGTTGCGGGAAATTTCGCGCCGGGCGATTTCCAGCGCAAGTTGCTGCCCGACTACTGCATAATTTTGCTGCTGCGCACTGTCCAGCCACGGTTCGAGCCGGGCCGGCTCGGGCATGCTTAATGTCAAGCCGGGGCGCAGCGTTGCCAGTTCAGCCGGCGGCTTGCCGATAATTTGTTCCAGTGACGCACGTTTGATCGCCAGATCGTTTTGGGCAGCGAATTCCTGCGCCACCGCCAAGTCAAACCGGGCCTGCGCTTCGTGGGTGTCGGTAATGGTCGCGGTGCCAACCTCGAAATTCCGTTTGGCCGAGGCCAGTTGTTCGGTGATGGCGACTTTTTGCGCCTGTATGAAGGTCAGCGAATCTTGTGCGCCCAAAATGTCGAAATAGGCTTGTGCGACTCGCACAATCAAATCCTGCTGTGCCTGGGAAAATTGCGCATCGCTGGCCGCCACCAACAGTTTGCTTTGTTCATACTGTTGCCAGTTGGCCCAGCGCAGCAGCGGCTGCGACAGCGTCAATGCATAGTTGCTGGCAGTGAAATTGCCGCCATTGTCGATTTCGTTTCTTGTATTGCTGCCGGACAAGCCCAACGTGGGCAGCAGTCCGGCGCGTCCCTGCGGCAGCTTTTCCTGTCCGGCTGCATTGGCCGCCCGCGCGCTGGCATATTGCGGGTCATTGAGACGGGCATCGTTGTAGATTTGCTGCAGATCGGCCGCCTGTGCGCCCAGCGCCAGAAAAGCGCCGCTAAGCAGCGCGGCGAGTAGAGTTTTGCGCATTGCGATCCTAGCCGGAGAATCGGGAGCGGGCACTGATACGGCCAGTCGTCCGCCCCCTTTTCTTCAATTGAATATATATAGTATTTTTTAATACGCCATATAATCCTGCGGAAATTGCATGTTTATATGGCATACACTGTGGTGTACGTGCAGCGGCTCCGAGGTTTCAGGATTCCCGCACGCCGAGTTTTTTCAGGAATATCTCGAGCGGGCAAAACTGGGTGAATCCGCTTTGCAGCAGGTTGGCGCCGACAAATACCGTGAACCAGAGGAAGTATTTGCTGACGAACAGCGGACTCTCCGGCACGCCCAGCGCCAATGACAGCAGGATGAAGATCCCGGCGAAAATGCGTACCATACGGTTGGTATTCATGGCAAAACCTCCTCAAAAATGGGCATTAAGAAAACTTCTTGCGGTTGGCCGCGTAATACAGCACCGGAATCACCACCAGCGTGAGCAGGGTGGAGACGAAGATCCCGAAGATCAGCGAGATCGCCAGCCCGTTGAAAATTGGGTCGTCCAGGATGAACAGCGCGCCGATGATCGCCGCCAGTCCGGTCAGCACGATCGGCTTGGCGCGCGCGGCGGTCGCATGGACGGTGGCGTCGACGAACGCAACGCCTTGCGCCACCTGCAGGTTGATGAAATCGACCAGCAGGATAGAGTTGCGCACGATGATCCCGGCCAGCGCGATCATCCCGATCATCGAGGTCGCGGTGTATTGCGCGCCCAGCAGCGCGTGGCCCGGCATCACGCCGATGATGGTCAGCGGAATCGGCGCCATGATGATCAAAGGCGTCAGGTAGGAGCCGAACTGCGCCACCACCAGGATGTACACCAGCACCAGGCCGACTGCATACGCCAGCCCCATGTCGCGGAAGGTTTCATAGGTGATCTGCCACTCGCCGTCCCATTTCAGCGCGAACTGGCGGTACGGGTCGGACGGCTGCCGAATGAAGTACTCGCCCAGCGGCGCGCCCTGCGCGGCGGAAAGATCACCCAGCTTGCCGCGCACCGCGAACATGCCGTACAGCGGGCTGTCGAGCTTGCCGGCCATGTCGCCGATCACGTAGGTCACCGGCAGCAGGTCCTTGTGATAGATGGTTTTCTCGCGCGCGGTTGGCTGCACCTTCACCAGCTCGGACAGCGGCACATTGTCGCCGTTGGCGGATTTCACCGTCATCGCCAGCAGCGTGGCCAGTCGGGCCTGCTTTTCCGGCGGCAGGTTCAGGCGCACCGGTATGCTGTACTTGGATTGGCCGTCGTGCAGCACCGTGATGTCTTCGCCGTCCAGCCCGACCCGCACCGTCTGCACCACGTCGGTGGCGGCGATCCCCAGCAGCGCGGCCTTGCGCTGGTCGACTTGCAGCACGACTTTCGGCGCGTTGTCTTCGATCGAATCGTCGATGCCGATGATGTCGGCGGTCTGGCCGAACGCCTGGCGCACCTGCTTTGCCAGCGCATGGCGGCCGGCCTCGTCGGGACCGTAGATTTCGGCCACCAGCGGCGACAGCACCGGCGGTCCGGGCGGCACTTCGACCACCTTGACCTTGGCGCCATTGCGGGCGGCGATCTGTTCCAGCGGGGCGCGCACCGCGCCGGCGATGTCGTGACTCTTGCGGCTGCGCTGGTGCTTGTCGGTCAGATTGACCTGCAGATCGCCGAGTTCCGGCGATTGCCGCAGATAGTATTGCCTGACCAACCCGTTGAAATTGATCGGTGCAGCAGTGCCGGCATACGCCTGCACATCGGTGACTTCGCTCACCGTGGACAGGTAAGCGCTCATCTGGTGCAGCACTGCTGCCGTGTTTTCGACCGGAGTGCCGGCCGGCAGGTCGACCACGACCTGGAATTCCGACTTGTTATCGAACGGCAGCATCTTCAGCACCACCAGCTGCACTGCCGCCAGGCTGACCGAAATCAGAATCGCCAGCAACACGCCAACCCACAACAGGCGGCGGTTGCGCCCGGCTTTTTTCGCTGCCAGAAACGGCAGCAGCAACGCGCCAAACCAGCGCTGCAGCTTGCTGTCGGCGGCGGACCCATGCGCGGCTGCGGCGACATGCTTGCCGGACAGCCGGTGCGCCAGCCAGGGCGTGACGGTAAAGGCAATCGCCAGCGAGATCACCATGCCCATGCTGGCATTGATCGGGATCGGGCTCATGTAAGGCCCCATCAGGCCGGTCACGAAGGCCATCGGCAGCAACGCGGCGATCACGGTGAAGGTGGCGAGGATGGTCGGCCCGCCAACCTCATCGACGGCCAGCGGAATGATGTCAAGCAAGGGCTGGTCCGGATGCAGTTCGCGGTGCCGGTGGATATTCTCGACCACCACGATCGCATCGTCGACCAGAATCCCGATCGAAAAAATCAGTGCGAACAGCGAAACCCGATTCAGGGTGAAACCCCAGGCCCAGGAGGCGAACAGGGTGGCGGCCAGGGTCAGGATGACGGCGATGCCGACGATTGCCGCTTCGCGGCGGCCGAGCAGGAAGAACACCAGCACCACTACCGCAGTGGTGGCAAAAATCAGCTTCTGGATCAGCTTCATCGCCTTGTCGTTGGCGGTTTCGCCGTAGTTGCGCGTGACATTGACCTCGACCCCGGCCGGGATCACGGTATTGCGCAGCTCAGCCACACGCTGGGTCAGCTGCTGTGCTACCTGCACCGCGTTTTCACCCGGTTTCTTGGTGATCGTGATGGTCACTGCCGGGAATTCGCTGCCCGTCTTCAGCCCGTCGGTTGCTGCTGCCTTGCCGACCCCGAACCAGACGTATTTCGACGGTTGCGCCGGCCCATCGACAACCCGCGCCACATCCGACAGCGTGACCGGATTGCCGGCGCTGACGCCGACGATCAATTCGCCGATCTCTTTGGCATTGGCCAGAAAATTGCCGGTCTGCACTTCCAGCGTCGCATTGTCGGCGATCAGCTGACCGGCCGGCAATGTGACATTCACGCCCAGCAGCGCCTGCCGGATATCGCCCACGGCCAGATGGTAGGCATTCAGTTTGTCGATGTCGAGCAGCACCCGCACCAGACGGCCGGGGCCGCCGATGGTGCCGACTTCGCGCGTGCCCGGCACCCGTTTCAGCTCGATCTCCATCGCGTGCGCGACCCGCTCCAGCTCATACGCGCCGCGCTCGAGATCCTTGGTCCAGAGCGTCAGCGACAGCACCGGAACATCGTCGATGCCTTTCGGCTTGACCAGCGGTTCGCCGACATTGAGCTCGCGCGGCAGCCAGTCGCGATTCGAGTGGATGGTGTCATACAGCCGCACCAGCGCTTCGGTGCGTGGGACGCCGACCTTGAACTGGACGGTGACGATCGCCATGCCGGGCTTGGAGACCGAGAACACATGATCGAGGCCCTGAATTTGCGAAATCACCTGCTCGGCCGGGGTCGCCACCAGGGTTTCGACGTCTTTGGCTGAAGCACCGGGGAACGGGATCAGCACATTGGCCATCGTCACATTGATTTGCGGCTCCTCTTCGCGCGGCGTGACCAGAACCGCGAACAGGCCGAGCAGTATCGCCACCAGCGCAATGAGCGGCGTCAGTTGCGAATGCAGGAAGAATTTCGAAAGACGGCCGGCAATACCCATATGCTTATTTGTCCTTGAGTTTCATGATGCCCAGCGCCTTCAATACGTATTTTTCGTAAATCGGCTCGGAACCGCCTTTTTTCATCTTGCGGATAAAGTATTTTTCAAAGGCGACTTTGGCCAGATGCACCCATTTTCCTTCCGCGAACCAGTTGACGTTGCGCGGCGGAATCTGCGGCATCGCCACGAAAGCAATGCCGCTGTCGCCGAAGTCGGCCAGGCAGACTGCATTCCAGGTGGCTTTGGCGGTCGGCACCCGTCCGGCCAGCGCGGACTGGATGTTGTGGGCGGTGGCTGTGACCATCGACTCGATCATGTAGCCGGTCTTCGGCGTGCCGGTCGGCACCGGCGTGGCTTCCACCGGCGGGATCGCCACGCACACGCCGACCGCGTAAATATTGGTGTATTTGGGGTTGCGCTGATAGGCATCGATCAGGATGAAACCGCGTGGATTGGTCAAGCCTTCGATGCCGAACACCGCATCGATGCCTTTAAACGCGGGCAGCATCATCGAGTAAGAGAAGGGCAGCACATGTTCTTTTTTGACCGCGCCGTTTTCGTCATGCTCGGCTACCAGCATTTTGCCGTCTTCCACCCGCGTGACCTTGGCGTTGCAGATCCACTTGATGCTGCGATTGCGCATCGCCGACTCCAGCATGCCTTTTGAATCGCCGACGCCGCCCAGACCAAGGTGGCCGATATACGGCTCCGAAGTGACGAACGTCATCGGCACCTGGTCGCGGATTTTGCGCCGGCGCAGATCGGTTTCCATCACGAACGCATATTCGTAAGCAGGGCCGAAGCAGGATGCGCCTTGTACTGCGCCGACCACGATCGGGCCGGGCGCTTCGACAAATTTATTCCAGACCGCCGCTGCCGCGCTGGCATGGTCGGTTTTGCATATCGACTGGGTAAAGCCGTCCGGCCCCAGCCCCTCGACCTCGTCAAAGGCCAGTTTGGGGCCGGTGGCAATCACCAGATAATCGTAATCCAGCATTTCCCCATCGCCCAGTTCGACCTGATTCTTGTCGGGATGCAGCCGTTTGGCGCCGCGTCCGTCAAACCCGATGCCGTGCTGCCGCAGGCAGGATTCAACTTCGAATTCGATTTCCTCCGGTTTGCGCCAGCTGACTGCCAGCCAGGGGTTGGACGGGACGAACTGGAAGGTATTGGTATTCGATACCACGGTAATGCGGTCGCCGGAACCGAGCAGCGGCTGCATCTCATACGCCATCGGCATGCCACCCAAACCTGCACCTAAAATAACGATGTGAGCCATTTTTGTCTCCAGCTAGTTAACGTTTCAGGGGTAAAAGCATGTCAATACGTTTTTTATCGCGTTGCTGCGTCCGTTGCAGAAATCAGGCCAGCGCGGACCGGGTCCCGCGCTACGCGCTCGCCCGCCCGCACGCCGGCCAATACTTCGATAAAGCCGTTGGCAGATACTTCGCCTACGCGAATCTGGCGCAATTGCGGCTGGCCCTTGCCGCTATCCAGCACATAGACGGCCGTCACCTCGCTGCGGCGCAGCACGGCCTGCTCGGGCACGACCAGTTTGCGCGCCATGCCGGTGACAAAATAGGCGCGCGCAAATTGTCCCGGCAGCAATCCAGCCACCTCGCCCAGATCGAGTCGCAGCCTGGCGGTATGGGTGCGACTATCGGCCAGCGGAATCAGGGTGATTTGCCTGGCGTTGATGGATTTTTTCAAGGCAGGGAACTCGACTCTGGCGGGTTGCTGCAACTGGATCGCGGACAGGCTCGATTGCGATAGGGTTGCGGTTACGCGCATGGCCGATGGGTCGAACAGCGTCAGCAGCGGCAGGCCCGGCGTGGCCATGTCGCCCACTTCAACCGGCGTGGCGGCGATCACGCCGTCATATGGCGCGCTGATGATGGTGAATGTTTTGGCGGTGGACGCCTGGCCGGCGCCGGCCTGCAGCGCCGCAACGCGGGCTTGCGCCGCGGTATAGTCAGCCTGGGCCTGATCCAGCCCGGCCTGGCTGATGAATTTCTGGGAAAACAGTTTTTTGCTGCGCTCAAAGCTGTGCAGCGCATTATTCAGATTGGCCTGTGCTTCGGCGACCTGGCTCTGGCTGCCGGACAGCGCCTGCTCGGCGGCGCGCGGGTCGATGCGCACCAGTATCTGTCCGGCCTTGACGCGATCGCCGACCTTGACCCGGAGCTCGACAATCTGGCCGGGAATCTGGGCCGCCAGCGTCGACTGCCGCACTGCTTCGGCCACGCCCTCGGCGCTGATTGCCTGCGGCACCTCACGATAGGCGACAAGGTCGGACGCTGCAGGGGCAACAGCCGGCGCAATCGGTGCTGCGGCCGGTTGCGCCGAGACAGCGGCAGCACCGAGTACAAAAGACGCGGCCAGCAAATGCGTTGCTGCAAGCGCACTCCAGCGCAAGATCGCAGACGCGAGCGGTTCGGGCAGGAGTTGCGTGCAGCGTTTCATCATCAGTCCTTGCGTAGTTTGCAGGTGCGGATGCCAAATGGCAGATAAGCCGGGCACCAGCCAATGAAGCCGGTCAGCAATGGAACGAAACCGATCAACGCCCACCAGCGCGTGTTTTCGCCCAGTACAAAGAACAAGCTCAAGACGACCAGCCCGGCGATGATGCGGACGCTGCGATCGATTCCACCGACATTTTGATTCATTACAGACTCCCGGTTGTTGTAAAAATAGTGAGACTTGCCAGACCGCTACCATGCGTCGCATTGCTATGTTGAAATATATACCCCACTGCTATTTTTAGATAACGTTTACTTTTCGCATGGAAACAGGGCGGTAAATAAAAATACATGACCTGGTATGTTCAATTTCCGGTCATGGTGAGCCACTGTCGCCAGTCGGGCAATACAGTCCGTACAGTGTGTTGAGCAAAGACAATGCGTGCCCCTCGTCTAGTCGGTAAAAAATCTTTTTGCCCTCGCGCCGCGTCGAGACGATGCCCTCATTGCGCAACACGCTTAATTGCTGCGATAAGGTTGGCTGGCGGATTCCAAGCAATTCTTCAAGTTCGCTGACGCACGCCTCGCCTTGTGTCAGCTGACATAGCAGCAGCAGACGATCTTCATTGGCCAGCACCCGCAGCATCGCCGTCGCTTGCCCTGCGGCTTCACGTATTTGCGCAATGTTCAGTGTGGTTTTGTCCATGAAATTCTTCGACTTGGTTCCTGAATTAATTATATTTTATATTAATACATATTATTAAAAACTATATATAAATTTGTATATTTTAAAATTAAAAATCCCTGCCTTCACCGATTTCTTCGTAGGTCTTGCCATCGCGGATGTGATACAGCCGTTTGAACGTCGGAATGATTTTTTCGTCGTGCGTGACCACCACGATGGCGGCCTGATACTGCTGTGCCATCTGATTCAGGATGCGCATGACACTGAGTGCGCGTTCGCTATCGAGCGGTGCGGTCGGCTCATCGGCCAGAATCACCGGCGGCCGGTTGGCCAGCGCCCTGGCGATCGCCACGCGCTGCTGCTCGCCGCCGGAAAGTTCGGATGGATTGGCTTTGGCGCGGTGCGCAACATCCAGCGCTTGCAGCAGTTCCAGTGCTCTGGCGCGCGCGGCGGCGTTGGGCTTGCCGGCCAGCATTGGCAACAAGGCCACGTTGTCGGTGACATCCAGAAACGGAATCAGGTACGGCGCCTGAAATACAAAGCCGATGCTGTCGCGCCGCAGCGCGCGCAAATCCTTGATCAGCCATCGATCCTGGTCGAAGATCAATTTTCCGTTGAGCGACATGGCGCCGCCAGTCGGCTCGATTACGGCACCCAAACATTTGAGCAGCGTGCTCTTGCCCGACCCGCTGGGGCCGATCAAACCGACCACTTCGCCCGGATGCACGGTCATGTCGACGCCCTTGAGCGCCTCAACTGCGGCATCGCCCTCGCCATAGCGTTTGCACAAGCCGCGCAACTCGATTGCCGGAGTATGCATTTCAGCCTTCAATTTCATCCTCCGATGGCGGTTGCCGGATCAACCTTGAGCGCGGCGCGAATCGCCATGATGCTGGCCAGCGCGCACACCGCCATCACGGCCAAAAAGCCCAGAATGGCGTCCGAGTTCAACAGCAGCACATACTTGGGAAAATAGGGCGCCCACAGGGTGGCCGTGATCTTGCCGATGACAAAACCGATCACGCCCAATCCCAGCGACTCCTGCAAAATCATGCCGGCGATGGTGAGATTGGTGGTGCCGATCAGCTTGAGTACAGCGAGCTCCCGAATCTTGCCCAACGTCATGGTGTAAATGATGAAAGACACAATGGCCGCACTGACCACGGCCAGGATGATAAGGAACAAGCCGATCTGCTTGGCGGAAGTGGCGATCAGCTTGGCTACCAGAATTTCTTCCATTTGCGGCAGGGTATAGGCCTGCAGATGTTTCCAGCGCCGGATGTCGGCTGCAACTTCAGCCGAGTTCGCGCCGTTTCCAACCCGCACCAGAATCGCATTGACGCTGTGGCTGGTGGTCTGCAAGGACTGGACGGCGCCGAGCACGTCCGCTGCACCGGGGCGATTGAAGGCCGGATTGGCGGCGCTGCGCGCACGTTCGTTCAGGATGGCATCGTTATCCTTCTGGAATTGTGCTTCCTGCGCATCTTTCAGCGGGATGAATACCATCGGATCGCCGCCTGACGAAACCATACGCCGGGTCAGCCCGACCACCGTATATTCGTGCCGTCGAATCTTGATGCGGTCGCCGAGCTGGAAACCGGTTTTAACATCGGCAATCGCTTCATAGTGGCTGCGTGCAATATGCCGGCCCTGGCTGAGATACGGCGGTTGCCCCGGCTGGTCGGGCTCGAAGCCGACCGCCATCACCCGCACATCGTGTCCCTCCTGCTGTACCTGCATGGTCAGGTAAGTGACGTTGGCAGCCTGGGCCACGTTGGCCAGGCCCATAATGGTGCGATAGGCATCATCGCGTACGCTGGATGGTTCGGCATACGGACCCAGCGTATCTTTTTGCACTACCCAGATATCGGCCCCGCTGTTTTTCAGTAGCGCCTGCGCATCGTCCACCATGCCGCGGTAGATTCCAGCCATCGAGAGCGTCACGCCGATCAGCAGGCCCAGTCCGATCCCGGTATACACGTACTTGGCCCACGAGTGCAGAATGTCGCGGCCGGCCAGGCTAATCATTTATTGCCTTTTGCCAGCGAGTCGACGATGCGGACCGTATCGCCTTCGTGTAATTCGCGTTCGCTATGAACGATTACCCGATCGCCCTTGGCCAGCCCCGACAACACCTGCACCCTGCCGTCCAGCGCACGGGCGCCAGTACGGATGGGCTGGAACCTGAGCTTCCCTTCGCGCAGTTGCCAGACGCCATCCCTGGTGTCGATGGTGTGCAATGCAGCGTTCGGGATCGTCAACGCGCGGGCCGTGACAGGGAACGCAATCGTGATTTCGGCCAGTTCGCCCAGCGTGATTGCCGTCGGAATTTGGTCGAAAGTAACGCTGACCAAGCGCTCCTCGGTCACGCTGTCGCTATTGAGTTCGATGCGTGCAATTTTTCCGCTGAAGGCGTTGTGCGGATACGAGCGCAGCAGCGCGCTGGCAGGCAAGCCGGTTTTCAATCCGCCGGAGCGCGCCTGGTCGATCCGGGCTTTAATCCAGATGCTGGCGGGATCCATCATGCGCAACACGCTTTGGCCAGCCACCAGTGTGGTGCCCGGTTCGGCGTCGCGGGCGGTGACGATGCCGGCCACCGGTGCGCGCAGCAAGAGATTGCTGCGCTGCTTGCCGATGGCTGCCTGCTCGGCCGCGAGACGACCTAGTTCCTGTCTGGCACCATCCTGCGCAGCGTGTGCTGCAAGGAGCCCCGCTTGTGCCGATACCGCCTCCTGTTGCTTGGCTTCGACCGCAGATGAGCTCAGGAACGCCTGCTTGCCCAATTCTGCATAACGTTCGGCGTTGCTAGCCGCAACCTTGTGGCGTGCTTCGGTGTCGCGTACCTGCGCCGCGGCTGCCTGGACCGCGTAGCGCGCTCTTTGCAGCGCAGACTGGGCGGCCGTGGCGCGCTCATTCAGATCGACCGGGTCCATTTCGGCCATCAACTGACCGGCTTGCACCGTATCACCTACATCCACCAGCACCCGCCTGACTCGGCTGGCAGCGGTGGGGCCAATGGCATAACTGCGTTGGGCCTCGACGATGCCGATGCCAAAGATCGAAGATTGCAAATCGGCGATTTCTGCGGTAGCAGCGGTTACCCGGTTGGGTGCCATGGGGCCGTGCTGAAAGATCAGCCAGCCGATGCCGGCCACGATCATGATGGCCAGGCCGGGCAGTGCAAATTTTTTTCGATGGAAATGAGCGAGTCATTGCTTATCTTCTTTCTACGCCGCTTAAAAGTACTTCCAACACACCTTCGGACAATTGTTGCAGATCGGCTGTCGCACCGGCTGCCATGGCTTGCATCGCGAGTCCCTGGATTGCGCCCAGAAAGAGTGTGCTGGCGGATTCGAGTTGCAGTGCAGTGTCGATCTGTCCTTGCTGCTGCGCTGTCTGCAGCAAGGTCATTACGATTTTCTTGTGGCTGCGCAAAATTTCCCGCACCTGCTGTTTGAGCGGCGAGTCCCCCGGTTGTTGCAATTCATGGAAAATGATGCGAGGAACCCCCGGCTGATCCTTGATGAATTGCACATGCGCCGCGAAAGCCGCGCGCAAGGCAGCGAGCGGGTCGGCCACTGACTGGGCGGCGTCTTCGATGCGACTCAACAAGCTGCGTCGCACCCAGTCCAGCACCGAGAGCCAGATCGCTTCCTTGGTTGGAAAGTGCCGAAATACCGCTCCCTGAGTCAGGCCGATAGCCTTGGCGATCGCCATGGTGGTGATGTCGGCCGGACTCTGCTGCGCTGTAAGCGTCAATACAATCTGGATAATGTCGGCCTGGCGCGCCCCGGACGAAAGTCGGGATTTCTGGCGTTCTGGAATCGGCATTTTCATCTTTAAGTAAGTAATTGATTACTATCTTAATGTGAAGGAGAGTAAGATTCAAGCAGTTTTAATTCATTTTTAATTCATGTTCGCGGCGCAATGCGTCCGTGTGCTGCCGGTAATTTTTTGGGTAAAAGGAGAGGGAAAATAGGCTGAAACAGTAAGCATTACCATCACGCAGAAAGAACAA
>NZ_AVCC01000053.1 GCF_000622895.1 Herminiimonas sp. CN
TAATAAAATAGATATACTCTATTGTTTTTTTAGGCAAATAGCACCCTAAGCTGCATTCGTGTCGGCCGTGTCTTTCTGGAAATGTCCAATTCCTGCCTGCATTAAAATAAGGAGCAACGCTGCTACTGTTCTTGATGCGAATTGGAATAATTAACTGCATTCCCGTATATGCAGTTCCGCCAGTTGCAGATATTCTCTGGCGCGGCGCGGCCATTCCGCCGAATGGCGGAATTTTTCCTCATCGAGATGCCGGATCGCAATGGCAGCCCGTATGCACGCCCGGTAGCTCTGGTAAAAATGCACCAGTGCGGGAGCCGGCCTGTCGCCTGAAATTTTTTCGTAATTTTTGAGAAGCAGGGCGCCGAAGTCGCTTGCATCCAGTCGCTCACATTCGAGTGCCAGAAAGCCCAACTCGTCGACGGCATCGACTTGCCGCATCTGGGGCGAAAATTCGAGGCAGTCGATGATCACCAGATCCGGCCGCAGGCAGATATGTTCAGGCCGTAGGTCGCCATGGCCTTCGATGATCTTTCCCGCAAGCACGCGCTCGTCGAACAATCCTGACATGTGCTGCAAGGCAGTGTGTTGCGCCGCGCAAACCCGTTTCACCTGCTCAACCGGCAGTTGATAGGCGGGTGCGCTCAACGTTCGCAAGTTCTGTTCGATCGTGGCCAGAAATCGATTGCGGTAAGCGGCAGGATGTATGGCAACAGGCGGCAATGCATGGTAGAAGCTGCTGAGCAGCGCCGCGATTTTGCCAATGTCTTCCGCGTGTGCGGTGCCGTCCCTGATCGCGTAATCCAGCATGTGCCGGGCAGGGAGCCGGCGCATTTTGATCAGGAAATCGATTGCGACGCCGCAACCGTCCAACTGAAGATGCCCGACCTGGTCGACGGTGAGCGACACCACGCCCACGTATACCGTCCCGGCAAGGCGCCGGTTCAGCCGGACTTCTTCATCGCAAAAGTGGTGTCTCGCCGCAATCGTACGAAAGTCGAGTGCGTCGTAATGCACCGGTTTCTTTAATTTATACGCGTAGCCATCAGTCAGGAAAATCCATGACATATGGGTCTCCATCGTCTCCACGCGATAGGTCGGCTCAGGAAAACTGGTCGGCTGCCGAAGGAACGCAACCTTCGATTCAAGAGCGATATCGTCAAGCGGCAACACCATCATGAATACCTTTTAGGTTCTGAGCAACGCCGATGAACGCCGCGCCGCAGGGCAATTTCGTGCTGCGACTTTGGTCGCTTGCGCAATTTCCTTGGAAATCCTGCCTGAAGCGAGCCATCCCTGAATTTGACATGTCTCAAGCTACTGCGGTTTTGACGCACGTCAATCTCCCGTTCCGGCGCTGCGTGATTATTAAAACGGATTGCAGATTTTGTGTTTTTTGAGCATAGCCAAGCTCGAAAACCATAGCGCTGCCTTTTTACCGTTTTCTATCAGGAGAAAATCCATGAAAAAAGAGAATTTATCATCTGCCGGTTTTCAGCATGGCAGGCATTTTGGGACGATATACGATACGAACGACGATCCATATCAACGAGACAAACTGTCTGAACCCGCGGTATGCAGCGATTGTGGTGCGGTCTACCATGACGGGCGGTGGCAATGGATACTCCCGACCGCCAATGCACACAAAACACAATGTCCTGCCTGCAAAAGAATCCACGAAAAATTACCCGCAGGATATGTGTCAATAGAAGGCGAATTTGCGCAAAAGCATTCTGAGGAAGTGCGCAGCCTTATTCAGAATGTGGAGGCGCATGAAAAATCCGAGCATCCGTTGCAGCGGATCATGTCAATCGAAGAAAACGCTGGCAATCTGTTGATTACAACCACGGACATACACTTGGCACGCGGCATCGGCGAGGCATTGCACAACGCGTATAAAGGCGATTTGAATTTCCATTACAACAAGTCCGAGTATCTGTTGCGGGTGCATTGGCAGCGTTAGAATTCGCGGCATACCCGCCCCGACAGCCTTGCATGATCCGGCAAGACATGCCGGCATGTCTCTGAATCCGCGTAGCTAACATACGCATTTACACCAATTACCAACCGGAGGTTGTTGTATGGCAACCAAAATACAAGTCGTTTTCTATAGCATGTACGGCCACATTTATCAGATGGCGGAAGCGATCGCCGAAGGCGCTCGCGAAGTCGAGGGCGCGGAGGTTACCCTGTTACAGGTGCCTGAACTGATGCCGGATGATGTACTGGAGAAATCGGGGGCGAAGGCATCACGGCAAGCCTTTGCCCATGTTCCAGTGGCGACGCCGAACCATCTGGCCGATGCGGATGCCATCATCTTCGGCACCCCTACGCGCTTTGGCAACATGTGCGGGCAAATGAGAAATTTCCTCGATCAGACCGGAGGATTGTGGATGAGCGGAGCTCTGGTTGGCAAAATCGGCAGCGTGTTTACCAGCACGGCGACTCAGCATGGCGGCCAGGAAACCACATTAACCAGCTTCCATACGACCTTGCTTCACTTGGGGATGATTATCGTCGGCTTGCCCTATTCCGAAGCACGACAAATGACGATGGCTGAAATATCCGGCGGCAGCCCTTATGGTTCGTCCACGATTGCCAGCGGAGACGGGACTCGCATGCCAAGTGAAAACGAGCTTGAAATGGCGCGTTTTCAGGGCAGGCATGTCGCCCAGATTGCTAAAAAACAGGCTGCGAAATAACCGCGTCCATACGCAAATGTTTATCCGAACGGTTTCAATGTGCCGATGCAGAAGCAGGGTGTGACTCCACAGGTGCGATTGTTTGATTTTTTCAGAATTTGTGTTTTGTATCCGACTGCTGGAGTGTCCAGATCCAGGCGGGTGGGATATTGCGCAGAACGAGATTCTGGCGCTTCCAAACAAGAGCCCGATGTGGCGATCTGAATGGAACACGTTGACCATAAGTGTACTGGACAAGTCGCCTTTCCGGACTTGCCAGCAAAAAATCTCTTAGCAGAGCAATAACTGGCATCGCGATGGTTTCGGGGAGGCTTCGGAACGGCAAGGACGAAACCACCACCGATTGGTCAGGGATACCCTTGATCAAGTCTTGCCTGGACTGAATGGTATCGGCCACCACTATGCCCTTCCCGAAGCGCCGTTCCAGAGCGGCTGCCATTGGTCCATCCTGCTCGACCACCACTAACGTCACCTCTGGAAATTTCTCACGCAAGTACCGCGTAATGGCCCCCGTTCCCGCACCCAGTTCAATAATATGCCGCGCGCCGCGCGCGTGCTGACACAGCGCCTTGGCTAGAAATACCGACGATGGCGCAATTGCTCCCACCAAACCGGGGGCTTTCAGATAACTAAGGAAGAATTTTGCGCTCAAAACCAGGCTTTCTTGGTGTTCGCAAGGGCACATATAGCGGAAGAAATATCGGGAGCATTATTGATCCCGCCGCTTTGACACCAGATAAACACCGTCTGAACGCAGGATAGTATCTGGCGTATGGTTTTGCCAAGGTCTACTTGTTTGTCATTCGAATGATTTGGACAATACAATCATCAATTGACCCGCCTCATGGGTGTCTGTCCAGACTTGCTGTAATAACGCGCTTGGCGTGGCTTGCGACTACTTCGCACAATGGGCCGCTGTATCGATTGCCCGTTTTAATGTGATGCGTCACTTTACATATTTTTTTATTTTCTTGTAGCAATTTCCGTCTAATTGTAATTTCTGAACGTGCCAGCGTGATTGTCTGATTCTTTCCGTTGCATAAGATGAATTTGCCTGCTGTGCTAGCGCATCTAGCTGCTCAATCTGGCTTTTGTAGCTGTCGCAATATGGGCTTATTTTTTTGGGTATTTCGAGTGATGCAACTGGAGCCGAATTTCGTTCTCGATTACGCTTGTTCTCTGCGGCCATTCGTTCAATTGTGGCATTTACGATTGCGCGATCAGGACTAACAATACCTGCTGATTCTTCAATTTTTACAGCTACGCTTTTTGCGCCTGGTGCACATTCGGTATCTGAGTAAATGATCTTTCCGGCCAGAATGCATTTATTGATGCCGCTCGATTTTGGTTGGCTTGTTTGGGGCGCAATTTCCGGCGCTTGTTCTATGGGGGCAGATGCGCGGCGCTGGTCAATGTTGGTTTGACCGTTCGTGTTGTTTTGTATCTGCTTTATCGATTTGCTCAATAATGCAATGCCTCCGAACACGACAATGCAGGCCAGCAGTAAAGAGAAGATGGTTCCCTTGTTCATTCCAGAATGCTCCTTGTCGGCCTGATACTCTTGGTTATTTTATTACCATTATGTAACTAGAATTGTTTTCTTGAGATTTTCTGATCGCGGAAGATCGCAAGTCGATTTACGCATGCATTCGCAACGAGTATCGGCAAAATGACTAGCCTTCTTCGTTTGATTTAACATAATATAAATTATGCGAAGTTTTGTACTACCCAATATCAACCCTGTGGCCGCTACATTAGCGGCTTTTTTGTTGCCCGAAAGAAAACATGAAATATCCAAACTTGCGCTATGGGAATCCGAACGAAATGGCGTATTACGCGCGCGGCGTGGCGATCAAGGTGCTGGCCAAGCGCCTGCGCCGCTCCGAGCGCTCGGTGCGCGACTGGCTGGCCGGCAACAAGAAAGTGCCGTGGTGGATCCCGGAGTTGATGCGGTTGCAGCATATGGAGGCCGCCGAGCGGCACCGGCAGATGGGTTTCGGCAAACTGTCGCCCAAGATGAGGCTGGTTACCGGCGATGTGATTGAGTTGCAGCAGGCGAAAAAGCAGCCAGTTGCCGCACCAATGGAAGAAGCCGCAGTTGTTCCGGCGCAGATATCGGTCTGCTAAGATGCGAATCTCTTAACACAGGGAAACAATAATGAATAAATGGATTTACTCATTGATGACGATATGCCTATTAATCGCCGCGCCAGTGTATGCAGCGCGCCCAGCTGGCTTTTATCCACCATCCGATAGTCTCGATTCGAATGAAACGATGGTATCTAACGCCGCAGTAACCAGGGCGCCACGAATCAACACATCTTGCCGTGATACGGGACGTAACAGCATGCAATGCCAAGTTAGAAATATCGGAAATGAAGCCGGTGAAAGCTGCGTTGATGTCGTCAAGATTTGCAACGATGGCGAACATGTGTCAACCGTTTGTTCCGGCCGTCTCGAGCCCGGCGCAATTGACAGTAAGGTTATTGTCTCATTTTCACCGAAAGTAAAATTGTTTGGACACTGTGCCGGAATCGAGTTCAGAAACAATGCATCTTATTAATACCGCCCCCTGTACAAATAAAAAGCCCCGTTATGGGGCGTTTTTTCTATTTCTTGTACTTGCGGAACTGACCGGTGCTTTTGCTCGGCGGCGTGCGTTTTTTCGTCATTTCAGGTCCCCTATCAGCTGTGATGATGTGACCAGTTGCCGTCCGCCGACTCCATATAGGATTGCACCGCATCCTTTTGGCCGGTTGCGTAGCGCGTCAATTCACCGCAGGTGCAGATGCCTTGATACGGCTGGATGTGCGAACAGGAGGATACTTTTTGCAGGAATACCTTGACCGGCTTGCTGCATTTCTTGCATTTAAAGGTAAGGATTCTGGCGGGCTTATTACTCATTTTCTTCCTGATTAAAATGGTTCTTGATATGGATATTGGTCTTGCATCAAGCGACCGCGAGGCGCCACAGCGACGTCAGTTCCGCCGCGCGCGCTTGATGCAGCGCATCGCTGGCATCGCTGGCGCGCGGATGCTGCGGCCGGATGTCGGTTCTGTCCACGATTTTCAGCCCGGCACTATCGAAGGCAGCCAGCAACTCGGCGCGGGTGCGCAAGCCCAGATGCTCGGCCAGGTCTGACAGTATCAGCCAGCCTTCGCCGCCCGGCTCCAGATGTGCGGCCAGTCCGTTCAGAAAGCCGAGCAGCATGCGGCTGTCGGGATCGTAGATCGCGGATTCTATCGATGCGCTCGGGCGTGCCGGCAGCCACGGCGGGTTGCAGACGATCAGCGGCGCGCGGCCGGCCGAAAACAGGTCTGCCTTTATGAATTCGACCTGCCCGGCCAACCCGAGCCGGGCGATGTTTTCACTGGCGCAAGCCAGCGCGCGCGGATCCTGGTCGGTGCCGATGACGCGCCTGACGCCGCGCCGCGCCAGCACTGCGGCCAGCACGCCGCTGCCGGTACCGATGTCGAAAGCCAGCTCCAGCGACGGCAGCGGCGCGTTGGCCACTAGCTCCAGATATTCGCCGCGCAACGGTGAAAATACGCCGTAGTGCGGATGGATGCGCGCGCCGAGAGCCGCGATTTCAACCCCTTTTTTGCGCCATTCATGGGCGCCGATCAGGCCCAGCAGTTCGCGCAGCGAGATCACCGATGCGGCTTCGCCCGGACCATACGCCTCGATGCAAGCCTGTTGCACGTCGGGCGCGCGCCGCAGCGGGATCCGGTAGTCGGCCTCCAGCGGCAGCAACAGCATGGCCAGCGTGCGGGCGCGCTGGGCCTGCGCCTGGCGATGCAGGTGAAAGGCTTCGCTGGGTACTTCGGAGGTCTTCCTCGGCTTGCGGTCGGCGCGCCGCGCCAGCGCCTGCAGCAACTGGCGCGCGTTCTGGAAATCGCCGCGCCACAGCAGCGCAGTGCCTTCGCAGGCCAGCCGGTAGGCAGTGTCGGCCGCCATGCGGTCGTCGGCAACCTGGACCCGCTTGGGCGCCGGCGCTGCGCTTTCCGAATGCCAGCGCGCGCTGCGATCGGCGCCCTCTTCGCTCCAGCAAATGACCGGATAATTGCTCACCGCGACGCCTTGCGCTGACGGAGAATGCGTTGGCGCTGCAGCATCGGCAGCGCACTCAAATGAAAATGCATGAAATCGACCTGATAAGTGTTTATGAATAAGTATGTGAAGCAGCCGATGCTGGAGCTGCGATGCCGCTGACAGGCTCCAAGTCGGGGCTTACCTTTTGCCGGATTTTTCAAGCCGGTATTGCAATCCTTCGGCAATATCCTTGTGGCCGAATTTGAGCGCGAAATCAATCGCGCTCATGCCTTGCTGATTCTTCATTGTCGCGTCGGCCCCTTCATCAAGCAGCAGCTTGACCGTCAGGATGTGGCCGGAACGTGCCGCCATCATCATCGGCGTGGTACCGTTCGGCGATTCGGCATCGATGTAGGCGGACTTGTCCAGCAGCAATTGCACGATCTCGTTATTGCCTGCGGTTGCCGCGTAATGCAGCGCGGTCCAGCCGGGCTGGTTGACCTCGACGCCCTTGTCCAGCAGCGTTTGCACCACCTGCGGCAATCCTTTGTAGGCGGCCAGCATCAGGGCGGTGTTGCCGTTGAATGCGCGGGCTTCGAAGTCGATGTCGCGCGCATTGAGCAGCACCTCGATGACTTTTTTGGAGCCGCCCTGAATCGCCTGCATCAAGCCGGTCTCGCCGCGTTTGGCCTCGATTGCGTTAGAGTCGAAGCCGCGCCGGAGCAGCGATGCAACTTCGTCCGCATTGTCGTTGCCCACTGCACGAAAAAAATCGGTATACGCGTCAGCCAAGGCCGGCGGCGCAATCACTGCCAGCGCTGCACCGACTGCAATCGATCCGACAACCACGGCCAAACGCAGTTTCCGGCCGATGCTGCGGCTTGCATTAATGTTGATAATCGACATGAGAAGTTCAGCGTACGAGCTTGAATAGATTGAAAAAATTATCAGTAGTCTGTTGCGCAAGCTGGGCCAGCAGCACGCCTTTCAGGTCGGCCAGGTACTCCGCCACATGCTTGACGAAGCCCGGCTCGTTCATCTTGCCGCGATGCGGCACCGGCGCCAGATAAGGCGCATCGGTTTCGATCAGGATGCGTTCCAGCGGCACTGCACGCGCCACCGCCTGCAGCTCCTTGGCGCTCTTGAAGGTGACGATGCCGGAAAACGAGATGTAAAACCCCATCGCCATCGCCGCTTGTGCAACCTCCAGCGATTCGGTAAAGCAATGCATGACGCCGGCCGCGCCGCCGGCATCGGTGCCGGCGCCCTCCTGCTGCATGATCCGTATCGTATCGGCGGCGGCAGCGCGGGTATGGATGATGAGCGGCTTGCCGCTCGCCCTGGAAGCGCGGATATGGACGCGAAAGCGCTCGCGCTGCCATTCCAGGTCGCCCTGCAGGCGGAAGTAATCGAGGCCGGTTTCGCCGATCGCGATGACTTTCGGATGCTGCGCCAGCGCCAGCAGCTGCTCGACGCTCGGTTCCGGGGTGTCGGCGTAATCGGGATGGACGCCGACCGAGGCGTAAATATGCGGATATTGCTCGGCCAGCGCCAGCACTTGCGGAAAATCCGGCAGGTCGACGCTGACGCACAGCGCATGCGTGACACGGTTTTCCGCCATGCGGGCCAGAATTTCGGGCATCCTGGCTGCGAGCTCGGGGAAATTGATGTGGCAATGAGAATCGATATACATGCTGTGAATTTTACGCGCATCCGCCGGAATCCGGCCCATGCAACCATAAATATGGAGTATGGCGAAAAATATTGAATATCTCTTAATATATAAGCGATATTAAAAAATACATATTGCAGTATAAGTCGCCGCCAAAACGCCGGAAAAATCTGCTTCCGCTGCCCGGGAAGGCAAACTTACCCTACCCGCTTGCCCAGGATCAGCAAATCGCGCTCGACGCCGTCGAGCGTGGCCACCCGCGGCAACAGCGCCCAGCGCTCGAAACCGAAGCGGTCGAACAGCCCCAGGCTGGGCTGGTTGTGGCCGAAGATGAAGCCGAGCAAGGTATGCACGCCGATTCTCGGCGCGAAATCGATCGCCTGCGCCAGCAGATAACGGCCCAATCCCTTGCCGCGGGCGTCCTGATGCAGATAGATCGAGAGTTCGGCGGTGCCGGCGTAAGCGGGCCTGCCATAGAAATCCGAGTATGACAGCCAGCCGAGGATGCCGTCGCCCGATTCAACCACCCACAGCGGCCGCTTGTCGGGCGTGTGCTGCGCGAACCAGGCTTGGCGCGAGGCGACGCTGACAGGTTCGGTATCGGCGGTGACCATGCGCGATGCGACAGTCGAATTGTAGATGGCGACGATGGCCGGCAAATCCTCGGAACAGGCAGTGCGATGGGTGTGCGGCATCTTATAGAGTGTGGGTGGCGCGGGTTGAATTCAGGGCGCTCCCCAGCAGTGCCTCGATCGAGAGTTTGACGCGCTTGCCGCTATCATCGTCCGGAAAATGCACGCCGATGCCTTGCGTCTTGTTGTTTTGCGCGTCGGCCGGCGTGATCCACGCGACCGTGCCGGCAATCGGGTATTTGTTCGGATCGTCCATCAGCGACAGGATCAGGTAGATCTCGTCGCCCAGTTTGTAGGATTTGCTGGTCGGCACGAAAATGCCGGCATTCTTCAGCAACGGCATATAGGCCGCGTACAGCGCCGATTTTTCCTTGATCGACAGCGACAGCACCGACGGCCGGCCGATCGGTGTTGCGGCTGCCGCCGTGGGTGCTGCGGCTGCGCTAGCGTCGTTCATGCGGGTCCTTTCAAGGGAATAAGGTCAAATAGTCCAGCAACATGTCTTCAATGAACAGCTTGGCCGACAACGGATGTTCGGCGATCGCGCGGCGCTGGCCGGCGGCCTTCTGGAGCCGCAGCAGGGCGTCCGGTTCGATCCGTTTCGCCAGCGCTGCAAGCGCGTCGTGCTGCGCCGGATAGTATCGGACCTTGCCGGCCAGTTTGACAGAAAGCAGATCGAACAACCAGCGCTGCAGCCACGTGACCAGTCGGGTTGCCGATACCTTTTGCAGCCGATCGGCGACCTTCAGCAATGCGTCGGCGCTCGGTTTTGCCAGCAGCGCCAGCAGCGTATCGATTTCGTCGCGATTGCCGGCCTGCGCCTCGGCGCAGGCCGCCAGCGGCGCCCCGCCCTCTTCGGCCAGCCAGACCGCCGCGTCGCTTACGCCTTGCTGCTGCAGCCAGGCCAGCGCCTGCTCGGTCGACGGCATGCTCAGCGCGAATTTGCGGCAGCGCGACAGGATGGTCGGCAACAGCCGTTCGAGGTTGCTGGTGACCAGCAGAAACACCGTGTCCGGCGCCGGCTCCTCCAGGGTTTTCAGCAAGGCATTGGCGGCCATTTCATTGAGCGCCTCGGCCGGATACAGCACGATCACGCGCTTGCCGCGCCGGTGCGTGGAAATGTTCATGAAATCGGCCAGCGCCCGGATCTGGCCGATCTTGATTTCCTTGGACGGCGCCTTGGCGGTTTTTGCGCTTTTCTTGCCGTCCTCGGATTCCGTCTCGCTGCCCGCTTCGCCGCCTTCCGGCTCCAGTATTTCCGGCCGCACGCGCCGATAATCGGGGTGGCTGTACTGTGCGAACCAGCCGCAGGAGCCGCATTGGCCGCAGGCATGGCCGTCCGCGCCCGGCGCATCGCACAGCAGCGCTTGCGCCAGATGCTCGGCAAACACGGTTTTGCCTATCCCCTGGGCGCCGTGCAGCAGAATCGCATGCGGCAGCCGGTCGCGCTGTTGCTGCAACTGCTGCCACGCTGTTTGCTGCCAGGGGTAAATCGAATTATTCATTAATAATCAAAATATTATGATTTTTCATTAAAGTGAAATATCAGCTTTAAGAGTGTGATTATCAGAGACTTGCAATGATTTCTTCAAGCGCTGCGCGTACATTGGCGATCGGCTCGGCGGCATCGATGATGCGAAAGCGCTGCGCAAACTGCGCGGCGCGGCGCAAATATTCGGCCCGCGTGGCGGCAAAGAAATCCGCCCGCTCCTGTTCGAACTTGTCCAGCATGCGGCTGGCATCCAGCCGCGCCCGCGCTACCTCCAGCGGCACGTCGAACAGCAGGGTCAGGTCGGGCTGCAGATGCGGATGCACCCATTGCTCCAGCACGTCGAGCTTGTGCAGGTCGAGCTTGCGGCCGCCGCCCTGATAGGCGAAAGTGGCATCGGTAAACCGGTCCGAGATGACCCAGTCGCCGCGCGCCAGCGCCGGCTCGATCACTTGCGCGATATGTTCGCGGCGGGCTGCAAACATCAGCAGGGCTTCGGTTTCCAGGTGCATTTTTTGATGCAGCAGCAGCTCGCGCAGCTTTTCGCCCAGACTGGTGCCGCCCGGCTCGCGGGTCGTGACCACGGTCTTGCCGGCGGTTTCGAGCAGGCCGGCGACGAAGCCGATATGGGTCGATTTGCCGGCGCCGTCGATGCCTTCAAAAGTGATGAATTTTCCGCGTACCGGATTGTGCACAGCTAGTTTCCTCCACGGATGTATTTGTTGACGGCCCGGTTATGGTCGCCCAGATTGCTCGAAAACTGGCTGCTGCCGTCGCCGCGCGCGACGAAATACAGCGCATCGGTGTTGGCCGGCGCCAGCGCTGCCTGCAGCGATTCGGCGCCCGGCAAGGCGATCGGAGTCGGCGGCAAGCCGCTGCGGGTGTAGGTATTGTAGGCAGTGTCGGCTTGCAGGTCGCGCTTGCGGATGTTGCCGCTGTATTGCTCGCCCATGCCGTAAATCACGCTCGGATCGGTCTGCAGCATCATGCCGGCTTTCAGCCGGTTGACGAATACGCTGGCAATCGTGCTGCGGTCTTCCTTCCGGCCGGTTTCCTTTTCGACGATGGACGCCATGATCAACGCCTCATACGGGCTCTTGTACGGCAGGCTGGCAGCGCGCTTGCTCCAGGCGTCATTCAGATGCGACGCCAGTTCGGCATTGGCCTGGCGATAAACCTGCAGGTCGCTCGCGCCCTTGGCGAACAGGTAGGTGTCGGGGAAAAACAGGCCTTCCGGATGCTTGGCGTCCAGCGGGATTTTGGCCAGCAGTTGCGCATCGGTAAGGTCGACGGTGTCGTGCTTCAGGCCCGGGTGCTCGGCTACCGCACGGCGCATTTGCCGGAAAGTCCAGCCCTCGATGATGACCAGCGACTCCTGCGCGAACTGGCCGCGCACCAATTGCCGCAGCAGCGTACGGGGCGTGGCGCCGGGCTTCAGTTCGTAGCTGCCGGCCTTGATCTTGTCGGCTTGCCAGGTAACGCGCGCCAGCAGCGTCAGCAACGCGGGATTGACCGGAACCCCGGCAGCGACGATTTGATCGGCGGCATCGCGCAAATGGCTGCCGGGCCTGACGGTAAACGGTACCGCTTGCTCGCCGCTCTTGCCCTGGATTGGCTGGCCGGCCCAGAAGTAGATGGCAGCGCCGGTCAGCAGTGCCAGCATGATGCATATTGCGAATAATTTTTTCAGAAAAGACATGTCTGGTGGCGGCGAAGGTGGTGGTTTCGGCGTAATTTTTTTAGCGGCTCTATAATCGCCGACAATGATAAAGCATCGGCCGCGCCGGAATGCGGTATCGGGCGCGACTGAACGATTTAGTTTACGACTGACAACTGCGGCGTTTTCGGATGACGCCGATTTATTTGATGCGGCATGATAAAGCCGCATCCTCTCGCGGGGGCAGGAGAGAACGGGGCACGATGGGATCTGGGCTTCATCGTGCCGCATCAATAACGATAATTCTAAACATATGACAACGATGATGAATAATTGGTTGCAATTTATGGCGGCGCAAGGCGCGCACTTTAGCAGCGACAATCCAGCCGATGTGCTGCACTTCGACCAGCCTGCGGCGCTGGCAACGCTGGAGGCCGGCTTCGTCGCGCCGCTGGGCGACCTCGGCGTGATCGCTGCCGGCGGCGAAGATGCCGCCAGTTTTTTGCATAATCAGCTGACCAACGATGTGGCTCACCTGGGCGCGGATGAAGTGCGGCTGGCCGGCTACTGCACGCCCAAGGGCCGCCTGTTGGCCACATTCGTGATGTGGCAGTCGGCCGATGCGATTTTGCTGCAATTGCCGCGCGCGCTGCAGCCGTCGATCCAGAAGCGCCTGCAGATGTACGTGATGCGCGCCAAGGTCAAATTGACCGACCTGAACGACAGCCACGTATTGCTGGGACTGGGCGGACGGGCCGCCGCCGCCGCGCTGCAAGCCTGGTTCCCTGCCCTGCCGGCGGCACCGTATGCCTGCGTCAGCAATGACTGCGGCACCTTGCTGCGTCTGGCCGATGCCTTCGATGCCCCGCGCTACCAGTGGCTTGCCAGCGCAGCTGCGGCGCAAGCTGCCTGGCCGGCGCTGACCGCACAGCTGGCGGCAGCCGGCAGCAGCGCCTGGCGCCTGTCGGGCATCCGGGCCGGCGTGCCGCAAATCACCTTGTCGACGCAGGAACAGTTCGTGCCGCAGATGCTGAATCTGGAGCTGATCGGCGGCGTCAACTTCAAGAAGGGCTGCTATCCCGGCCAGGAAATCGTGGCGCGCATGCAGTATCTGGGCAAGCTCAAGCGCCGCATGCTGGCAGCCAGCATCAGCGCTCCGGCTGTGGCTGCCGGGATGGAAGTCTTCTCCAGCAGCGATCCGGACCAACCGTGCGGCATGGTCGTCAATGCCGAGCGCAGCGCCGGCGATGATTTCGATTGCCTGGTCGAGCTCAAGCTGGCCGCCAGCGCCGAAGGCGCACTGCATCTGGGCAGCGCCGGCGGTGCGCCGCTGCAGCTGCGCACGCTGCCGTACGCGTTGCCGGACGATTCCGAATGATTTTTGGCTGAAAAACATACTGCACATTGTATTTTTTAATATCGCTTTAAAAACATGCGATAAAGCATGTTTTTTGCCATACCCCATGCATTTTGAGCTGCAAAGGCAAGCCTGAATGGATTACTACATTTATTACCGGGTCAGCGAAGCGCAGGCGCAAGCGTTGCGCGGCAAGCTGTTGCCGATGCAGGCCGCTTTGCAGCAGCAATGCAGGATCAGCACTGCGCTCAGGCGCCGCCTTGACAGCCGGGATGGCTGCCAGACCTGGATGGAAGTCTATCTGGCGGTGCCGGACGGCTTCGATGCGACCTTGGCCGAAGCCGTGGCTGCGGCGGAAATTGCGCCGCAGATCGATGGCGAACGCCATCTTGAACGTTTTATAGCCGTTTTATAGCCGTTTTATAGGCTGATTGGAAACCCGCTTATGTGCCTGATCGTTTTCGCCTGGCAGGTCATGCCCGACATGCCGCTGATTGCCGCCGCCAATCGCGATGAATTCCTGGATCGCCCGACCGCGCCCGCGATGGCCTGGGATGATTACCCGCAAATCTACGCCGGACGCGATCTGCAGGCCGGCGGCAGCTGGATGGGCATCACCCGGCCGGACGGCCGTTTTGCCGCCGTCACGAATATCCGCGCGCCGTCCGAAAAGCGCAGCGATGCGCCGTCGCGCGGCACTCTGGTGGCCGATTTCCTCAGCGGCGACATGAGTCCGCGCAGCTACATCGACGCCCTCCGCGACGCGAGTGCGCAGTACAACGGCTTCAACCTGCTGGTCGGCGACCGCGAGCAACTAATCTGGTTTTCCAATCGCGGCGGCGCCGATGCCCGCAACGGCCTGCCGCTGGCGCCGGGAATTTACGGCATATCGAACGCGCTGCTCGATACGCCGTGGCCGAAAGTGGTGCGCACCAAGGCGCAATTCGGCAGCCTGCTGTGCCAGCGCGCACCGGAAGACGCCTATTTCGACATGCTGTTCGACACCACGCCCGCCGCCTCCGATTGCCGCTTGCCGCAGACCGGCATCGACATCGAACTGGAACGCCTGCTGTCGGCGCCCTATATCGAAGCGCCCAATTACGGCACCCGCGCCTCGACGCTGGTGCAGCTCTATAACAATGCCCCTGCCGCGCTGATCGAAAGAACCCGCTAAAAGATATGCCGCATGTGGACATGCGGTATGCCGGCATCCTGGTATTGCTCGCCTTCGCGCACGAAGCCGTGGCGCGCATAGAATGCTTCGGCGTGGGTCTGGGCGCTGAGTTCCACCTGGCGCTCGCCGCGCTGCTGCGCCTGCTGCATCAGCGCCAGCAATAGCGCGGCGCCGACGCCGCTGCCGCGCGCTTCCTTGTGCACCGCCATGCGGCCGATATGGCCGTCCGGCAGCAGGCGCCCGGTACCCACCGCGCGCTCCACGCCCGCGCCATCCGGCATGAAAGCGACCGCATGCACGCATTGCGCATCCATCTGGTCCCATTCCATTTCGAGCGGGACTTTTTGCTCCAGCACAAAAACCGCATAGCGAATCGCCTGCGCTGCGGTTTTTTGGGTCGGCCAGTCGCCGAGTGCGATGCGAATTGTCATGATGATTGGGCAGGAAGTTTTTGGAAGAACGCAGTTTACGCCAGTTTCATGCTCGCGCGCAGATGCCGGTCGGCACAAAATACGGGCACAGCACCGAGGCGCCGATCGGCGCCGCGGCCAGTTGCAAGTCGTGGTACAGCGATTCCGACAATGCCGCCACCGCGTGCTTGGAGACGTTATAGACCCCCATTGCCGGCGCATTCAGCAGGCCGGCCATCGAGGCGGATGATCAGTCGCCCACCTGGCCGGCCAATGCATCCTTGTCGGCCGGAAGGCGGCGCAGGTATTTGAAGGTGCCCATTGCCTTAGCCACCAGTCTGTCGCCGTTGCGCACCTCCCCTTCGCAGAAGCACAGGGTAGTGGAACGATGGAATGCCTTGCCGGTGGCGATCAGGCGGCTGCCCGGCTTGCCGCCGGGTTGCACGAAGCTGGTGTTCATCTCGACCGTGATCGCGCCCTTGGCCTGCGGAAAAATCGAACGTCCGGCCAGCGACATCGCCACATCGAGCAGCGTCATCGTCAGGCCGCCGTGGGCGACCGCCCAGCTGTTCATGTGGCGCCCCTGCAGATCGACCGCGACCTGCGCCTGGCCGTCGCCCATGCTGACGAGCTCGACCCCGATCTCATTGAGGAACGGGATGTCGGTCGGAAACGGAATTTTGGCGGGCATCAGACTGCGCTCACGCCGGCTTCGATGCCGCGGCGGCCCAGGTGCGCGACCGCCAGCACGATTCTTGCGCCCAGCTCGCCCAGCGCTTCGGCGATCTGCCGCCCGAGCCCGCGCGGGCCGCCGCTAACCGGCGCGGCTTTTCCTTGTAAATCAAACAGTTGCTGCACTGTGCGCATAGTTTTTTCCTTTGTTGCGGGTTAAGCCCGGCATGACGTAACGCGACGCCTGCCCGCGGGCGCATCATCCCGCTTTATTTTTCAATAATAACCGGTGTATGCATCAAAATAATGCATTTACCGCTTGTATATAAGTGGATACTAAAAATACACGGCGTTGTATAAATTGCCGCCGCAACTGCTTACCGCGCATAATCCATGCACTGTCGGGCCTGCCGCACCGCGCCGATGAAGGGCTTGATCGCCTGGTGCGCCGGATGCTCCTGATAGGCGTCCAGCGCTGCTGCCGATGCGAATTCCGAATACAGCACCACGTCGTAAGTCGCCTCCATGCCGTCCTGCGCCAGCGCGACTTCGAACTTCAGGATGCCCGGCACGATGGCGCTGCAGGCATCCAGCATCTGCTTCATCTTGACCGCATTGGCGGCCTTGTCCGCGCCTTCGGCGCGGTCTTTCAACTGCCACATGACGATGTGCTTGATCATGGTTTCGATCCTGTTGACGTGAGTGTAAAAAGCAGCCACCTTAAAACCAGGCGCGCCGCATGTCCAGTTCTGCGTGGATCCTAAGCCAATTCGAACAGGCCGGCAGCACGCGGCCGCCGCGCGTGGCGCCGTGGGCCATGTTGCAAGCGCCCTTCCGGGATGTGGCCAGAGCAGCGCGGGCGGTCGATACGATAACGGCATCGGTCATGAAAATCTCCTGATTGTCGGTGGTGCGTATCGGTTTTTTTGCGGATGCATCCCGGCCTGTTTGCAGCAAAGCCCGTTCATGGGGTCTGGGGAGCAATGGAACAGCCAACCGACTTAAGAGTGATTCCATCCTTCTCAGAACTCATCTTTCGGTGAAAATTCACAAAAATCGTTTCGAGAATGCATTTTGAGAGCCGAAAACGCCCATTGCATCGTGGACGTGCCCATCAATATTGAGAATCTAAAAAATGGTCGTTTTCGAGAGTGGCCGTGGCAAAGCCTTTGCTGTAGAGGCTTTCAAGCCTGTGCATGAGGCTTAAGCCAGATCACCGTTCAACCGCACCCCAGACCCCTTCATTGAGCGGATGTGGCGAATCGCAGAATGGCATAATTTAGAACGATCGTTCGCAAACATGCAAGGATGCTGAACTCCCATCCTGCCGCCTGGCCTCGCGGCGCCGGCACTTTGAATTTTCGCGCAAGAATCACGTAAGTTTGAAAGCTGAAACTCAGGCACCGCCTGGGTTAGCACGTTGCGCACCAGACCCTGTAAAAATAAGTAGCTTGAGGAGAAAGAATGGCGCCCGCACCACCGCCTGCGCACGTCATCACGACAGAAGAACTGAAGGTGATTTTTGCATCCTCGCTGGGTACCATCTTCGAATGGTATGATTTTTACCTGTACGGCTCGCTGGCCACCATCCTGGCCCGGCAGTTTTTCTCCGGCGTGGATGAAAATACCGGCTTCATCTTTGCACTGCTGGCATTTGCCGCCGGTTTCATCGTGCGCCCGTTCGGCGCGCTGATTTTCGGCCGCCTGGGCGACATGATCGGACGCAAATCCGTCTTTCTGCTGACGATCCTGATCATGGGCAGCGCGACCTTCATTGTCGGCCTGCTGCCGAGTTACGCGTCGGTCGGAATTGGCGCGCCGATTGCACTGGTTACCATGCGCATCCTGCAGGGCCTGGCCTTGGGCGGCGAATACGGCGGCGCTGCAACTTACGTCGCCGAACATGCGCCGCATCACAAGCGCGGCATGTTTACCTCCTGGATCCAGACCACCGCAACGCTGGGCCTGCTGCTGTCGCTGCTGATCATTCTGGGCATGCGCAGCGCCGTCGGCGAAGAAGCGTTCCAGGATTGGGGCTGGCGCATTCCGTTCCTGGTGTCGATCTTTCTGCTGGCGGTGTCGGTCTGGATCCGCATGTCCCTGAACGAGTCGCCCGCGTTTGCGCGGATGAAGGCGCAAGGCAGGACTTCCCGGGCCCCGCTGACCGAATCCTTCGGCCGCTGGAAAAACATGAAGATCGTCATCCTGGCGCTGTTCGGCCTGACCGCAGGCCAGGCCGTGGTCTGGTACACCGGCCAGCTGTACGCGCTGTTCTTCCTGATCCAGACCCTGAAGGTCGACGGCCAGACCGCAAATCTGCTGATTGCCGCCTCGCTGCTGCTGGGAACGCCGTTTTTCATCGTTTTCGGCGCACTTTCCGACAAGATCGGCCGCAAGCCGATCATCATGGCCGGCTGCCTGCTGGCCGCACTGACGTATTTTCCGATCTTCAAGGCCATCACGCATTACGCCAATCCGGCGCTGGAAGCCGCGCAGGCCAGCGCTCCGGTAGTCGTCAAGGCCGACCCGGCCGAGTGCCATTTCCTGTTCAATCCGACCGGCGTGAAGAAATTCGACTCTTCCTGCGACATCGCCCGCACCGCGCTGACCCAGGCTTCCGTCAATTACGAAACCGTGGACAGCCCTGCCGGTTCGGTCGCCGCAATCCAGATCGGCGCGCAGGTGCTGACAGGATTTGACGCCACCGGGCTGAGCGCAGAAGAAGCCGCACGGCAAACCGCCGCCTTCACCAAACAAATGACGACCGCGCTGAAAGCGGCAGGCTATCCCGGCAAGGCCGACCCGCAACAGGTCAACCACGGCATGCTGCTGTTCCTGCTGTTCGTGCTGGTGCTGTTCGTGACCATGGTGTACGGCCCGATCGCGGCGCTGCTGGTGGAACTGTTCCCGACCCGCATCCGCTACACCTCGATGTCGCTGCCTTACCACCTCGGCAACGGCTGGTTCGGCGGCTTTCTGCCCACCACCACCTTTGCGCTGGTGGCCTTCAGGGGCGACATTTACTACGGCTTGTGGTATCCGGTGCTGATTGCGCTGATGACCTTCATGGTCGGCATGCTGTGCATCAGGGAAACCCGCGGCAAGGACATTTACGCCGGCGATTAGTCGCATTAGCCGCCGATTGCTATCGACACGCCGGAGGTTACAATCAAGCCTACTTGCAATCGTCAGGAGAATCGCATGGCATCCGGAAAAATTCTTGTAGCGCAGGGCGGCGGCCCGACTGCGGTGATCAACCAGTCGCTGGTGGGCGTGACGCTGGAGGCGCGGCGCTTTCGCGAGATCGAGCTGGTGTATGGCGCCCGCTGCGGCGTGCGCGGCATCCTGGATGAAGATTTCCTCGACCTGACGCAGGAAACCAGCCAGAACCTGGAACTGGTCGCCAATACGCCCTCGTCGGCGCTGGGCTCGACCCGCGACAAGCCGGACGTCAAGTATTGCCAGGAGATCTTCAAGGTACTGCGGGCGCACCAGATCGGGCACTTTTTCTACATCGGCGGCAACGATTCCTCCGACACCGTGCGCATCGTCAGCCAGGAGGCGCAAAAGGCGGCCTATCCGCTGCGCTGCATTCACATCCCGAAGACGATAGACAACGACCTGGTCGGCAGCGACCACACGCCCGGCTTCCCCTCGGCCGCGCGCTTTGTGGCGCAGGCGTTTGCCGGCGCCAACCTGGATAACGCCTCCCTGCCCGGCGTGTATGTCGGCGTGGTGATGGGCCGCCACGCCGGCTTCCTGACCGCGGCCGCGGCGCTGGGCAGGAAGTATCCGGACGACGGGCCGCACCTGATTTACCTGCCCGAGCGCACCTTCGCGCTGGAGCAGTTCCTGGCCGACGTGAAAGCCGTGCATGATCGGATCGGGCGCTGCGTGGTTGCGGTGTCCGAAGGCATCCACGATGCATCCGGCACGCCGATTGCCAGCCTACTGGTCAAGGATCAGGAGCGCGACGCGCACGGCAACGTGCAACTCTCGGGCAACGGCGCGCTGGCCGACCTGCTGTGCGAGGAAATCAAGAACAAGCTCCAGATCAAGCGCGTGCGCGGCGACACCTTCGGCTACCTGCAGCGCTCGTTCATCGGTTGCGTGTCCGACGTCGACCAGCGTGAAGCGCGCGAAGTCGGCGAGAAGGCGCTGCAATTTGCGATGCGCGGCGGCCGCGACGGTTCGGTGGCGATCCGGCGCAGCGGCGATTACGCGGTCGATTATGCGCTGCTGCAGTTGCAGGAGGTGGCCGGCAAAACGCGCGTGATGGAGGATGCCTTCATCGCCGCGTCCGGCACCGACGTCACCGAAGCCTTCCGCCAGTACCTGCGCCCGCTGCTGGGTGCCGGCATGCCGGATGTGTTCCGGCTGCGGGCCGAACCGGTCGCCAAGGTACTTGCGGGCGCCGGCTGACGCTTGCCGATGCCCGCCCCCATGCGCCAGTTTTTCGATTCGCACCACCATCCGCGGCTGTTCTTCGCCCTGCTGCTCGGGGCTGCGGCCGTATTTACCTTGCCCGATTCCTGGCTCTGGGTCACCCGCATCCTGGCCGGATGGAATATCGCAGTCTGGTTGTATTTAAGCCTGATGGCGTGGCTGATGATGCGCGCCAGCCATGTCATGGTGCAAAAAATCGCCGAGCAGGAAGACGAAGGCGCGGTGGCGGTGCTGGCCATCATGTCGATCAGCGCCATCGCCAGCCTGGCTGCCATCATCCTGGAGCTGGCCGCAGCGCACGGCTTGCCGGCCAGCCAGCGCGTGCTGCACTATGCGTTTACCGGCGCTACCATATTAGGTTCATGGAGCCTGATCGGCACCATGTTTACCGTCCATTACGCTCGCATGTTTTACCGCACCCCGGACAGCCAGCGTCCGCTCGGGTTTCCGAACCATGAAGCAAATCCGGATTACTGGGATTTCCTGTACTTTTCATTCACCATCGCAGTAGCGGTGCAAACCTCGGATGTCGCGGTTCTGAATCGGCCGATGCGCAAGGCGGTGCTGGCGCAATCGCTGCTCAGCTTCCTGTTCAACGCGGCGATTCTGGGGTTTTCGGTGAATATTGCGGCGGGCTTGCTGGCGGCTTAAGATGTCACCTTGAATATGCAGGGTATATCAAAAAACAATGGATATTCCGCAGTATTTTATTGCGTAGTTTTAATATACACATGCATGTATATTTACGTTTCGCGCTACGGAGCGAATAGGAAAACGGCCATACTGCGGTGGCCGTTCCTTGTCAGATACCGCAAGCCAGCTCAGCCGTTGAAGGTTTTTCCCTGATCGGCCAGCCTGTGCAGCAACGGCGCCACTTTCCATGCGTCGCCATTGCGACCCTGCGCGTATTTTTCCATTGCCATCACCAGGTTCGGCAAACCGATGGTGTCGGCATAGAACAGCGGGCCACCGCGGAACAGCGGGAAGCCGTAGCCGCTCAGGTACACGATGTCGATGTCGGAGGCGCGCTGGGCGATGCCTTCTTCGAGTATGTACGCGGCTTCATTGACCAGCGAGAACACCAGCCGCTCGACGATTTCGGAGTCGCCGACCTTGCGCCGCGCAATGCCCAGATCGGCCGAGTGCCGGACGATCATGTCGTTGACCGCTTGCGACGGATACGCGTTGCGGTCGCCGGCCTTGTAGTCGTACCAGCCGGCTTGCGTTTTCTGGCCGAAACGCCCCATTTCGCACAGCAGGTCGGCGGTTTTCGAGTAGACGATGTCGGGCTTGTCGAGATAGCGGCGTTTGCGGATATGCCAGCCGATATCGTTGCCGGCCAGGTCGCCCATGCGGAACGGCCCCATCGCGAAGCCGAATTGTTCGACCGCTTTATCGACCTGCTCCGGCAGGCAGCCCTCTTCCAGCAGGAAGCCGGCCTGGCGGCTGTACTGCTCGATCATGCGGTTGCCGATGAAGCCGTCGCACACGCCCGAGACGACGCCGGTTTTCCTGATCTTTTTCGCCAGCGCCATGACGGTGGCCAGCACATCCTTGCCGGTGTGCGCGCCGCGCACGATTTCCAGCAGCGTCATCACGTTGGCCGGGCTGAAGAAATGGGTGCCGATCACGTCTTGCGGCCGTTGCGTAAAACCGGCGATGCGGTTCACGTCCAGCGTCGAGGTATTGGTGGCCAGAATCGCGCCCGGCTTCATCACCGCATCGAGTTTCTTGAACACCGCTTCTTTCACCTCCATGTCCTCGAACACCGCTTCGATCACGATATCGGCCTGGCCGATGTCTTCATACGACAGCGTGCCCTTGATCAGCCTGATGCGCTGCTCGCATTTTTCGGGCGCAAGCTTGCCCTTCTTCACGGTGTTTTGGTAATTCTTGCGGATCGTGTCCAGCCCCTTGTCCAGCGCCTCCTGCTGCATTTCCAGAATGGTGACCGGGATGCCGGCATTGGCGAAATTCATCGCGATGCCGCCGCCCATGGTGCCGGCGCCGATCACGGCCACCGCATGGATCGCGCGCAGCGGCGTATCGGCCGGCACGTCGGCAATCTTGCCGGCCGCCCGTTCGCTGAAGAATGCATGGCGCAGCGCCTTCGATTCGGTCGTCTGCATCAGCGCCATGAACAGGTCGCGTTCGAACTTCAGGCCGTCATCGAACCGCATGGTGAGCGCTGCGGCCACCGCATCCACGCATTTCAGCGGCGCCGGGAACGGGCCGGCCATCGCCCTGACCGTATTGCGCGAGCGCTGGAAAAACGCTTCATGGTTCGGGTAATCGATCGCGATGTCGCGCACCTTCGGCAGCGGACGCACGTCGGCCACCTTGGCGGCGAAGGCAAGCGCGCCCGGCATCAGGTCGCCTTCGATGATCTGGTCGAACAAGGCGGTTTCCGCCAGTTTTTCCGCCGCAACCGGGGTGCTGGAGACGATCATGTTCAACGCCATTTCAACTCCGACCACGCGCGGCAGGCGCTGGGTGCCGCCGGCGCCGGGCAAGAGCCCGAGCTTGACTTCCGGCAGCGCGATTTGCGCGCCCGGCACCGCGACCCGATAGTGGCAACCCAGCGACAGCTCCAGCCCGCCGCCGACACAGACCGAATGGATCGCCGCAATCACCGGTTTGGTCGAGTTTTCAACCGTATTGATGACGGTGTACAGGGAAGGCTCAGTCAATGCTTGGGGTGAATTGAATTCCCTGATATCGGCGCCGCCGGAGAATGCCTTGCCGGCGCCGGTAATCACCACCGCCTTAACCGCATCGTCGGCCAGCGCCTTTTTCATCCCTTCGACCATGGCGCTGCGGGTTGCGAGTCCCATGCCGTTGACCGGCGGATTGTTCAGGGTAATGACGGCAATCGCGCCATGAACTTGATATTCAGCAGTCATGACTGCTCCTTTGCGTTGAAGGTATCTCTGGGGTTTTTATGATTTTTTTATGCTTATCAGGAGGAATGTTTCATCCGCCATTTTTTAACTATACCGCAAAAAGAACGATCGTATTATTTTAAGTTTTAGTAAAAA
>NZ_AVCC01000054.1 GCF_000622895.1 Herminiimonas sp. CN
CGCTTTTGCTCGTACGCCTGATCGTTCCGGCTTCCATTGCGTTAGCGGTTTATCTGATTTGCATGCACGTCATACTGTGCGCTTGACTCGGCCTACGTTTTCTCATCCCTGATCGTCGCCAATGCGACCCTCGCCTTGAGTGCCGCCGTTTGATTCCTTCTGGTGCGTTTCATCTTCTCTGCCCCTGCTGCCCGCATCGCGCTTTCTTCATTGCGCCGAATACCCACTTAGCCGTTTGTCTGAATTTCTGACGCCACCTGGCAAATCAATTTGCATAATATTGCATTATTTTTTATTTAAATTGGTTTGCATCCACTTAAATGCTAGTGTTTGAACTAATTATCGTCTACGATATGAATAATAATTCATGTTCTGGTTTTGCTTGATAAGGCGATACTGCTTGCAACCGCTGCAGTGACGTTTCATCCGCTTCTTGAATTGTTGAGAAATAAGCAATGATGGTAAAAGTGACTTACACAAAACATTGTGTTCGAGGTGCAGAAAGGCATTGCACGTCTGGTGATTTGGAGGGATAGCAAGAATTGGATTTTCAGGCCCCGTTTGGCCAGTCATACCCCCGTTGGTTTGCCAGCAGCGCCAGATGGCACATTCAATGGATCGAAAATTATAAAAGAAGGAGACTTTATGCCGCAGAGCACAAACAAAAGCAATGATCTTGAGCCGATTGAGAAAGCCAGCAAGGACGAGCTGCAAGCGTTGCAATTGCAACGGATGAAGTGGTCGTTGCAGCATGCGTACGATAATGTGCCGCATTATCGAGCTTCATTCGATGCCGCCGGCGTCCATCCGCGTGACCTGAATACGCTGGCGGACCTGGCCAAATTTCCGTTCACCAGCAAGAAGGAATTGCGTGAAAACTACCCGTTCGGCATGTTCGCAGTGCCGCGCGAACGGGTGGCGCGCATTCATGCATCAAGCGGTACTACCGGACAGCCGACTGTGGTCGGGTATACCAAAAACGATATCGATACCTGGGCTACGGTGGTGGCGCGCTCCATTCGTGCAGCTGGCGGCCGGGCCGGCGACCTGATTCATATCGCCTACGGCTACGGTTTGTTTACCGGCGGTCTCGGTGCCCATTACGGTGCCGAAAAGTTGGGTTGCACGGTAATTCCGATGTCAGGCGGGCAAACCGAAAAGCAGGTGCAGCTGATCAATGACTTCAAGCCATCGATCATCATGGTGACACCGTCGTATATGCTTAACATCATCGAAGAGTTTTCGCGCCAGGGGCTCAATGCTGCTGACAGTTCTTTGAAAATAGGTATTTTCGGCGCTGAACCTTGGACCAATGCGATGCGTGCGGAGATCGAAGTGCGCGCCGGGATTGATGCGGTCGACCTGTACGGACTGTCTGAAGTGATGGGGCCTGGGGTGGCGGCAGAGTGCATCGAAAGCAAGGATGGGCCGGTGATATGGGAGGACCATTTTTATCCGGAGATCATTGATCCCGACACTGGCGAAGTATTGCCGGACGGCGCCGAAGGCGAACTGGTGTTTACCTCACTGAGCAAGGAGGCGCTCCCTATCATCCGCTACCGCACGCGCGACCTTACCCGATTGCTGCCACCGACCTCGCGTTCGATGCGCCGCATCGGCAAGATCACCGGCCGCTCCGACGACATGCTGATCATTCGTGGCGTCAACGTGTTCCCATCGCAGATCGAGGAAGTGATCCTGAAGCAGCCGCAACTGGCGCCGCAGTACCAGTTGTTGGTCTCGCGCGAAAGCCATCTCGACAAGCTCGATGTGATCGTCGAATTGCGCCCGGAAGTGAGCGGCAAGTTGTCCGAACTGGAGATGGATGCGATCGGCGCTTCGTTGCAGCACCATATCAAGGCAACGATCGGCGTCACTACCAAGGTGCGAATTCTGGATTCCAACAGTATCGAGCGTTCTGCGGTCGGCAAGGCCAGGCGCGTGATCGACAAGCGTCCGAAAATTGCTCATGAGGTGGCGACCGGCGTACTGTGATGCCGTATCAGGCAGGCAGAAGCTGCTCCTAATCATTAACTGGAATAGATCATGAATGATGCTTTTATTTGCGATGCGATCCGTACGCCGTTCGGGCGTTATGGCGGGGCGCTAGCTTCTGTCCGAACTGACGACCTCGGCGCATTGCCGATCCGTGCGCTGATCGAGCGCCATCCCGGCGTCGACTGGGCGGCAATCGATGACGTCATTTATGGCTGTGCCAACCAAGCCGGCGAGGACAACCGCAACGTTGGTCGCATGGCGGCGCTGCTGGCCGGGCTGCCGGTCGAGGTGCCGGCAAGCACCATCAATCGGCTGTGCGGTTCCAGCCTCGACGCGATCGGCACCGGCGCGCGCGGCATCCGTTCCGGAGAGGTGGGCCTGATCATCGCCGGCGGCGTCGAGAGCATGACTCGGGCGCCGTTCGTGATGAGTAAGGCCGATGCGGCGTTCTCGCGCAGCGCCAAAATCGAGGACACTACCATCGGCTGGCGCTTTGTGAATCCGCTGATGAAACAGAAATACGGGATCGACTCGATGCCGGAAACTGCCGAGAACGTCGCCCAGGAATTCGATGTCAGCCGTGCCGATCAGGATGCACTGGCAGTGCGCAGCCAGCAGCGCTGGGCCAGTGCGCATGCGGCGGGTTATTTCGCCGATGAAATCATGCCAGTCGTATTGCCGCAAAAGAAGGGTGAGCCGAAACTGTTTGCGATCGACGAGCATCCGCGGCCGGAGACGACGCTGGAAATGCTGACGCGACTGAAAGGGGTAGTGCGGCCCGATGGCAGCGTCACTGCCGGCAATGCATCGGGTGTAAATGACGGTGCCTGCGCAGTGTTGCTGGCATCCGGTGCGATGGCCGGCAAATACGGCTTGCAGCCGCGCGCTCGTGTGCTGGGTATGGCTACCGCCGGATTGGCGCCGCGGATCATGGGATTCGGGCCGTCGCCGGCGACCAAAAAAGTACTGGCTCAGACTGGTCTGAAAATCAGCCAGATGGATGTGATTGAATTGAACGAAGCGTTCGCAGCGCAGGCGCTGGCGGTTACGCGCGACCTCGGTCTACCGGATGATGCGCAGCATGTCAATCCGAACGGTGGTGCCATTGCTATCGGCCATCCGTTGGGAGCATCCGGCGCGCGGTTGGTGACCACCGCGCTCCACCAGTTGGAACGTATGCAAGGCCGTTATGCGCTATGCACGATGTGCATCGGCGTCGGGCAGGGCATCGCGCTCATCATTGAGCGCATTTGAAACGGAAGTTCGAAAGCTGGAAGATGCAGAAATCTGCATCGAAAAGTAGTTGTGCCACTAGTACCAAAGAGTGCGTGGATTATTAATCGAGTTATGGAGAAGACAATGAAAAATATTTACTTGGTAAAGTTGCCGCAGTTGCCCTGTTCGGATTGAGCGTTGGTGCAGCGGTCCAGGCGGCTGAGCCGATCAAGATCGGTTCGGTACTGTCGGTAACCGGCCCGGCTGCGTTTCTTGGCGATCCGGAGCTGAAGACGCTGCAACTGTACATCGAGCGCATCAATGCGCAAGGTGGCGTGCTGGGGCGTAAGCTGGAACTGACCCATTATGACGATGGCAGCGATGCCAACAAAGCCAATAATTTCGCCAAGCGCCTCGTCGATGATGATAAGGTGGATATTCTGGTAGGCGGTACGACGACCGGTTCCACTATGGCGATGGTGCCGGTGGTGGACAAGGCGAATGTGCCGTTCATTTCTCTGGCTGGCGGTGTCGTGATCGTCGAGCCGGTCAAGAAATGGGTGTTCAAGACTCCGCACACCGATCGCATGGCGGCGGAAAAGGTGTTCGAGGACATGAAGAAGCGCGGCATAAGTAAAATCGCGCTGTTGGCCGAAACCAGCGGTTTCGGTCAGTCCGGGAAAAAGGAGTCTGCGAGCGTTGCCTCCAAGTACGGCATCACTCTGGTCGCTTATGAATCCTATGGTCCGAAAGATACCGACATGAGTCCGCAGCTGACCAAGATCAAAAACACAGCCGATGTTCAGGCATTGTTTGTTTTCGGTCTGGGGCAGGGGCCGGCCATCGTGACCAAAAACTGCAAGCAGCTCGGCATCAAGTTGCCGCAATACCAGTCGCATGGGGTCGCCTCAGAAGAATATATCAATCTGGCCGGCCCGGCTGCCGATGGCGTTCGTCTGCCCGCCTCTGCTCTGCTGGTGGCGGACAAATTGGCGGCCAGCGATGTGCAGAAACCGGTTGTGACGGCTTACGCTAATGCTTACAAGGATCGTTACAAGCAAGATGTGTCGGCCTTCGGCGGCCATGCCTATGACGGACTGATGATTGCGGTCAACGCGATCAAGCATGCCGGCAGCACCGACAAGGCCAAAGTGCGCGATGCCATTGAAGCGACCAAAGGCTACGTCGGAACTGGCGGCATGGTCAATATGTCGGCTACCGACCACATGGGCCTTGATCTCTCCGCATTCCGCATGCTGGAGGTCAAAAACGGCGTTTTCGTCCAGTAATTTAGAGGGCGACATTTGGCGGCCTGCTTCCGCAGGTTCGGCCTGATTTCCCAGCGCAGCAGTGCATGACTGCCGTTGCAGCGGCAGCGTGCGCACGCTGCCGCTGCAACCGGACGTCTGACTGAATGGATACGGTACCCGTACCGTCGTGACGACAGCTTGGGAATACTATGATTTCACAATTGATCCAGTTTATTTTTTCCGGCATTACCACCGGCTCAACCTATGCGCTGGCGGCGCTCGGATTCACTATTATTTATAACGCCAGCGGCGTGATCAACTTTGCGCAGGGCGAGTTCATCATGCTGGGCGGCATGTCGGCGGTGTTCCTGGTAGTTGGCGCCGGCATCCCGCTGCCGTTCGCGGTTATTCTGGCAGTCGGCATCACCGGGTTGGCCGGATTGCTGCTGGAGAAGTTCGCGATCGAGCCGGCCAAAAATGCCGAAGTGGTGGGGTTGCTCATCATCACGATCGGTGCTTCGCTAACAATCCGTGGCTTGGTTCAGGTCTGGCTCGGCAAAGGTAGCCATGCGCTGCCGGCGTTTTCCGGCGATACACCGATCGAATTTTTCGGTGCCAGTATCTTGCCGCAAAGCCTGTGGGTGATTGGCGTGATGCTGGTGATTGTTCTCGCGTTGGGCTGGTTTTTCGGCCGCACGCTGTTCGGCAAGGCGATGCTGGCCACTTCGCACAACAAGCTGGCGGCGCAACTGGTCGGCATTAACACCCGGCTGATCCTGCTGCTGTCGTTCGGCATGTCGGCGGTATTGGGTGCGGTCGGCGGCATCATCATCGCGCCGATCACGTATACCTCGTACGACGCCGGCATCATGCTCGGACTGAAAGGTTTCGTCGCGGCGGTGCTGGGCGGCTTGGGCGGTGGCGCCGGTGCGATTCTTGGCGGCCTGATTTTAGGTGTCGTCGAGGCAATGACGGCCGGCTACGTATCGTCCGCTTACAAGGATGCAGTGCCGTTCGTGCTGATCCTGCTAATCCTGTTTTTCAAACCCAGTGGCCTGTTCGGTTCCAGTGCCTCGGAGCGTGTATGAAAATTCTTTACTCCCGTTATGCTGGCCTGACGATCTTGGCCGCCTTGCTGGCGCTGCTGCCGCTGCTGACAGACAACGCGTTTTATCTTGATGTTGCGCTTCAGATCGCATGCAATGCGATGCTGGTGATCGGCATGAACCTGCTGCTCGGCTATACCGGCCAGATCAGCCTCGGGCATGCCGGTTTTTTCGGCATTGGGGCCTATGCATCGGCGATCCTGACCAGTCGTTTCAACTGGCCGCCGCTGCTGGCGTTGGCAGTCGGCGCGTTAGCGGTCGGCCTGCTGGCGTTGCTGGTGGCGCGGCCGATCCTGAAACTGAAGGGACACTACTTGGCGATGGCGACTCTCGGGCTCGGGATCATCATTTCAATCGTGATCACCAACGAGGACCAATATACCGGTGGCCCGGATGGGATGCCGGTGCCTCCATTTACCCTGTTCGGTGCGGCCATCGTAGGAGAATTGCAATGGTATGCATTGGCCGCCACGCTGCTGGTTTTGGTTACCTGGGGCGCGCTGAACTTGGTCGATTCGCCGGCCGGACGCGCATTGCAGGCGATCCACGGTTCCGAAATCGCGGCGCGTGTCGCCGGCGTCGATACTACCCGCTGCAAGGTGCGGGTGTTCGTTCTGTCAGCGGTGGTAGCCAGCATCGTCGGTAGCCTCAGCGCACATTACGTTGGCTTCGTGACGCCGGGTATGGCCGGTTTCTTCCATTCGATCGAGCTGGTGACAATGGTCGTGATGGGCGGCATGGCTTCGGTGTTCGGCTCCGTCATCGGTGCCGCTTTACTGACGCTACTGCCGCAATTGCTGTCTAGCTTCGAGGGCTGGGAAACCGTGATGTTCGGCCTGATCCTGATACTGACGATGATCTTTTTGCCGAAGGGCCTGGTGCCGACGATACGCCTGCGTTTCGGTTCGGAGGGCCACTGAACATGCTTACCATCAACAACCTGTCAAAGACCTTCGGTGGCGTCAAAGCGGTGCAGGATGTCAGCTTCAGTGTCAAGGCCGGAGCGATCCATTCGGTGATCGGACCCAACGGCGCCGGCAAGACCACGCTGTTCAACCTGATCACCGGCGTCTATACGCCATCCAGCGGCGAAATCATTTTTTGTGGTGAGAACGTTGCCGGCAAATCACCTGATGCGCTGGCGCGGCGCGGCATGAGCCGCACGTTTCAGAACCTGCAAATCTGCATGAACATGAGCGCGATAGAGAACGTAATGGTCGGTGCCCATCTGCGCCTGGACCAGAGCCTGTTCGGCGCGATGCTGCGGCTGCCTAAGCTACGCAAAGCAGATCTTGCCTGCCGCGAAGAGGCGGCGGCGCTGATGGAGTTTGTCGGGGTCGGTAAATACGTGAAGTCGCACGCCGGAAAAATGTCATATGGCGCGCTGAAGCGGCTGGAAATCGCGCGGGCACTGGCTGCCAAGCCGAAAATCCTGCTGCTCGACGAACCGGCTGCCGGGCTGAACCATACCGAGACTGCTGAGATCGATGCGCTGATCGCGAAGGTGGCGCAATCCGGCGTGACCGTGGTGCTGGTCGAGCATGACATGAAGCTGGTGATGAATCTGTCGGATCATATTCTGGTACTTGACTACGGCAAGAAGCTGGCCGAAGGCACCGCCGCCGAAGTCCGGGCCAACCCTGATGTGATTGCCGCCTATCTGGGCGCACCGGCTTGAGGAGGCTATCAAATGGAAAATATGACAATCAAACGTAGCGGGCGGGACGGACTATGGCGGCCAGACAGTCCGGGGCCGGGCGGAATCGGCAGCGAAGCGCTAGCGGAGCCGTTTGTCGCACCTCCTTGCATCCTCGACATCCGTGGACTGACTAGCCACTATGGCCGGATCCAGGCGCTGCACGGTATCGATCTTCAGGTCGGTCAAGGACAACTGGTGGCGCTGGTCGGCGCCAACGGCGCCGGCAAGACCACCTTGCTGCGTGCCATTTCAGGAGTACAACCGGTCAGCGGCGGCCAGATTTGTTTTCGCGGCGCCGATATCTCCCGAATGAGCCCGGACAAGCGGGTACGCAGCGGCATCTGCCAGGTGCCGGAAGGGCGGCAAGTGTTTGGCCCAATGTCGATTGAGGACAACCTGAGGCTCGGTGCATTTACCCGCCCGCGCAACGGCGTAGCCGAAGATATTGAAAAGATGTACACGCTGTTTCCGGTCCTGAAGGAAAAGCGTCTGTTGGCGGCCGGCACCTTGTCCGGCGGTCAGCAGCAGATGCTGGCTATGGCACGCGCGCTGATGGGGCGGCCGACACTGCTGCTGCTTGATGAACCGAGCATGGGACTGTCGCCGCTACTGGTTGCGGAAATCTTCCGGATTGTCGAGAGCCTGAAGCAGCAGGGCATCACGATTTTCCTGGTTGAACAGAATGCGCATGCGGCACTGTCGATTGCCGATGTTGGCTACGTAATTGAAACAGGCACCATTTTGCTGTCCGGTAAAGGTCCGGATCTACTCGATAACGAGCAGGTCAGGAGCGCGTATCTGGGCATGTGAAGTAGATGGTGGTGCGCCTGATCAGTGAACTTTCCCGAGCTGGATGTTGAAAAACGCGGCTGGTTCAGCATGGCTTTAATCTCGGCATCTCTGGCTGCTGCTCACGACAAACCGCGTATTTCGCGCAGCGCGACGGTAAGCATCGCGGCGTCCAGGCTGCCTGTCAGCTGCAGCTCGGCCAGCAGCTTGCGGTAGCGTTCCAGTGCATTGGGATACTTGTCGGCCCACGCGGGCAGGATGGCCTGTGCGTGTTGTTCGGCGGGACTCAGCGCGAGTGCGGCGGCGGTCAGGCTGCGGTGCGCGCCGCTCAGGTCGTCCAGCAGGGCGGCGCGCGCCAGTGCCTGCCATTGGCTGTCGGCCGGCAGCAGGCCGATCTGATTGTGCAGCCAGTTCAGGCTGAGATCGCCGCCGAGGCCGAAATAGACGGCGGCGACCAGTTCGGCCGGCCGCTTGACGGCTGCGGCGACTTCGGTGATGTCGAGCGCGCAGTACAGCGCGTCGCATTTGGCGATGCGCAGCGCCAGCTCGAACGGCACGCCAGCGGCGCTGAAGCTAGCGCTGCTGCCTTCCAGCTGACTGCGGTCGGGGCCGGTCAGCAGCGTGCCCAGGTGTTCGGCCAGCGTCGCCACGCCGGGCGCAAAGCGCGCAATCGCCGCCGCCATGTCAGCCATGTCGTGCTGCTGGCGGTGATGCAGGAACCATAGCGTGCCGCGCTCGACTAGGCGCCCGGCCTCGAAGACCAGCGCGATCTGGGTCGCGTAGCCGATGCTGCTGCCGAGGCCGCCGATCGCTTCCCACAGGCTGACCAGTCCGAACACTTCTCGTGCCAGCAGGTAGGCGCGCACGATTTCAGCCGGGCTGGCGCCGGTTTCTTCCTGCATCCGGTGCACGAACACGCTGCCGACCCGGTTGACCATGCTGTTGGTGACATGGGTGGCGATGATTTCGCGCTTCAGCGGGTGCTGCTGCATGGCGGCGCGGTAGCGTTCGCGCAGCGGCAGCGGGAAGTAGCGCTCCAGCGCGGTGGCGACATACGGGTCGTCCGGCAAGACGGACGCGACCAGTTCCTCGCACAGCACGATCTTGCTGTAGGCCAGCAGCACCGCCAGCTCCGGCGCGGTCAGGCCCGCACCTGGTCCACTTGCTGCCAGCTTGCGCGCACGCAGCTCCTGCTCGCTCGGCAGGAATTCCAGTGTGCGATTCAGTTTGCCGGCCTGTTCCAGCGCCCTGATGTAGCGCGCCTGCGCATCCAGCAGCGCGCCCCCGTGGGCGCGTGCAATGGACAGGCTCTGGGTCTGGAACTGGTTGTCGCGCAGCACCAGTTGCGCGATTTCCTCGGTCATCTCAGCCAGCAGTGCACTGCGCTGCCTGGCGGTCAGTTCGCCGTCGGCCACCACCGCATTGAGCAGGATCTTGATGTTGACTTCGTGGTCGGAGCAGTCGACGCCGCCCGAGTTGTCGATCGCATCGGTGTAGATGCGCCCGCCGGCCAGCGCATATTCGATCCGGCCGAGCTGGGTGAAGCCGAGGTTGCCGCCTTCGCCCACCGCCTTGCAGCGCAGTTCGCAGCCGTCCACCCGCACCGCGTCGTTGGCGCGGTCGCCGACCTGCTGCTGGCTCTGCTGGCTGGATTTGACGTAGGTGCCGATGCCGCCGTTGTACAGCAGGTCGACCGGGGCTTTCAGGATCGCGCGGATCAGGTCGGTCGGCGCCAGCGACTCGGCCTCGATCGCCAGCACCCGGCGCGCTTCGGGCGACAGCGGCACCGACTTGGCGCTACGCGGGAACACGCCGCCGCCGGCCGAGATCAGCGCCGGGTCGTAGTCGGCCCAGGAAGAGCGCTCCAGCGCGAACAGGCGCTGGCGCTCGGCGAAGCTGGCTTCGGTCTGCGGTTCCGGGTCGAGGAAGATGTGGCGGTGGTCGAATGCCGCCACCAGCTTGATGTGGTGCGACAGCAGCATGCCGTTGCCGAACACGTCGCCCGACATGTCGCCGATGCCGGCCACCGTGAAATCTTGATTGCGGATGTCGTGCCCCAGTTCGCGGAAATGGCGCTGTACCGATTCCCATGCGCCGCGGGCGGTGATCGCCATCTTCTTGTGGTCGTAGCCGACCGAGCCGCCCGATGCGAACGCATCGTCGAGCCAGAAGCCGTACTCGTGCGCGATACCGTTGGCGATATCGGAAAAAGTCGCGGTGCCCTTGTCGGCCGCCACCACCAGATACGGGTCGTCGGCGTCGTGCCGCACTACATTCGGCGGCGGCACCAGCTTGCCGGCTACCAGGTTGTCGGTCAGGTCCAGCATCCCGCGCAGGAAGGTCTGGTAGCAGGCCACGCCTTCCTTCTGCAGCGCATCACGGTCGCCGGCCACGAGTGGCGGGCGCTTGAGCACGAAGCCGCCTTTCGAGCCGACCGGCACGATTACCGCGTTCTTCACCATCTGCGCCTTGACCAGCCCCAGCACTTCGGTACGGAAATCTTCCATGCGGTCCGACCAGCGCAGCCCGCCGCGCGCGACCTTGCCGCCGCGCAGGTGTACGCCCTCGACCCGCGGCGAATAGACGAAGATCTCGAACATCGGCTTCGGCTCCGGCAGGCCGGGCACCAGTTGCGGATTGAACTTGAATGACAGGTAGGGCTTCGGTGCGCCGGCAGCGTCAGTCTGGAAGTAATTCGTGCGGGTGGTGGCCAGTATCAGCGCCAGGTACTGGCGCAGGATGCGGTCCTCGTCCAGGTTCGCGACCTGCTCCAGCGCGCTCTCGATCGCAGCTGCAGGCGACGGCGCGGGGTGCTGCGGCTCGTGTGCCTGGGCCGGATCGAAGCGCGCCAGGAACAATTCCAGCAGCTGGCGCGCGATCTGTGGATGGCGGGTCAGGGTCTGGCAGATGTAGGCCTGGCTGAAGGTGAAGCCGGTCTGCTGCATGTATTTGCTGTAAGCGCGCAGGATCACCACTTCGCGCCAGCTGAAGCGTGCGCTCAGCACCAGCCGGTTGAAATCGTCGTTCTCGGCGGCGCCGCGCCAGACTTGGGCGAAGCTGTCCTCGAAGATGGTCTTGACCTGATCGAGCCCCAGTTCCGGGCCGGCCTCAACGCTCATCGAGAAATCGTGGACCCAGACCGGTTTCGATTCCAGCGGCGCGATCCGGTACGGATGTTCGTCCTGTATTCGCACCCCCATGTGCTCCAGCATCGGCAGGCTGTCCGACAGCGGCACCGGCCCGCCGGCGTGAAACAGCTTGAAATGCAGCTGTCCAGGCTGCGCTTCGAGCCGCCGGTACAGCGACAGGCCCAGGTTCGGAGCTGAATCTTGCTGCGCCAGTTGCTCGATCATCTCGATGTCGTGCACCGCCAGCCGGGCCGAATAATCTTCCCGGTAGCCGGCCGGGAACGCGCCGGCGTAGCGGCGGTAGAGCCGGGTGCCGCGCTCCTCGCCGCAGCGTTCCAGCAGCGCCGCATGCACCTCGTCCTGCCAGCGCCGTCCGGCTTGCGCCAGCCGTGCTTCGAGCGCGGCCGCGTCGAATTCGGGAATGCCGCTGCCGGTCTTGGTGCGCACGGTGAAATGGATGCGCGCCAGCGGCGACTCCGACAGCTGCACATTGAACTCCGCGCTGACGCCGTTGAACGCCTCCAGCAGAATCTGCTGCATGCGCTGGCGCAATTCGGTGTTATAGGTCTCGCGCGGTACGAATATCAGGCAGGACAGGAAGCGGCCGTAGGGGTCGCGCCGCACGAACAGCCGGGTGCGCTGGCGCTCGTTGAGGCGCACGATGCCCATCGCGTGCTGCAGCAGGTCGTCCTCGCCGATCTGGAACAGCTCGTCGCGCGGATAGGTTTCCAGCACCATGCCCAGGTCCTTGGCGGCATGGCTGCCGGGCAGAAAGCCGGCGTTGCGGATCACGTGTTCTATCTTGCGCCGCAGCAGCGGGATCTCGGCCGGGTCGGCGCTGTAGGCATTGTGGGTATACAGACCGAGAAAACGGTACTCGCCGTCGACCTGGCCCTGGGCGTCGAAGCGCTTGATGCCGATGTAGTCGAGATAGCCGGGGCGGTGCACGGTCGAGCGCGAATTCGCCTTGGTCAGCATCAGCAGTTGCGGCACCCGCGCCAGCCGGCGCGAATCCGGCGGCAGCACCGCGAAGCTGGCCGAGCGTTCGTGCCCGCTCTGGCGCAGGATGCCCAGGCCCGAATCCGGCACGATGCGCAGCACGTCTTCGCCGCTTTCCGTCACCAGGTCGTAGCCGCGGTAGCCGAGGAAGGTGAAATGGCCTTGCCCGGCCCAGTCGAGGAAAGCCTTGATCTCGACCGCTTCCGCGCGGTCGGTCGGCGCCGCATCGATGCCGGCGCTGACCTTGTTTAAGCACGCCAGCATCCGTGGCCAGTCCTCCACCGCCTTGCGCACGTCCTGCAGCACGCGTTCGATGCCGGCCCGCAACTGCTCGAGCTGCTGCGTGTCGCTCTGGCGGTCGACCTCCATGTGAATTACCGATTGCAGCGTGCCGTCGGCAGCGTCGGCGTCCAGCAATGCGAGGAATTCGCCGTCGGCGTTGCGCCGGATGCATAGCACAGGATGGATCAGCAGATGCAGCGTGAGACCCTGGCGGTTGACTTCCATCGTCACCGAATCGACCAGGAACGGCATGTCGTCGTTGACGATTTCGACTACCGTATGGCCGCACTGCCAGCCGTGTTCTTCCAGGCGCGGATTGGTCACGCGCAGCTTGGCCGCGCCAAGGCTGAAACGGCGCAGAAAATTCCAGTGCGACAGCGCGGCCCCGTACAGATCCTGCACATTGCGCTCGCGCAAGTCGTCGGGATCGACCTGCGCATAATATTCCTGCACAAACCGCACCATCGCCGCCGTATCCTGGTCCGCGCAACGCTCTTCAATCAGTGCGCCGATCTTGCCGATCAGCTCCGCCTTGGTTTCTTCGCTATTGGTCGACATGCGCTTCACCCTATTCGCAGACGGTTGCCCGGAACCGGTCCGGCTGGTTTCAGCTTAGACGACGCAACGCAGGAATGAAAGCCGAGGTGCAGCAGAATGCCAAGGTTGCGGGAATGACGCAATCGGGCTGTGGTCAGCTTTGGATTGGGGTGGCCGCGTCCGGGCAGTGCGGGCGTAAGCGTGTGCAACAACTGGCGCGGCAGCGCTTGCCATCTCCCTATCCTTCTGCAATGAATTGAACTGGAGTATGTATATAAATCATGCGTTTACAGCATATTTATATTGCGGTAATTAAAAATACGGTGGTCAGTATATTTTATTGCGAAATCTGCCCGGGCTTGCCAAAACGGCCCGCCAGCGCGCTTCAGAGCGGCGTGACCTGCTGCACCAGAATCCACGGATTCACCACCACCGACCATACGGTCGCCTCCATTTCCAGCCATTCTGCGGCTTGGTCGTCCGACATCCGGCCGAGCTGGCGCGTTTGCAGCCACTGTTCGACTGCGGCCTTGTCGTCCTGGCTGATGCGCATTGCCACATCGATCAGGTCCAAGCTGTCGCTGACGTAGATCACCGCGCCGGTGGCGAAGTAGGTCTGCAGTTCGCTCCAGGCGATGCGGCCGGTTTCCCGGACCAGTTTGTCGTGCAGGGCGATGTTGTCTTGATTTTCCATGATGGGCGATGTGCGGGCGGGTGGCGTCGGAGGGGTTGCAGTATACCGGCGCGGTCGCGGCTCTTGCAATGCGCGGCTGCGGCTGGACTACAATTGCCTATCCTGACCTTATGCCTGCATCCCAATGACTTCGATTCCCCTGGCCGAACGGCTCCGCCCCCAAACGCTGGACGACGTGATCGGCCAGCAGCACCTGCTCGGCCCCGGTAAGCCGCTGCGGGTCGCGTTCGAATCGGGCGAGCCGCATTCGATGATCCTGTGGGGGCCGCCGGGCGTCGGCAAGACCACGCTGGCGCGCCTGATGGCCGACAGTTTCAATGCGGAATTCATCGCGCTGTCGGCGGTGCTGTCGGGCGTCAAGGACATCCGCGAGGCGGTCGAGCGGGCGCAGGTGATCCGCGCCAATTCCGGCCGGCGCACCATCCTGTTCGTCGACGAGGTGCACCGCTTCAACAAGAGCCAGCAGGATGCGTTCCTGCCGCATGTCGAGAGCGGGCTGTTCACCTTCATCGGCGCCACCACCGAAAACCCGTCGTTCGAGGTCAACGGCGCGCTGCTGTCGCGCGCCGCGACTTACGTGCTGAAGTCGCTGAGCGACGACGACCTCGGCGCGCTGCTTGATCGGGCCTGCGCGGTCGAACTGGACGGCCTGCAATTTAGCGCGGAAGCCAAGGCGACGCTGATCGCCAGCGCCGACGGCGACGGCCGCAAGCTGCTGAATAATCTGGAAATCGTCGCGCGGGCCGCGCACGCCAAGGGCTTGCATGAGGTCGATGCGGCGTTGCTGGCCGAATGCCTGGGCGATACGCTGCGCCGTTTCGACAAGGGCGGCGATGCGTTTTACGATCAGATTTCCGCGCTGCATAAATCGGTGCGCGGCTCCAATCCGGATGCGGCGCTGTACTGGCTGTGCCGGATGCTCGACGGCGGCGTCGATGCGCGCTACCTGTCGCGCCGCATCGTGCGCATGGCGTGGGAAGACATCGGGCTGGCCGACCCGCGCGCGATACAAATCGCCAACGATGCGGCCACCACTTACGAGCGGCTGGGTTCGCCGGAAGGCGACCTGGCGCTGGCGCAGGCGGTGATCTACCTGTCGGTCGCGGCCAAGAGCAATGCCGGCTACATGGCTTACAACCAGGTCCGTGCCTTCGTCAAGCAGGACAAGTCGCGCCCGGTGCCCGAGCATCTGCGCAACGCCCCGACCCGGCTGATGAAGGAACTCGGCTACGGCAAGCTGTACCGCTACGCGCACGACGAACCGGAGGCCTACGCCGCCGGTGAGACCTACCTGCCCGAAGGCATCGGCAACCAGCGCTGGTACAGCCCGACCCCGCGCGGCCTGGAAGGCAAGATCGGCGAGAAACTGGCGCACTTGCGCGAACTGGATAAAAAGGCGAAAAATTAGCGCGCAAGGCGTGAAGGGCGTAGATACTGTGCAGGAACAATAAGCAGCTTGCTACAATGGCGGCTTCGTCACCAGAATCCGGCAATTCCCATGATCGACATCCAACTGCTCCGTAAAGACATCGATAGCGCCGCCGCCCGCCTGGCTGCGCGCAAGTTCCAGCTCGATGTCGCCACCTTCAACGCGCTCGAAGCCGAACGCAAAGTGATCCAGACCCGCACCGAAGACCTGCAAGCCAGGCGCAATGCGCTGTCCAAGCAGATCGGCATGATGAAAGGCAAGGGCCAGGACACCGCCGAAGTGATGGCGGAAGTAGCCGGTCTGGGCGACGCACTGAAGAACAATGAAGGCGCGCTCGTCACGGTGCAGGCACGCATCGGCGAATTCATGCTGGCGATTCCGAACCTGCCGCACGCATCGGTGCCGGTCGGTGCGGATGAAGCCGGCAACGTCGAACTGCGCAAGGTCGGCACGCCGCGCAGCTTCGATTTCGAGGTGAAGGACCACGTCGATGTCGGCGCCGTGCTGGGCCTGGATTTCGAAGTCGCGACCAAGCTGACCGGATCGCGTTTCTCGGTGATGAAGGGCGGCATCGCCCGTTTGCACCGCGCACTGGCGCAGTTCATGTTAAATACCCATACCGAGCAACACGGCTACACCGAGTGCTATACGCCGTACATGGTGAATGCCGACAGCCTGCGCGGCACCGGCCAGCTGCCGAAGTTCGAGGCGGATCTGTTTTCCGTCAAAAAGGGCGGCGCGGAGGGCGAGGGCGAGGCTTTTTACCTGATCCCGACCGCCGAAGTGCCGCTGACCAACCTGGTGCGCGACGAAATCGTGGCGCTGGACGCGCTGCCAATCAAAATGACCGCGCATTCGCCGTGCTTCCGCTCGGAAGCCGGCAGCTACGGCCGCGACACGCGCGGCATGATCCGCCAGCATCAGTTCGACAAGGTCGAGATGGTGCAGATCGTCCATCCGGAGCAATCGTACGCGGCGCTGGAACAGATGGTCGGCCACGCCGAAGCGATCCTGCAACAGCTCGGCCTGCCGTACCGGGTGGTCAGCCTGTGCACCGGCGACATGGGCTTCGGTGCGACCAAGACCTACGACCTGGAAGTCTGGCTGCCGGCGCAGAACACCTACCGCGAGATTTCGTCGGTGTCGAATTGCGAAGCGTTCCAGGCGCGCCGCATGCAGGCGCGCTTCCGCAATGCGCAGGGCAAGCCGGAACTGGTGCACACCCTGAACGGCTCCGGCCTGGCGGTCGGCCGCACGCTAGTTGCGTTATTGGAGAACTACCAGCAAGCCGACGGCAGCGTCGAGATTCCAGCCGTGCTGCAACCCTACATGGGTGGGTTGACGCGGCTGGTTCCGTAATTTTTGCTGCGATCTCCCGCCGGCGGGAGAAGAGTTGGGGGGGGGCGACGAATGATCAGGCTGCTTCCAGCACCAGATACAACCTCTGGCCGACGCGTGCGGCCAGTTTGATCAGCATGTCGAGCCTGAACTTGTCGCATTTGCCGCGCACCAGATCCGACACGCGCGACTGGCTGATGCCCAGATGGGCCGATGCCTGCTGCTGGGTCCAGCCGTGTTCGGCGATGACGCAGCGCAGTTTCGCCATCAGATCGGCGCGCATGTCCAGCACGGCCGCTTCTTCGGGGGGGATGCCGGGGGCGGCAAGGGCAGCAACTCGGGGCGAGCTGAGCAACTCTTTCATGGCTTCTCCTGTTTCTCCTTGCATGGCTGCGGGCGACTGACAGTCGTCCGGCCTGCGCTGACGAGCCGGCAGTTTGCATGGAAATTCGGATCCTGTACTTGTCTTATCTCAAGTTTCCGGAGGCGTTTTTGCGGGAAATGCGAAACAGCGGCGGCTGCAAATGTTTCAGCCGATTGCGATTTCCTCATGCAGTTCAACTGATTGAAAATTGCATGCATTCAAGGTAGCCTGAAGTTCGGTACATTCCTGGCGGAATCCAGGTTCACAATTCATGGAAGGAAGATATGCCAGTTATCGTCATTGCCAATCCCAAAGGCGGGGTCGGGAAAAGCACCTTTGCCACTAACCTGGCCGGATATTACGCCGCGCAGGGTAAAAACGTCATGCTGGGCGATATCGATGTGCAGCAATCGTCGCGCGCCTGGCTCGGGCTGCGCCCGGCAAACCTGGCGCCGATTGGCGCCTGGGAATTGAAGGACGGCCATGTGGTCAAGCCGCCCAAGGGCACCACCCATATCGTGCTCGATACGCCGGCCGGGCTGGACGGCAAGCGCCTCACCGCAGTGCTGAAGATCGCCGACAAGGTGATCGTGCCGCTGCAGCCTTCGATGTTCGACATTCTGGCGACCCAGCACTTCCTGCAGCTGCTGGCCAAGCGCAAGGGCAAGTTCGAGGTCGGCGTGCTCGGCATGCGCGTCAATGCCCGCAGCCATTCGGCCGAGCAACTTGCCGCCTATGTCGGCCATCTGGATTTGCCGGTGATCGGGATGTTGCGCGATACGCAGAATTACGTGCAACTGGCTGCCCACGGCGCCACTTTGTGGGATCTGCAGCCGGCGCGGGTGAGCAAGGACCTGGCGCAGTGGCGCGAGGTGCTGGCCTGGATCAACAAGTAGGATGCACGCCGGCAGCGCTCGTGATTAATCGGCGCTGCCTTGCTGCAGGGCGGCAATCCGGCGCTCGCGTTCGTTCTGAATGATCTGCGTTGCCACGAGATCGGAAATGCCCATCGTTTGCAGCACGAAGGTGGAGAGTTGCAGGCCGGACTCCAGTGTTTCAGGGATGACGATGGTGGCGCCGGCTTGCTTGAGCATGCGCGCGTGGCTTTCATCGCGCGAGCGGGCAAAAACCGGCAGCTGCGGATATTCGCGCCGGATGCCCTTGACCGCATGCAGCGCCGAGGCCGGATGATCCATCGTCAGCACAATCGCGGCGGCCTGATCGGCATGCACTTTACGCAACAGTTCGGCGCGGGCGGCGTCGCCGAAATACACCGGCACACCCTGCGGGTGCAGTGCGGCTACCAGTTGCGCATTGTTTTCCAGTGCGATGAAACGGATGCCCTGCGCCTCCAGGATTTGCCCCAGCAACTGGCCGACGCGACCGAAGCCGGCAATGATCACCAGCCCGGCGGTCGGCTCCGGCAGCTTGCCGTTCAGGCTGCCGACCGGCTGCCGGTGATGCGCTTCCCACCAATCGCCGAACCAGCGCCCGGCCTTGGCCGCCAGCGGCGTGGCGAACAGGCTCAGACCCACCACCAGCATGACGAACTGGCCCAGCGCCGGTGCGATCAGCCCGGTCGTCATGGCGTAGCCGACCACGATGAAGGCAAATTCGCCGCCTTGACCGAGCAGCAGGCCGCCCTCCAGCGCGCGGCCCCAATGGAAGCCGCCGATACGCAGTATTCCGGCCAGCACCAGCGCCTTGATGGCAAACAGGCCCAGCAGCGACAGCGGCAGCCAGAGCGGCGCCTGGGCGATTTCGCGCAGGTCGATGCCGAGCCCGACCGACATGAAAAAAAGCCCCATCAGTAAGCCCTTGAACGGCTCGATCGTAACTTCAACCTCGTGTTTGAACTCGGTCTCGGCCAGCAGCAGTCCGGCCAGAAATGCGCCCAGGGCCATCGATAATCCGGCCACCGCAGTCAGGCCGGCGATGCCCAGCGTACTGAGCAGGGTCAGCGCCATGAACACGTCGGGCCGGCCCTGTTTTGCGAACGCGCTGAACAAGGGCCGGATCACGCGCCGGCCGAGCAGGTAAATCAGCACGATCACCCCGACCGATTTCAGCAGCGTCAGACCGGCCAGCGTCAGCAGGCCATCGGTCTGGCCCTTGGCCAGGATGCCGACCAGGATCAGCAGCGGCACCACGAACAGATCCTGCATCATCAGGATGGAAAACACCGATTGCCCCAGCGGCGAGCCCAGCGTGCGCTGCTCGGTCATCAACTGCATCGCCACTGCGGTCGACGACAGCGCCAGCACCAGTCCCAGCACCACCGCAGCCTCAAGCCCGTTGCCGAACAGATAGACTACGCCGCCCAGCAACAGCGCGCTGATGCAAACCTGCGCGGTGCCGGCGCCAAACACCCAGCGCCGCAAGGCCCACAGGCGCGCCGCCGACAGCTCGAGCCCGATCATGAACATCAGGAACAGCACTCCCAGTTCGGCCAGCGCCGCCACGCCTTCCCGGCGCGGAAAGGTGAAATACGCCAGCCACGGAACTTCAGCGGCCCAAAGCCCGAGGCCGAACGGGCCGACCAGTGCGCCGACCGCCAGAAAGCCCAGAATTTGATTGACGCGCCAGCGTTGCAGCAACGGAATCAGGATCCCGGACAGCGTCAGAAACAGCAGTGTTTCGCGTAAAAAAGGTAAAGCGTGTTGTTCTTCCATGGACTCTTGCTGGAGATGGTTGGGGCGGACAAGCCATTCTATGTTGCAGCACGGCCACCCTAATAGTACCAAATCAATCGTTCAGAAAAGCATTCGAATCCGCTATTTCCACAAAATTTATAGGGGTATATGAATTAACATGTTGCTTTCCATTGGTTTTTATTGCGGCGTTTATATATACATATATATGTATATTAATAATGAAAAAATTCTCCAAGCCGCCATCCTGGTGAATATTTTTTTGAAATTGACATAGGTCAAATTAATACTGCGATGCAGCATGATATTACTAATACACCTACAATTTTTAAGGATATGAACATGAAAAAAGTTTCTTTGGTTGCAGCCTTGTTGGTTCTCGGCACAGTCGCAGGTCCGGTTCTGGCGCAGCAAAGCCCTTGGCAAGTGCGCGCGCGCGCAGTGCAGATGGATACTGAAAATAATTTCGATACGACTGGTGCGCTTCCAGCAGACAGCGTTCGTGTCAGCAACAAGACCATCCCTGAAGTCGATATCTCTTATTTCTTCACGCCGAACTGGGCGGCGGAACTGATCCTGACTTACCCGCAAAAACACGATGTAACCCTGTCCGGGACCAAGATTGGTACTTTCAAACATTTGCCGCCGACACTGTTGCTGCAATACCACTTCATGCCGGAAGCGCAGTTCAGCCCTTACGTCGGCGCCGGTGTTAATTACACCCGTCTGTCAAGCGTTGATTTGCCTGCTGGTTTATCGCTGGAAAGAGACAGCTTCGGCTTTGCGCTCCAGGCAGGCGTCGACTATAAGCTGGACAAAAACTGGTCGCTCAATCTGGATGTGAAAAAAGTCCAGATTCGTAGGGATCTGGACTCCAATGGCACTAAACTTGGCACCGTGAAAGTCGATCCATGGCTGGTCGGCGTCGGCGTCGGTTACCGCTTCTAAATCGGTTCCGGGGTCGCCTCATGCGATGCCGACGGCCGGCGCATTGCCGGCCTTTGCATTAACCCCGGCGCGTCTGCGCCGGGCTCTGCATCAAATTCAAATAATCTGATCGAAATTGCCAGCCAGCAGCGGGATGCCGGCTAGTTCCGTTGTGGCGGCGCTTGCGGCGCGGCGGCGGTTGCGCTTTCGGCCGTCTCTGCGGCGGTGCCGGAATCGGCGTCAAGATAGCTCTCCACCAGCATGAAAAAGCGTTGATAGAATGTGCCGGCGGGGATCGTCAGGCTGGCGACCTTGACCAGCGAATCGTCGCTGGAGGTGAACGGCAGCGAAATCGAGCCGAGTCCGCCGACGCCCAGGCTGGCCGAGTTATTGCTCTTCTTTAACGCGTAGCGGTCTTCCAGCGCGCTGACAAAGGCGCTCGACCCCTTGCCGCTGGGGTCGGCCACGCAAACCACGCGAAACATGATCTGGACGTGGTTGTCGCTGTCCGGCTGGAAGCTCTTGCGCCCCTCCACCTGATCGGATTTGGCCTGGTTGATCAGATAGCCCTGGCTGAGCAGCGCGCGGCGCGCCGCTTCGCACGTGGCGTCGACCGACACCGCAAAGCTGCGCGAATAGGTCGAGGTCGAGTCGAATTCCTCGTGCTGATACACCACCGATCTGGGCGGCGTCGAGCAGGCCGACAAGGCGCCGGCGAGCAGGACCGCAAGCAGTGCCGGCCATCGGCGAAACGACTGGTGCATGCGCAGTTCTCCCTAAAAAAATACGGCATCGCCGCTTCCGGCGGCTAATTCACACCCGGATAGACATATTGATACCTTGCGATATCAGCGCTCATGGATGCAGAGTCGAATCATACCGTAGCGTGGGCACGCTATCGATGGCAGTTTAATACGCACCCATATAGTCTTTTTTACCTATTTCGACGCCGTTGTGACGCAAAATCGCATAAGCGGTGGTGACGTGGAAGAAGAATTGCGGCAGCCCGTAATGGAGCAGATACGCCTGGCCGGATAATTTTTTCTCCTTCGGGGTGCCGGGGCGCAGCACGATTTCACGCGCTTCGCTGCCGTCGCATTGCGCCGCGTTCAGACCATCCAGAAAAGCCAGCGTGTTGCCGATCATCGTCTGCAGATCGGCAAAAGTCTTTTCGCCCTCCCCATAGGCCGGCACTGCAACGCCGGCCAGACGGGCCGACACCCCGCGCGCGAAATCGGCTGCGACCTGCACCTGGCGCAGCAGCGGGAACATGTCGGGAAACAGGCGCGCCTGCAGCAGGGCCTCCGGCGCGATGTTCCTGGCGGCTGCGTGCGCTTCGGCCTTGGCCAGCACGTGATCCAGGCTGGCCAGCATTTGCTTGAAAACGGGGATCGATGCGGAATACATGGAAATGCTCATGGCGTTACCTCAGGTGAATGTGGCGTGATTGGGTTTGTCCGGCCGGCGCGCATGCGCACCTCCGGTGTTCGACGCGCAGGGCGATTATTTCGTTCCTGTAACAAAGCGCGCGCATGATCCGGAGATCGAATTATTTGCCGACCGCAAAGCGCTGCCGCAAATAGCCGATGATCGCGCTCGATTCATACAGCCATTGCGCATTGCCATGTTCATTGACGATCTTCAGGCACGGCACTTTCCTGCTGCCGCCTTGCGCCAACAGCATCTGGCTATTTTTTGCCGAATTCTGGGCATCGCGCAATTCGACGTTCAAGGAAAGACGGCGCATTTCCTGGCGGACCTTGATGCAAAACGGGCAGGTGCTGAACTGGTACAGGGCCAGCTGCTTGCAGGCGGCATCGACGCCGGCCTGCTCGGCGGCGGGGCGCAGCACGCCTTGCGGCCGGGTCAGGCGCTCTTTCAGCAGCATGAAAGGGCCCAGAATCAGGCGCAGCAGTCTAAAAAAAGTTTTCATCGGTTCTTTCGGTGGGATGCGGTCAGCCTCAAGCAGGCAAGGCAGGCATTGTAAGCGACCCGGGCGAAATTCGCCGCCGGCACCGGATGCGGACGCAGCGCAAAGAAGGATGGTTTGGGAGCGCAAGCCGGCCTGAGCGGCACCGCCGGCGCATTACCATGCTATTGAAAACATGGAGTATGATAAAAAATAGCCACCTACCGCATGGGTTATGGTGGCTTTCAAAAATACAGCACCAGGTATGAATCCAGGGCGGAATCTAAGGCCCGGTGCAATGGCGCATTGCGCCGGATGTTCTGCCGATCAGGAGCCTTGGCAGCCGCAACCGCCGCCACCGCCGCCGCAGCCGCCGGTTTGCGGTGCAGCTTGTGCGGCGGTATCGGCCGCCGCCGCTTGTTTCGGGTGGATGCTGAAATCAATCACGAATGCATCCGGGCCGCGCTGCACATATTCATGCTGCACTTGGCCATCGTAGCGCTGCGCAATCTGGCTCAGCAAAGGCAGGGGATCATGGTCGTTGATGAAGCGCATCACATCGCCCCGATCCAGCGATTCCAGCGCGCCGAAAATGGCCGCATGGCGCAAGCGCTTGGAAACGCCGCGCACGTCGAATTGAAAGACTTCAGGGGTCGCTTGAATAGACATGATTAATTCCAGAAAAAGTGATGCGCCATCCTATTTATTGAGCCGGGCGATTGCATTGATGCGGGTCAAGTTTTTGCGAGGTGCCAGCCGTAGGGCGTCAATAGTGCAGCGCATTGCGCCGCCTGTGGCTGCGAACCATGCGGCGCAATACGCTGCGCTATTGACGCCCTACGTCCGATTGTGTGCGGCTTACGGCCTTAAGTTACTGAAAATCGGACAATACTTTGTACTT
>NZ_AVCC01000055.1 GCF_000622895.1 Herminiimonas sp. CN
TATTTTTTAGCATACTCCTGTTGTTAGTAATGTTTCCAGGCGTATTGCGGTTCGGATACAGCAAAGCCTGCCGGCAATCGCCGGCAGGCTTTTTTCGTCATTCATTCCGGTGCGGCTGCCATGCGCGCCAATAGCTGGCCGCCGCCGTAGCTGCCTTGCGGCGCCACCGCGCCGCCCGGCGCGATGCGGATTGCGCAGTACTTGAATTCCGGTATCTTGCCGAACGGGTCGAGCGCCGCATTGGTTAGCTTGTTGATGGCCGCTTCGTAATAGCAGAACGGCACGAACACCGCGCCGCGCGGGGTGCCGTCGTCGGCGCGCGCATACAGCGCCACCTGGCCGCGGCGCGACGCCAGCGTGATCACCGCGCCGGCTTGCACGCCGAGTGCGGCCAGATCCAGCGGATGCACCAGCGCCACCGGATCGGGTTCGATCGCGTCCAGCACCGCGGTGCGGCGCGTCATGCTGCCGGTGTGCCAGTGTTCCAGCTGGCGCCCGGTGATCAGCACGAACGGATAGGCGTCGTCCGGCCGTTCCGCCGCCGGGATGATGTCGGCCGGCACGAAGCGCGCTTTGCCGCTGTGGGTCGGGAAGCTGTCGATGAAGATCACCGGTTCGCCGGGGGCGTCTTCGGCCGGGCAGGGATACGTGACGCCATGCTCGCGCTCCAGCCGCTCCCAGGTGATGCCGCCGATGCTGTCCATGCAATGGCGCATTTCGTCGAACACTTCCGAGACATCGCCGTAGTGCCAATCGAGCCCGATGCGCTGGGCGATCTGCTGGATGATCCATAAGTCCTGGCGGGCGTCGCCGGGCGGATCGATCGCCTGCCGGCCGAGCTGCAGCAGCCGGTCGGTGTTGGTGAAGGAGCCGGTTTTTTCCGGGAAGGCGGAAGCCGGCAGGATCACGTCGGCCAGGTAGGCGGTTTCGGTCAGGAAGATGTCCTGCACCACCAGGTGTTCCAGCGCCGCCAGCGATTCGCGCGCCTGGTTCGCATCCGGGTCCGACATCGCCGGGTTTTCGCCCATGATGTACATGCCGCGGATCGCGCCGGCCTTGATCGCGTGCATGATCTCGACCACCGTCAGGCCGGGCTGCGGGTCCAGCGCCGTGCCCCAGTACTGCTCGAATTTCTGCTGCGCGGCCGGATCGTCGACCCGCAGGTAGTTCGGGTACATCATCGGGATTAGGCCGGCGTCGGACGCGCCCTGCACATTGTTTTGGCCGCGCAGCGGATGCAGGCCGGTGCCGGGGCGGCCGATCTGGCCGGTCATCAGCGCCAGCGCGATCAGGCAGCGCGCGTTGTCGGTGCCGTGCACGTGCTGCGAAATGCCCATGCCCCACAGGATGATCGAGGCTTTCGCACTCGCATACAGCCGCGCCACGTAACGGATGGTGTCGGCATCGATGCCGCAGATCGGCGCCATCCGCTCCGGGCTGTAGCCGGCGACGTTCTGCTTCAACTCTTCATAGCCGATGGTGCGGCCGGCGATGAACGCTGCATCGACCAGATTCTCTTCCACGATCACATGCATCATCGCGTTCAGCAGGGCGACGTCGGTATCCGGCCTGAACTGCAGGAAGCGGTGCGCCAGCCGCGCCATGTCGGAGCGGCGCGGATCGGCCACGATCAGCTTGCTGCCGTTCTGCACCGCATTCTTGATCCAGCTGGCGGCGACCGGGTGGTTGACGCTCGGATTGGCGCCGATCACGAGGATGACTTCGGCCTTGGTCACGTCCAGTACCGGGTTCGATACCGCGCCCGAACCCAGCCCTTCCAGCAGCGCGGCCACCGACGACGCATGGCACAGCCGGGTGCAGTGGTCGACATTGTTGCTGCCGAAGCCGGTGCGCACCAGTTTCTGGAACAGATAGGCTTCCTCGTTGCTGCCCTTGGCGGAGCCGAAGCCGGCCAGCGCTTTCTTGCCGTGGGTGTCGCGGATTTGCTTCAGCGTGCCGCCGGCCAAGGCCAGCGCCTCGTCCCAGCTGGCTTCGCGGAATACGTCCATCACGCGTTCCGGGTCCATCGTGAAATCGCCGCGCTTGGGCGCGTCCGCGCGCCGGATCAGCGGCACCGTCAGGCGCTGCGGGTGGTGCGCATAATCGAAGCCGTAACGGCCCTTGACGCACAGCCGGCCGTGGTTGGCCGGGCCGTCGCGCCCTTCGACGTAGGCGATTTTGTTGTCCCGGACGTGGTAGGTCAGCTGGCAGCCGACCCCGCAATACGGGCAGACCGAAGCGACGCTCTTGTCGGGCGCGGCCAGCGCTGCATTGCGCGCCGGCATCAGCGCGCCGGTCGGGCAGGCTTGCACGCACTCGCCGCAGCCGACGCAGGTCGAGGCGCCCATAGCATCGTCCATGTCGAACACGATTCTGGCCCGGTCGCCGCGCAACGCCAGGCCGATCACGTCGTTGACCTGCTCGTCGCGGCAGGCGCGCACGCAGCGGGTGCACTGGATGCAGGCGTCGAGGTTGACCGCAATCGCCGGATGCGACCGATCGGCCTCGACTGCGGCGCGGGTTTGCTTGAAGCGCGGCTTGCCGATCTGCAGCTGTCGGGCCCACTGGTCGAGCTCGTTGTGGCGGGTGTAGGCGGTTGCCGGCAGGTCGGATTGCAGCAGTTCCAGCACCATCTGCTGCGCCTTGCGCGCGCGCGGGCTGTCGCTGCTGACCTCCATGCCGCTGGTCGGGTGGCGGCAGCAGGACGGCGCCAGCACCCGTTCACCCTTGATCTCGACCATGCAGGCGCGGCAGTTGCCGGCGCTATCCAGATTTTCCTGGTAGCACAGATGCGGAATTTCGATGCCGGCGCGCTGGGCAATCTGGATGATGGTGTCAGTGCTCTTGCCGCTGACGGCCTGGCCGTTGAGCGTGAAATCGACCAGTGGCGCGTCGCTCTGCGCCAGTGCATTGCGGGTGATGGCGTTCATGCTGGCCTCGCTGGGCGGTTCAGTTCGTGTGGAAAATACTTGATCACGCAATCGACCGGATTCGGCGCCGCCTGTCCCAGGCCGCAGATCGAGGCGTCGCGCATCACTTCGGACAGCTGCTGCAGCAGGGCGATGTCCCACTCGGGCTGCTCGATCAGGTGCAGCGCCTTGGCGGTGCCGACCCGGCACGGCGTGCACTGGCCGCACGATTCGTCCCGGAAGAAGCGCATCAGGTTGCGCGCCGCAGCGACCGCGCTGTCCTGCTCCGACAGCACGATCACCGCGGCCGAGCCGATGAAGCAGCCGTACGGCTGCAGCGTATCGAAGTCGAGCGGAATATCGCTCATGGCCGTCGGCAGGATGCCGCCGGATGCGCCGCCCGGCAGGTAGGCGTACAACGCATGGCCGTCCTGCATGCCGCCGCAATATTCGTCGAGCAGTTCCCGCAGCGTGATGCCGGCCGGAGCCAGATGCACGCCCGGTTTCTTGACCCGGCCGGAGACCGAGAACGAGCGCAGGCCGCTGCGGCCGTGCCTGCCGTGGCCGGCAAACCAGCCGCCGCCTTGTTCCAGCAGCTGGCGCACCCAGTACAGGGTTTCGAAATTGTGTTCCAGCGTCGGCCGGCCGAACAGGCCGACTTGCGCCACATACGGCGGGCGCAGGCGCGGCAGGCCGCGCTTGCCTTCAATCGATTCGATCATCGCCGACTCTTCGCCGCAGATGTAGGCGCCGGCGCCGCGCCGCAGATGGATTTCAGGCAAGTTTGGCAGCGCCGGGTCGGCACGGAGCTTGGCCAGTTCCGCCGTCAGCATGCTGCGGCAGCCGTGGTACTCGTCGCGCAGATAGAGGTAAATCTCGGCCATGCCGGTGGCCCAGGCGGCGATCAGCATCCCTTCCAGGAAACGGTGCGGGTCGCGCTCCAGATAGACCCGGTCCTTGAAGGTGCCGGGTTCGCCTTCATCGATATTTACCGCCATCAGGCGCGGCGCCGGCTCGGCACGCACGATGCGCCATTTGCGCCCGGCCGGAAAGCCGGCGCCGCCCAGGCCGCGCAGGCCGGAATCTTCCATCGTCTTGATGACCGCTTCCACATCCCGGGCGCCGCTCAGGCAGGCGGCTAGCAGCTGGTAGCCGCCGTGGGCCCGATACGCGCTGTAATCGATATGCGCCGACCCCGCATGCTGCACCGCACCGGCATCGACCGCGGCCTTGACTGTAGCGGGCGTTGCCTGCGGCAGCGGATTCTGGCCCACCACCGCCACCGGCGCTTGTTCGCAGCGGCCGACGCAGGGCGCTGCGAGCACGCGGATCTCCGTGCCGAGCAGTTGCGGCAGCTTTTCCAGCAGCGCCTGCGCGCCGGCCAGCTGGCACGACAGGCCGTCGCAGACCCGTACCGTCAGTGCGGGCGGGGCGCTGACGTCGCCATTGGCATCTTCCCTGGCCACCTCGAAATGGTGATAGAAGCTGGCCACTTCATACACTTCGGTTTGCGCCATGCGCATTTCCTGCGCCAGTGCGGCCAGATGCGGCGTCGCCAATTGGCCGAAGCGGTCGTTGATTGCATGCAAGTGCTCGATCAGCAAATCGCGCCGGCGCGATTCAGGGCCGGCGCCGAGCAGCGCCTGCACCTCGGCCAGCGCCGCAGGATCGACGCGGCGGCCCTTCGGCGCCTGCCGCTTGCGCTGCTTGCCGACGGCTTGCGGCTGGATGGGAATGATTCTTTGCTTCATGTTGTCTCCGATGCCGGGCATCCGTGAAATATGCGGTTTGCAACGCTGCATTGAAGGCGATTTTGACGCGATTACAGTGCGCCGGCAAGCTCCCATCCGATTTTTTGATATGAAAATATACTGGATTATGTATTTTTTAGTTCGCACTAGAATTCCTGCAAAAATTCAAGTTATTTTGAATATACTCCGGCAATATCTAATTTTTATGGATATTTGCGGGCAGCATCGCCGGAAGATGCTGAACCGGCAACAGCGCAATGATGGATTCGGCACGATGCAGTCTTGACTGCATCGTGCCGCGTTCTCCCGCTCTCCCATAGGGTTGGGGGTGAGGGGATCCGGTTCTGGTTTTATTCGTTGCGGATCCATAGCGCAGCATAGGAAGCCGCAATCAGTCCCTTGGGAAGCCAACCGATTGCGCCAGGATGATGCGCTGCTCCGGCCCGAGCCCCATGATCTTGGCGAGGGCCGGGCGATCGACCCAGCCGCGCGCGACTGTCGCGAGTCCTTCCGCGGCACAAAACAGGTAAACATTCTGGCTGATGTGGCCGGTATCGAGTGCCGCGTAGAATTTTCTCTCCTGACGCGAAGCAGGGTCCATCTTCTTCATGTCGGCAACATAGACCAGATTGACCGGAGCGTCCCGCACAAAATCCTGCCAGCCGGTAGCTGCACGAATGTCATCCTTGAGCACCGGGGCCAAGGCAAACGCATAAGGATCAAATACATACAGCCCCTGTTCCAGAGCGACATAGATATCGATTTCCTGCGCATTTTTCGCCGATGGCGCAGTGCGGTGGGCACCGTCCGGGCGGTTGATGCCAAATGCAGCCCAGAGCAGGTGAGACAGCGTTTCCAGGCTGATTTCGCGATCGCTGAAGTCGCGCGTCGTTTTGCGCTTTTGCAGCACTTGCATGAATGTCATTCCCAAGGCCGAGAGCCCGGGATCCGGTGCAACGGGAACAAGAGGCATTAATGACAACGTGGTTCGGCTGGCATTCGGGTGCGGTGTGGTCATGGCGTTTCCTCGTTCAGTCGGTGGAGATGGCGACCGGTTCCCGGGCGGAAAGCGTCTGCGCGTATTGCATTGCGTCAGCCGGCAGCGGCCGATCGGCAGGGAGCAGTATTTTTTGCAGGCAATGAAAAATGGAACCAACCATCAGCCTGGTACTGCACGTTAGCAGATCGGATGTGCATCGATTTGTGCGTGCGCAACGCGAACCGTATCTGTGCCGATTGATCTGCAAGGCCCGGACAGCGGAAAACCAGGGGCTTGGCTTTGCCCCTTCCACTGCCTGTTTTTGCAGGGAGCAAGCTGACGAAAGCAGTGCTGCGCCCCATCCACGTTGCAGCCCGGCTGCAACAAGAAGCCATGTCTGCTGCGGATGCGCCGGCAGCGTTAGTCCGATGGATCAAATTCGCCCGAAAGCGGCACCAGCGCCTTGCGCGCTGCCGCACGGATCCGGGTGATGGCGTTCCAGTCGCCCCCGGACGGCGTGAGTTCCGGCCCGACCTCGAATGCAATCGGAGCGCGGTGCGGCAACCATGTCTGGTCGCGCATCGCGCTGCGGGTGCCGCGCAGCCCCGCCGCCACCAGCGGCGCATTGGCCGCGGCCGCTGCCGCGAAAGCGCCGGCATGAAAAGGCTTCAGTCCCGCTTCGCGGCTGAATGTGCCTTCCGGAAAGACCAGCAGGTTCTCGCCGCGCCGCAGCGCAGCAGCCATCAGATCTACATCCTCGGTGCTGCGCCGGATGTCAAAGCGTTCGATGAAAAGCGCGCCCAGGCCGGTGAGCAGGGCGCGCATCAGGCGCTGGCCGGCATACTCGCGCTTGGCGGTGAACGCGTATCCCGGCGTCGCCGGCAGCAGGGCTGCCAGCAGGACCGCATCCAGATAGCTGGCGTGATTCACCAGCAGCACATGCGGCGACTGCGGCAGCCGTTCCAGTCCGCTGGCAGCAATCGTGACGCCGGTCAGGCGCAGCAACAGGCGCGCTGCGGTGCGGGCGATGCGCCGTCCCAGCGGCGGCCGCTGCAGCAGCGCGATCAGCCCGCCGCACGACAGCGTGAGCAGGGCGAATACGCTCCAGGCGTAGCAGGCAAAAGCCCATGCGCCGGTTTGGCGCGCGGCCAGCGTGGCGCGCGCCAGCAGCGCAGTGACCATGAAACGCGCGCTATGCCGCCACGGCGCGGCGGCGCGGCTGGGCAGCGTGCCGCTCTCGTAGGCTTGCTTGCAGGCGCTGCGGCGGATTTTTCCGCTCGATGTTTTCAGCACCGAATGGGGCGGCGCCAGCACGATATCGTCGGCCGGCATACCGATCACATCGATCGCGGTCTGATTCAGTGCGCGGCGCAGGCCGGCGTGCGCCGATGGGTCGGGTTCGCGGGTTTCGGCCATGATCACCAGCCGCTCGCTGCCGGTTGCCGGATCGCCGCTGGCAAACACCGCCACGCAGCCTTTGCGGATGCCCGGCAGCGTGCCGATCGCCTGTTCCAGATCGTACGGATACAGATTGCGGCCGCCGCGCTTGATCAGGTCCTTGACGCGCCCGGTGATGAAGACTTCGCCTTCGGCCATGTACGCATAATCGCCCGAATCGAGCCAGCCAGCGTGAAACAGCCTGGCGCTCCCCTGCGGATTGCGGTAGTAGCCGGATGTCGCGGAAGGCCCGCGGAATTCCAGCCGTCCGACCTGGCGTTCCGGCAACTCGTACTCGGTTTCATCGACGATCCTGACCTGGTGCCCGGGCAAGGCGTGCCCGCAAGACGGGATCGACAGGGTGTCGGCAGCAGTAGCAGCAGCGGCGACAGGCAGCGCCTTGCCATCGTGCGCAAACGGACCGCGCAGGATGCGGTCGATGCGCGGCCCCCGCCCCGGTGGCGGCATGGTGAGTCCGACCGAGGACTCGGCCAGGCCGTACACCGGCGTGATGGCCTGCGGGCGCAGGCCGCAGCGCGCAAAGCAGGCCGCGAACGATGCCAGCGTGGCGGCGCTGACCGGCTCGGCGCCGTTGAACGCCAGCCGCCATGACGACAAGTCCAGCTGCGCCAGCGCGGCGCTGTCGATGTGGCGCACGCACAGTTCATAGGCGAAGTTCGGCGCCGACGAGAGGGTGCCGCGGTGGCGCGAAATCATCTGCAGCCACAGCATCGGCCGCGCCAGAAAGGCCAGCGGCGACATCAGCACCAGCGGAATGCCGTGGTACAGGGAGCCGAACCAGGCGCCGATCAGGCCCATGTCGTGGTACAACGGCAGCCACGACACGAACACGTCGTCTGCCGCGACCTGCGCCGCCTGCCCCAGCGCCCGGATGTTGGCCAGCAGGTTGGCGTGCGTCAGCACCACGCCCTTCGGGTCGCCGGTGCTGCCGGAGGTATATTGCAGAAACGCGATGTCATCCGGCTGCGGGCGGTAATGCGGCGCAGCTTGGGTGGTCAGTTGCGTGGTCAATTCCTGCGGCGTGACGATGGCGGCCAGACTCGGCACCGCCGCCTGCAGCATGCGGGCCACCGGCTTGGCCAGCGCCACGGTGATGATGAGCACCGCTTCGGCATTCGACAGGATGTGCGCGTGCCGTTTCAGATGGTCTTCGATCTGCGCCAGCCGCGCCGGCGGATAGATCGGCACCGGAATCCCGCCGGCCATCATCACGCCGAAAAAACTGGCCAGATAATCGTTCCCGGTCGGCAGCATCAAGGCCACGGTCTGCCGCGGTTGCAGCCCCTGCGCGGTCAGGCCGGCGGCGACGGCACGTGCGGCGTCATGCAGGTCGCGGTAGCGGATCGGGTGCTCCCTATGTTGCTCGTCATGCAGCAAGATGTGGACCCGCTGCGGCTGCTGCGCGACGTGCCATTCCAGCACCTCCAGCAGGGTTTGCGCGCTGTCGGGCACGCCGGCCGTCTGCGTATCGTCCAATGCGCCTGCAAACTGAGGTTCCTGCTCCTGCGCGGCCTGTCCGAGAAAGCGCAGCAGATCGCGCGGGGTGTCGGCATCCGACAGCGCTGCGGCAGGCAGCTCGACCCCGAATGCCTTTCCGACGCGCAGCATCAGTTCCGTTCGTGCCAGGCTGTCGAGCGCCAAGTCTTTTTCAAAGGAGGTGCGCAGCGTGACTTGGTGGGAATGGCCTGGATGCGTGTCATCGGCCAGCTGTCGCACTACCGCCAGCATACGTTCGCTGGCCGGTATTCCGGCGTCGGGGGCGGCAGGTTCACTCACGGTGATTCCTATCGGAATAATCCAGGCATTTGAATTTTTTGACGAAGGACGCAGCGCGGCCATCGCTTTGCTGCGGCTTGCAAGACTACGCGTTCATTGTGCGCCAGCTTCTATCGGCTGTCTGCCGGACATGCCAGAATTTATCCGCCGAAAGATCCTGTTTGCCTTTGATTGCACCCGGGTCGGCAGCGAAGCCCGGCCAGTCAGCAGCATCAAAACCGATGCCGGTGCGGCCATCAAGGGCTTCCATGCGGTTCGGCAGCGCGCGACTGTCCTGCGCTGCATCCGGGATCGCTTTGCGCAAGTTGTCCTTGCCCCGTAGAATGTGAGTTTCGTGGTCGCCGAACAGCCGTTGCGGAAGGGAAGGGCTGTCGATCAGTAACATGCTCAATCGGCAGTTCATCCCCAAGGGGCCGGACTCGGCGCAGCAGTTTCCAGGTCTCAGGAAGGATGGCGATGGCGACACCCAGATTGAAAAACGGGCCGGAACTCTGCCGGGCGATGCGTTGGGTCGTGTCTATTGCGGAGCGATCAGGCCAACCACTTCCAGTACTGAGGCATTGATGGCTGGCAAGCTGGATACCAAGATCCAAGCCAGACTGCCACGACGCACCCCATGCGCCATGACGGCCGCCGCTTTGGTGCTGGCTGGCTGCGCCTCGATGGCGCCGCCCTATGCAGCACCGGCGCTTTCCGTGGCCTCGCGCTATGCCACTGATGCCGCGCAAGAAGGCCCTGTTGCAGCGCGCATCATCGGCTGGCGCGACTACTTCACCGATCCGCGCCTGCAAGAACTGATTGCACAAGCGCTGGAGAACAACCGCGACCTGCGCACCGCCGTGCTGCGCGTGGCAGAGGCGCGTGCAGCCTACGGCATCCAGCGCGCCGAGCAGTTCCCGAGCATCGGCGCCCAAGCGGGCATGGACCGCTCGCGCGTGCCGGCCGAGCTGAATCTCACCGGCCAGTCCCTGTTGGGCAGCCAGTACCAAGTCGCTATGGGCCTGGCCAGCTGGGAAATCGACTTCTGGGGCCGCGTGCGCAGCCTGCAGGATGCCGCGCTGGAAAACTACCTGGCTACCGACGCGGCGCGCCGTGCGGTTACCATTGGCCTGGTCGCACAGGTGGCCAACGGCTACCTTGCATTGCGCGAACTCGACGAACGCATTGCGCTGGCGCATCAGACCACCGCCAGCCGGGAAGAAAGCCTGCGCATTTTCACGCGCCGGGTGGAGGTCGGTGCCACTTCGCGTCTGAACCTGACCCAAGTCCAGACGCTGCTGACCCAGGCTCAGACGCTGGGCGCGCAACTGGAGCAGGCCCGCGCCCTGCAGTCGAATGCGCTGACCCTGCTGGTGGGAGCGCCGCTGGATCTTGCGCCGGCGACCGAGCGCCTGGATGAGCGGCAGATGCTGCCCAGCCTTCAGACCGGTCTGCCATCCGACCTGTTGGTCCAGCGGCCCGACATCGTCGCCGCCGAGCACCAGCTCAAGGCTGCACATGCCGCCATCGGCGCGGCGCGTGCAGCGTTTTTTCCGCGCATCGCGCTGACCGGTACATTCGGCACCGCCAGCGCCGAGCTCGACGGCCTGTTTGCTTCCGGCAGTCGGGCCTGGATTTTCTCGCCCGGCATTTCGGTGCCGCTCTTCGACGGCGGACGCCGCAGCAACAATCTCAGCCTGGCCGAAGCGCGCCGCGATCTCGCGGTGGCGAACTACGAAAAAACCATACAGAGCGCTTTCCGCGATGTGTCCGACGCGCTCGCTGCGCGCCAGTGGCTGGCCCGGCAGGTAAGCATCGCACAAACGGCCCTTACGGCACAGACTGAACGCGCGCGGCTATCGCAATTGCGTTATGACAACGGATCGGCCGCCTACCTGGAGGTTCTGGATGCCCAGCGCGACCTGCTGGCGGCCGAGCAGCAGCTCGTGCAAACGCGCCGGGCGCTGCTGTCCAGCCACGTCAGCCTGTATGCGGCGCTGGGCGGCGGCTCGCTGGAGCCGGCTACCGCGGAGGCCGCCCCCGCCCCATCCGCCCACCAAGCCCCTGAACATACAAAAACACCATGAATACCTCGCTGAAAAACCGGCTGATCCTCCTTGTCCTCGTGGTTCTTGCCGTGGCGGCAGGCGGCTACGCCTGGAAGACGCTGCGCCATAACGGCCCGGGCGAGGGTTTCGCGAGCGGCAACGGCCGCATTGAGGCCACGGAAATCGATGTGGCCTCCAAGCTCGGCGGCCGCGTGCAGGACATTCTGGTCAAGGAGGGTGACTTTGTCACCGCCGGCCAGCCGCTGGCCCACATGCAGATCGACACCCTCGAAGCCTCGCGCGACGAAGCGCTCGCGCGGCAGCAGCAGGCCGTGGCCGCCATTGCCAGCGCCGAAGCCCAGGTAGCCGTGCGCGAGAGCGACCAGCAGGCCGCCCTGGCCTTGGTGGCGCAGCGTCAGAGCGAACTCGACGCCGCCCAGCGCCGCCTGGCCCGTTCGCAGACGCTGACACGCGAAGGCGCCGCGTCGGAACAGGAACTCGACGACGACCGCGCCCGCGAGCGCAGCGTGCAGGCCGCGCTGGTGGCGGCCAGGGCCCAGGTAAACGCGGCGCAGGCCGCCATCGCCGCCGCGCGCACCCAGGTGACGGGCGCACGCGCCTCGGTGACCGCAGCAGAGGCCACGGTGGCCCGCATCCAGGCCGACATTGACGACAGCGCGCTTACCGCGCCTCGCAGCGGCCGCGTGCAATACCGCATTGTCCAGCCCGGCGAAGTGATCGGCGGCGGCGGCAAGCTGCTGAATCTGGTCGACCTGTCCGATGTCTACATGACATTCTTCCTGCCCGAGACCGTGGCGGGCAAGGTGGCGCTCGGCAGCGAGGTGCGCATCGTGCTCGACGCGGCGCCGCAGTTCGTCATTCCGGCCAAGGTCTCGTTCGTCGCCAGCACCGCGCAATTCACGCCCAAGACGGTGGAGACTGCCAGCGAGCGGCAAAAGCTGATGTTCCGGGTCAAGGCGCAGATCGACCGCGAGCTGCTGCAAAAGCACCTGAATCAGGTCAAGACAGGCTTGCCCGGCGTGGCCTGGGTGAAGGTTGACGCGAAGGCCGACTGGCCCGCCGCGCTGGCGCTGAAGGTCGCGCAGTGACCGAGGCTAGCGCCGCGCCTGCGGTCGTGCGCTTGCACGGCGTGGGTCTGCGCTATGGGCCAACCACGGCGCTCGATGGCGTCACGCTGGAGCTGCCTGCCGGCTGCATGGTCGGCCTGATCGGCCCGGACGGCGTGGGTAAATCCAGCCTGCTGGCGCTGGCCTCCGGCGCGCGCGCACTGCAGCAGGGCCGGGTTGAGGTGCTGGGCGGCGACATGGCCCTCGTCCGCCACCGGCAGGCGGTCTGCCCGCGCATTGCCTACATGCCGCAGGGTCTGGGAAAAAATCTTTACCCCACGCTGTCGGTCGAAGAGAACCTGCAGTTCTTCGCCCGTCTGTTCGGGCACGACAGCGCAGAGCGCCGCCGCCGCATCGACGCACTCACGCGCAGCACCGGACTGTTCCCCTTCCTGAGTCGCCCGGTGGGCAAGCTCTCGGGCGGCATGAAGCAAAAGCTCGGCCTGTGCTGCGCGCTGATCCACGACCCGGATCTGCTGATTCTGGACGAGCCGACCACCGGCGTGGACCCGCTGGCGCGCGCCCAGTTCTGGGACATGATTGCCGGCATTCGCCGCCGGCGGCCTGGCATGAGCGTGATCGTGGCCACGGCCTACATGGACGAGGCGCAGCGCTTCGACTGGCTGGTGGCGATGGACGGCGGACGTGTGCTGGCCACCGGCACGCCGGGCGAACTGCTGGCGCATACCGGTAGCGCCTCCCTGGAGGCCGCTTTCATTGCACTCCTCCCTGAAGAAAAACGCAGTGGCCACCGCGCCGTGGAGATTCCACCTCTGGATACGAGCGGTCAAGACGACATCGCCATTGAAGCCCAGGGGCTGACCATGCGTTTTGGCGACTTTGTGGCGGTCGACCACGTGAGCTTCCGGATCCGTCGGGGCGAAATTTTTGGCTTCCTCGGCTCGAATGGCTGCGGCAAGTCGACCACCATGAAGATGCTGACCGGGCTGCTGCCAGCCTCCGAAGGCGAGGCGCGGCTGTTCGGCAAGGTGGTGGACCCCAGGGACATGAGCACGCGCCGCCGCGTGGGCTACATGTCCCAGGCCTTCTCGCTCTATGGTGAACTCACGGTGCAGCAAAACCTGGTGCTGCATGCCCGGCTGTTTCACGTTCCCGAGGCCGAGGTCCAGGCGCGCGCGGCCGAAATGGCGGAACGCTTTGGCCTGAAAGAGACGCTGGGAATGCTGCCCGAGAAGCTGCCGCTGGGCCTGCGCCAGCGCCTGTCGCTGGCCGTGGCCATGGTGCACAAGCCCGAACTGCTGATCCTGGACGAGCCGACCTCTGGCGTGGACCTGATTGCGCGCGACAACTTCTGGCGCCTGATGATCGAACTGGCGCGGCGCGACAAGGTCACCATCTTCATCTCCACCCACTTCATGAACGAGGCCGAGCGCTGCGACCGCATCTCGCTGATGCACGCTGGCCGGGTGCTGGATAGTGACACTCCCGCCGCCCTGGTGGCAAAGCGCAAAGCAGCCACACTGGAGGAGGCCTTCATCGGTTACCTGATGGAGGCCCGTGGGGGAGACGCGCCGGCGCCGGCAACGCCCACCGCAGCTGCTGGGCCGGCACCGGTTTTGGAGGCGTCCCGGCCACTGGGCCTGGCCCAACGTGTGCAGCGCAGCCTGGCCCGTATTTACAGCTACCTGTGGCGCGAGACGCTTGAACTCCAGCGCGACCCGGTGCGCGGCGCGCTGGCGTTGCTTGGCTCCTTGCTGCTGATGTTCGTGATCGGCTACGGCATCAACATGGACGTGGAGAACTTGCGCTACGCCGTGCTGGACCGTGACCAGACCGCGTTGAGCCAGAGCTACACGCTCAACCTGGCGGGCTCGCGCTACTTCAAAGAGCGCCCGCCCATCGCCGATTACGCAGAACTCGACCGGCGCATGCGCAACGGCGAGCTGTCGCTGGCCCTGGAGATTCCAGCGGGCTTCGCGCGCGATGTCGCGCGCGGCCGACCGGTGCAGATCGGCGCCTGGGTCGACGGCGCGATGCCCCAGCGCGCCGAGACCGTGAGCGGCTATGTGCAGGGCATGCACCAGCAGTGGGTTGCGCAACAGCTGCATGAGCGCGCCGGCATGCAGCTGGCCAGCACGAGCAGCGTGGAAACGCGCTTTCGCTACAACCCCGATGTGAAAAGCCTGCCCGCCATGGTGCCGGCGGTGATTCCGATGCTGCTGCTGATGCTGCCGGCGATGCTGACCGCGCTGGCGGTGGTGCGTGAAAAAGAGCTCGGCTCGATCATCAACCTGTACGTCACGCCCACGACACGCACCGAGTTCCTGCTGGGCAAGCAGCTGCCTTACGTGGCGCTGGCCATGCTCAACTTCGGGCTCATGTGCCTGGCGGCCGTGACGGTGTTTGGCGTGCCCATCACCGGCAGCTTCTGGACGCTGGCGCTGGCAGCCCTGCTGTTCAGCCTTTGCTCCACCGGCATGGGGTTGCTGGCGTCCACCGTCACGCGCAGCCAGATCGCCGCCATGTTCTTCGCCATGCTCGGCACGATCCTGCCGGCGGTGCAGTTCGCCGGCCTGATCAACCCGGTATCCTCGCTCGAAGGCGGCGGCCGCCTGATCGGCCAGATCTACCCCGCTACCTACATGTTCAACATCAGTCGGGGCGTGTTCAGCAAGGCGCTGGGCTTCGCCGACCTGAAATATGCCTTCTGGCCCTTACTGGTGGCCGTGCCCGTGATCCTCGGCGCATCGATCGTTCTGCTCAAGAAGCAGGAAACCTGACATGAAACGGCCCCCACGCTCACTGCGTTCGCGGCCCTCCGAGGGGGCTACCGTCCGCCTGGGGCGGCCCGGCGCGTCCTGGCGCCGCCATCTCGCGAACATTTACCGCCTGGGCATCAAGGAATTGTGGAGCCTGTGGCGCGATCCGATGATGCTGGTGCTCATCGTTTACAGCTTCACGCTGGGAATCTATGTGGCGGGCACAGCCATGCCGGAGACGCTGCACCAGGCCCCTCTTGCCATTGTGGACGAGGATGACTCGGCCTTGTCGGCGCGGATCGCATCGGCGTTTTATCCACCCAATTTCGTTACGCCAGCGCGCATCAGCAATGCCGAGGTGGACCCCGGACTGGACTCGGGGAAATTCACTTTCGTGCTGGTCATTCCGCCCGACTTCCAGCAGGATGTGCTGTCCGGAAAATCTCCACAACTGCAGCTCAACATCGACGCCACGCGCATGAGCCAGTCCTTTGCGGGCAACGGCGCCATCCAGCAGATCGTGATGGGCGAGGTCAATGAATTCGCACAGCGCCATCGGGGCACCGCAACCATGCCGGTGGAGCTGGCCACGCGCATGCGCTTCAATCCGGCGCTGCAGCCGTCGTGGTTCGGCTCCCTGATGGAGGTGATCAACCACATCACCATGCTGTCCATCATCCTGACCGGAGCGGCGTTGATCCGCGAGCGCGAGCACGGAACGATCGAGCATCTGCTGGTGATGCCGGTAACGCCGACCGAAATCATGCTGGCCAAGATCTGGGCCATGGCGCTGGTGGTGTTGCTGGCCGCCGGGGTGTCGCTCACGGTGGTAATCCAGGGAGTGCTGCGGGTGCCGATCGAAGGCTCCCTCGGGTTGTTCCTGGTGGGGGCTGCCCTGCATTTGTTTGCCACCACATCCATGGGCATCTTCATGGCCACGCTGGCACGCAGCATGCCGCAGTTCGGCCTGCTGATGATGCTGACCATGATGCCGCTGCAAATGCTCTCCGGCGGCATGACCCCGCGCGAGAGCATGCCGGTCTGGGTGCAGCAGGTCATGTCGCTCGCGCCCACCACCCACTTTACCGAGCTGAGCCAGGCCATCCTCTACCGTGGCGCGGGGATAGAGGTCGTGTGGCAGTCTTTCGCAGCGCTGCTGGTGATCGGCTCGGTTCTTTTCGCCCTATCCCTGGCACGTTTTCGCAAGACCATCGGGCAGATGGCCTGACAGGTTCATTGTGCCAACATAAGGTCCCAGCCACGAGAATCGACTGCCATCGAACAGCGGTCCGTTCGGCAAGCAGCGATGTGAAGATTCATGCAGACAGCGGGCGCTGGATCGCTTATCATGTCGCCCCTTTGGGTTCATGAGAGTGCCATGGCAGACGCATGCGGAGTTGATTTCGGAACCTCCAATTCCACCGTGGGCTGGAGCCGTCCCGGCCAGCCGGCCTTGCTGGCGCTGGAAGATGGCAAGCCGACCTTGCCGTCGGTAATTTTCTTCAATGCCGAAGACGATACCGTGCAGTACGGCCGCGCTGCGCTGGCCGGTTATCTGGGCGGGGCGGAAGGGCGGCTGATGCGCTCGATGAAGAGCTTGCTCGGCAGCAGCCTGATGGACGGCCAGACCGAGATTCAGGGCAACGCGATGGCGTTCAAGGCGCTGCTGGCGCAGTTCATCGGCGAACTGAAGCGCCGCGCCGAAGCCAGCGCCGGGCGCACGTTCAGCCGCGCGGTGCTGGGGCGGCCGGTGTTTTTCGTCGACGGCAATCCGAAGGCCGACCGGCTGGCGCAGGATACGCTGGCCGAAGTCGCGCAGATGGTCGGCTTTCGGGAAATCGATTTCCAGTTCGAGCCGATTGCCGCCGCCTTCGATTACGAGTCGCAGATCGGGCGCGAAGAGCTGGTGCTGGTTGCCGATATCGGCGGCGGTACCTCGGACTTTTCGCTGGTGCGGCTGGCGCCGCAGCGCGCCGCCAAGCTGGATCGCAGAAGCGATATTCTGGCCACCGGCGGCGTCCATCTGGGCGGCACCGATTTCGACAAATATCTCAGTCTGGCGTGCGCGATGCCGCTGCTGGGCTACGGCAGTATGCTGAATAACGGCGGCACGATACCGTCCAGCATTTATTTCAATCTGGCCACCTGGCACAACATCAATCTGGCTTACACCCAGAAAACCCGGGCCCAGCTGCAGGATATCTATCGCGACGCGGTCGCGCGCGACCGGCTCGACAGCCTGCATGCACTGATCGACCAGCGCGCCGGCCACTGGCTGGCCGGCCAGATGGAACTGGGCAAGATCGCGCTGTCGGAGGCCGACCTGACCCGGCTCGATCTGGACCGCATGTCGCCGCGCCAGACGCTGACGATTGGCCGGGCGGATTTCGATGGCGCCATCGGCGGCATGGTCGGCAGCATCGAAAGCACGGTCGCCAGCTTGCTGCGCGATGCCGGCATCACGGCCGCTGCGATCGACACCGTGTTCTTCACCGGCGGCTCCAGCGGCGTGCGCCTGCTGCGGGACAGGATCGCCGCAGTGGTGCCGGCCGCCCGGCAAGTCGAAGGCGACCGCTTCGGCAGCATTGGCGCCGGCCTGGCGCTGGATGCGCAGCGCAAGTTTGCTTGATTTCATTCCTGGCTGAGAGATCACGAATATGACGAATGCGGCGGTTCCTGCAGCAATCCTGGATGCGCTGGCCGGCACCCATCCGTCCTGGCGGCCGATACTGTTGGATGGCTTGCAGGCGGTGGCGCGCGCCGATGCCGGATATTTGCCGACGCTGGTGAATAGCGCGTATCTGCCGACGCAAGGGCGGCTGTTCGCGGCATTTGCGCAACCGCTGGATGCGGTGCGCTATGTGCTGGTGGGCGAGGGCCCGTATCCGCGTGCCGAGAGCGCGACCGGCGTGTGCTTCATGGACGGCGCGGTGGCGGGTTTGTGGTCGGATCAGCCGGACGGCGGCTTGTCGAAGCCGGTCAACAAGGCGACTTCGCTGCGCAATTTCATCAAGATGCTGCTGGTGGCGGACGGCCAGCTGCAGCCGGGACATACCTCAGGCGCGGCAATCGCGCTGGTGGCTGCGCGCGCGCGCGCGATCGGCTCGCCGCTGGTGCAGACGCTGGCGGACCTGCAGCGCAACCTGCTGGCGCAGGGTTTCCTGCTGCTGAATGCGTCGCTGGTGTTCCGCACCGACGTGGCGCCAGTCAGGGATGCGCGCGCCTGGCTGCCTTTTCTGGAAGTGGTGCTGCAGGCGCTGGCGGCGCGCGCCGCAGAGCGTGGCGCTGCGGCGCCGACGCTGGTGTTGTGGGGCAAGATTGCCGAACGGCTGCAGCCGTTGCGGGTGATCGAGGCCTTTCCGCAGGCGCTGTCCGAGCATCCGTACAACCTGTCCTTCATCGCCCATGCGCAGATGCAGGCGCTGTTCGGGCCGCTGCATTTGCTGCAGAAATAGGCATACTCCAGGTTTTATTTTTAAAACATGCGATTTCACGCATATTTTCATTGCGCTAATTAAATATACGGGATTGAGTATATTTACGGACTGACCGGCGCGATATGGTCTTCCCCGTGTGCGCCGAACACCTGGTCTTTCAGCAGGCTGAGCTGATCGCGCACCCGCGCCGCCTGTTCGAATTCCAGATTCTTCGCGTGGTCGTGCATCAGCTTTTCCAGCCGCTTGATTTCGCGGCTGACTTGCTTCTCGCTCATCGCTTCAAACTTCGCGTGCTCCTGCGAGACCTGCAGTACTGCGCGCGCTTCTTCCTGGCTCTGCGGACTGTAGACGCCGTCGATCAGGTCGCGGATATTCTTCTTGATGCCGACCGGGGTAATGTTGTTGGCAAGATTGAAGGCGATCTGTTTTTCGCGCCGGCGATTGGTTTCGTCGATCGCGCGCCGCATCGAATCGGTCACCTTGTCGCCATACAGGATCGCCATGCCGTTGAGGTTGCGGGCGGCGCGGCCGATGGTCTGGATCAGGCTGCGCTCGGAGCGCAAAAAGCCTTCCTTGTCGGCGTCCAGGATCGCCACCAGCGACACTTCCGGAATGTCCAGCCCTTCGCGTAGCAGGTTGATGCCGACCAGCACGTCGAAAGTGCCCAGCCGCAGGTCGCGGATGATCTCGACCCGCTCGACGGTATCGATGTCGCTGTGCAGGTAGCGCACCTTCATGCCGTTGTCGCTCAGGTATTCGGTCAGCTGCTCGGCCATGCGCTTGGTCAGCGTGGTCACCAGCACCCGCTCGTTTTTCTTGACGCGCGCGCTGATTTCGCTGGTCAGATCATCGACCTGGCTGCTGGCCGGCCGCACCGCAATCAGCGGATCGATCAGGCCGGTCGGGCGCACCACCTGTTCCACCACCTGGCCGGTGTGGGTGTTCTCGTAATCGGCCGGCGTGGCCGAGACGAACACGGTCTGGCGCATCTTGGCTTCGAATTCGTCGAAGCGCAGCGGCCGGTTGTCCAGCGCCGACGGCAGCCGGAAGCCGTAATCGACCAGATTGGTCTTGCGCGCGCGGTCGCCGTTGTACATGCCGTTGAACTGGCCGATCAGCACATGCGACTCGTCGAGGAACATCAGCGCGTCCGGCGGCAGGTAATCGACCAGCGTCGGCGGCGGCTCGCCCGGCTGCGCGCCGGATAGATGGCGCGAATAGTTCTCGATCCCCTTGGTGAAGCCGATTTCAGTCATCATTTCCAGGTCGAAGCGGGTGCGCTGCTCGATGCGCTGCTCCTCGATCAGCTTGTTTTCCTGGCGGAAAAAAGTCAGCCGCTCGCGCAACTCGTCCTTGATGGTCTCGATCGCGCGCAACACGGTGGCGCGCGGCGTCACGTAATGCGAACCCGGATAGACGGTGAAGCGCGGGATCTTCTGGCGCACGCGGCCGGTCAGCGGATCGAATAGCTGCAGGCTCTCGATTTCGTCGTCGAACATCTCGATGCGCACCGCCAGTTCCGCATGTTCGGCCGGAAACACGTCGATGGTGTCGCCGCGTACCCGGAACGTGCCGCGCCCGAAATCGATCTCGTTGCGGGTGTACTGCATCTGGATCAGGCGTGCAATCACGTCGCGCTGGCTGACCTTGTCCCTGGCGCGCAAGGTCAGGATCATCTGGTGGTATTCGTTCGGATTGCCGATACCGTAGATGGCGGAGACGGTGGCGACGATGATCACGTCGCGCCGCTCCATCAGCGATTTGGTGCAGGACAGCCGCATCTGTTCGATGTGTTCGTTGATCGATGAATCCTTTTCGATGAACAGGTCGCGCTGCGGCACGTAGGCTTCCGGCTGGTAATAATCGTAATAGCTGACGAAGTATTCGACTGCGTTCTGCGGGAAGAACTCGCGGAATTCGCTGTACAGCTGCGCCGCCAGCGTCTTGTTCGGCGCGAACACGATGGCCGGCCGGCCCATGCGCGCGATCACGTTGGCCATCGTATAAGTCTTGCCGGAGCCGGTGACGCCGAGCAGGGTCTGGAACGACAGGCCGTCCTCGATGCCTTCGACCAGCTTGGCGATCGCCTGCGGCTGGTCGCCGGCCGGCGGGAACGGTTGGAACAGGCGATACGGAGAATCCGGAAAAGTGACGATTCTGGATTCGTCAATTTGAGGGGAAACTTCGGATAGTTCAGCCATGAAATGCGACCTTTGGTAAAATTGTGGACTGTTTGCTGTTATTGGGCGCATGGCGGTTTTGTTTGCCTTGTTCTGCACCATCCAACCCCGCTGCGAGAAACGCTTTCGGCGCTTTCGCTGCCAACTTTTGATGTTATCACGATGAACTCTCCTCTTCCTGTCTCCCTATTTTCCGCCATCGAGATGGCGCCGCGCGACCCGATTCTTGGCGTGACCGACGCCTTTAATGCCGATCAAAACCCGAACAAGGTGAATCTGGGCGTCGGCGTGTATTACGACGACAACGGCAAGGTGCCGCTGCTGGCATGCGTGCGCAAGGCCGAAGCGCTGCTGATGGAAAAATTCGCGCCGCGCACCTACTTGCCGATCGACGGCCTGGCCGCGTACGACAAGGCGGTGCAGGAACTGGTATTCGGCGCCGATAGCGCAGTGGTGCAGGAAAAGCGCGCAGTGACCGCGCAAGCGATCGGCGGCACCGGCGCACTGAAGCTGGGCGCCGACTTCCTGAAGCGCTTTTCGCCCGACGCGCAGGTCTGGATCAGCGACCCGAGCTGGGAAAACCACCGCGCGCTGTTCGAGTCGGCCGGTTTCACCGTCAACAACTACCCGTATTACGACGAAGCAACACGCGGCGTCAATTTTGCCGGCATGCTGGCTGCGCTGAAAACCATGCCGGCCGGCGCCATCGTGCTGCTGCATGCGTGCTGCCACAATCCGACCGGCGCCGACCTGAGCGATGCGCAGTGGACTGAAGTGATTCAGGTCGTGGCGCAGCGCGGCCTGGTGCCTTTCCTCGACATGGCGTACCAGGGCTTCGGCGACGGCATTGCCGAAGACGGCCAGGTGGTGCGCCGCTTTGCCGCAGCCGGCGGCCCGCTGTTCGTGTCGAACTCGTTTTCCAAGTCGTTCTCGCTGTACGGCGAACGGGTCGGCGCACTGAGCATTGTCGCCGCCACCAGCGAGGAAGCCGCGCGCGTGCTGTCGCAACTGAAGCGCGTGATCCGCACCAATTATTCGAATCCGCCGACCCACGGCGGCCAGGTGGTTGCCACCGTACTGGCGACGCCGGAACTGCGCGCGCTGTGGGAAGAAGAGCTGGCCGGGATGCGGGTGCGCATCCGCGAGATGCGTCAATTGCTGGTGAGCCGGTTGAAAGAGGCAGCGCCATCGAATGATTTCGATTTCGTCATCAAGCAGCGCGGCATGTTCTCGTACTCGGGCCTGACCAAGGCGCAAGTCGATCGCCTGCGCGAGGAGTTCTCGGTGTATGCAGTCGATACCGGCCGCATCTGCGTGGCTGCGCTGAATTCGCACAACATCGGTCACGTGATCGCGTCGATTGCCAAGGTCTTGTAATTCTTGGTAATTCGGTTGTGCAGGCATTGCGGCCTGCACAGCGTGCGGGAATCAAACGCCTGGCATGGTTGCCAGGCGTTTGTGCATCAAGCCTAGCCAGCGGTCCGCGCATTGTGCGTCGCTGACACAGGTGGCAAAATCGGTCACGGTGCGGGCGGCGCGCTCCAGCAGCTGGATGTCGGCTTCGTGCTGGCGCGCCACATGCGGGTCTTCCAGAAACAGCACCCGGCGGCAGGAGCGCTCCAGGATCAGTTCGGCGATCTGCGCATCGCCACCCAAAGGCCCGCTCAAAAACGGCCTGACCCAGTTCCTGCCCGCCTGTTCCCCCTTGATTTTTTGCGCCAGTTGATTGAGCAGGCCGCCAGTGGTGCCGGTGGCATAGCGCATCTGAAATTTATCCAGCAGATCGAAATGCTTTTCAGCCAGCGCCAGCATGCGCTCCTTCATCGCATCATGGGCGATCAGGGCGATGCCTTCGTGGGCCAAGTCGTAGCTGGCGTCGAGCGTGCGGTCGGGCGGCGCTCCGGCCGCCACAGCCTCCAGATCGAGCCATTCGCGCGCGCTGGCCAGCGTCGCCAGGAACGGCTTGTTGTGAATCACGCACTGGCGCTTCAGGGCCACCGCTTCCGGGAAGATCGAGGACGGATCGACCGGGTCGATCAGGTAGACCACCGCGTCCAGCGTGCGCGCCGGGTCCGGATCGACGATCCGCGAGACCAGCTTCATCAGGCCGCCTTCGCGCCCGTAGGGAAAGCGGGTGAGGTGCGGATAGCCGGCCAGCAGGCCGTTCGCCTGCATCGCATCGAGCGTGCGGCCAACCACCACCAGCTCCGCCTTCAGGTGGGTTTCGATTGCCGGGCGGCTCAGCCGGAGCAGCTGCGCCAACGGCGAATCCGGCCCATCCTGATGGGCGCGGTTGGCGGCCAGGCCAATCCGGTATGGGCGTTGTGTTGAGAGCATGGGATATACACCTGACTGGGGAGCGGGAGAGCACTTATCTTACCGTGAACCTTTTTTGCCTGCCGGAAATTTGCATGACGCCGCTGGCTGAATTCGGCGCTATCGGCAACCGTAATTGCAGTCCGGAAGCGGTGTTTTGCCGGCAGATAGGCGACAAAAAANAA
>NZ_AVCC01000056.1 GCF_000622895.1 Herminiimonas sp. CN
AGTGGAGGAAGCGGCCGGCGCTGCCGCGTCGCTGCACGACCAGGCTGAAAATCTGTCGCAGGTGGTCAGCGTGTTCAAGCTCGACGGCATGCGACTGACTCAAAATGCAGCCAGGCCGGCGCGGGTAATCAATGCGGCAGCCGCACTGCCGAATGCCGGCCAGCGCGCAAGCGGCCGCACCGCGGTGCCGGCCAGCCAAACAGCCAAGCCGGCAGCCAGCGCAGACGGCGAATGGGATGAATTCTAAGCCGAACGTTACATGAAAAAACTGGAGTATATGAAAAAGCATTGTGCTTAACGCATCACTAGTGTCCGGTTAATGTAGGTGTCGATCGCCTGAAAGCCTTATCTGGCTTGGCTTTCCACGGTTTTTAGGGTGGCGTCGACTTGAACGTGAACTTTTTCTAACCAATTGAATTTATTCAGTTTTTAACCGGACACCAGTGAGGTTGGATGGATACTTTTGACCGCCTGGATTGGCCAGATCTGTTGGCTCTCAACGCCGCCATCAAGGCCGTCTGTGTCAGCGAGCAGGCTGGGTTCGCGGAAAAAGTCACACGTGAGGTGGAAGCCATCGCACAGGGTATGGGCCAACAATGCGACCGTGTGCAAGACGGTGAGACTGGCTAAGGATCTGGCGGAGTGCTCCGCGCAAAGCTGTCGCAGTTGACTGGCCGCTTCCGCATTGGCTGAGGGATCGCCGCCGTTTCGCTTCGCTTCGCACCCAGTTTGTAACACTTCCCCATCTGGATCATGTCCCCCGGGGGGGGGCCGACTGGCGATTTCAACCTCCCGCCGAAGTATTGAACCACTGCGAGATCAACTCGGCGTAGCAGGCAGGTTTTTCGCCGTTTTCGATTTCAATGGAGCCATGCCAGGCGGCCCTGCCGCCGCCGTTTAGCTTGTGGATGGAGGCAAGCGACAGATGGGCGCGAACGCGCTGGCCGGATCGCACGGGCGCGGGAAAGCGGACAAGGTCAAGCCCGTAGTTGATGCAGATGCGGTCGTTGTCTCTGGCAATGACTTCCCTGGAAAATTTAGCCAGGAAACAAAGGGTCAGATATCCTTGCGCAATCGCTCCGCCATAGGGCGAGTCCTCGGTGGCACGGGTTACGTCGGTGTGGATCCAGTGATCGTCGCCTGTGGTGATCCCGAATTGATCGATGTCCGCCTGGGAGATCGTTATCCAGTCGCTGACGGCGAACTCTTTTCCGATACTTTGCTTGAGCGCGTCGATGTTTGCGAAGTTGATGGTTTCCATGGGTGTACCTCTTCAGTAAAGACTTCAATCGGGCGGAAAACTCCGCGTCCAGCCAAAAATCATTTGTTCAAAAATCGTTGCCTCGATTCAGTTCGCCGACTCCCAGCGCACCTGGCCGTCGATCAGGGTCAGCACCACCCGGGCTGCGCTCAGTGCTTCCTCATCCCCCGTCGGCACATCGAGAATCGCCAGATCCGCTAGTTGCCCGGGGCGGATCGAGCCTTTCTCGTGTTCCTCACCGCAGACGCGGGCGCCGGCCTCGGTGTACAGGCGGAGCGCCTTGTGCATCGGGATTTGCTCATCGGGTGTGACCGTTCCGCCGCCGTCTACGCCTCGGCTCGCCGCCGTGCGCATGGCCTGCAGCGGATCGCAGGGGGTCAGCGGGGAGTCAGAGCCGAAGGCGAGCGGGATGCCGTACGCCAGGAAGGATCTGAACGGGAACAGCCAGCGTTGCTGTTCCTCGGAAACCTGCTGCAGGTAGCGCGGGCCGGTCAGGTAGAGCAAATTCGGTTGCGCGACGACGGTCGCGCCGCTTTCTGCCAGTTCCGCCAGCAGTTGCGGCGGACAGGCCGGACAGTGCTCGAAGCGCGGTCGCAGCGGCGCCAATAGCGAGTTCTCGCGGACGAAATCGAGCGCGGCGAGCGAGCGTTGCAGCAGGCCGACATCGGGCACATGGAAGGCGAGCTGAAAACCGGCGGAATGCGCGGCGAGGGCGGCGGCATCGAGGGCCTCCTGGGGCGGGTCGGCGTCGCTGCTGCTCTCGTCGAGCGCGATTTTCATCGCGCCGAGCCGCAGGTGCGGGCTGCCGCTGCCGGTCTTCAGGCCGCGACCGGAAAACTCGCGCAGCGCGTCGATGCCGGCGCAAAGCGTGAGTCGCGGCGCGATGAGGCCGTCCGCCTTGTAGGCGTTGCTCGCCTGCCAGTGGGCGTAGGTATTCGACCAGCTGGTGTCCTGCAGCGAGGTGATGCCGGCGGCCAGGTACTCGCGGTCGGCTGCACGCAGGCCGGCTTCGATTTCGTCGGCATCGAGCGGCGGGATCGCTGCAGCGATGCCGGCGTGATTGCCCGATACGACGCCGGTAAGGCGCCCTGTGTGTGGGTCGCGATGGATTTGGCCGGCGTCCGAGCTGATGCTGCGCTCGTCGATGCCGCACAGCGCCAGCGCCCGGCTGTTGAGCACGCAGTGCTGCCCGGAGCGTTCGATCAGCACGACCGGATGATCGGGAACCGCTTGGTCGAGCTGCCAGCGGTCGGGGCCGCGCCCTTCGGCGAGGTCGGCGGGCCCGTAATTTGCCCCGCGTATCCAGCGTTCGCTACCGCAGATGTCGGCCTTTTTCCGGAGCGCCGACTGCAGATCGGCGATGCACCGCACGCGTGGCGCCGAGCAGTCGACGTGGCGCAGGGTGATAGCGAAGGCGAACGGATGGCAGTGCGCGTCGTTGAAGCCGGGCACGGCGATGCCGCCCCGGCAGTCGATGAAGCGGGTCTGCGGCCCGACAAAGTCGGCCATTTGCGCCGCTCGCCCGACCGCGAGAATGCGCTGGCCCTTGATGGCGATAAAGGCGGAACCGGTAGCGGCAGCCGTCAGTCCGATGGCGCCGATTCGTGTCAGGAGCAAGTCTGCGCTCATGGCGAGGCTTTCCCGGCGGCCTGCCGGCGGACCATCAGATAGTACTGGAGGGCCTGCCGCAGGCCGCTGCGCAATGGCGTGTAGTCGATGTCGAACAGGCGATCGATTTTTGCGCCGCTATAGATGAGGTGCTGGTCCGGCGGGAAGGGGAGTGGGATCCGTTGCCGTTCGATTTCTGCTGCGGAAAGACGCACCGGGGCGATGGGCTTGCCGGTGATCTCGCCGAGTGCCTCGACGATTTTGCCGTAGGACACGAGCTCCGGCGCGGCGAGATTGAAAGTCGCATTTGTCGCACGGTCGTCGGCGAGGCAATGGATGATCTGGCGCGCCATGTCGCCGACCCAGATGAAGCTGAACAGTGCGAGGTCCGTTTCCGGGATGACGATCGGCTGACGCTCGTACAGGCGCTCGAAGAAGTAGGTTTCGCGCGGGGCGTAGTTGTAGTAGCCATAGATGATCGCCGGCCGCAGCGTCGTGTGCGTGATGCCCCGTTGCGCGCATGCCTGCGCCAGAGCGCCTTCGGCGCGCCATTTGTCAAATCCGTAACGGGCGTATTCGCCGAGCTCGCCTTGCGGGCTATCGAGTTTCGCGGCATCCTCGCCGATGGGAAGATCCCGGCTTGGCCGGCACACGGTCGTTGTGCTGATGAAAACGTAGCGTTTCGTCGCCCCCGGAAGATTGGCGAGCAGGGCCTCGATGTGCGCCGGGTGGTAGGCGCAGAAATCGACAACCGCATCCCACGCTTCGGCTGGGATCGCAGCGCGGATCTGCGCTGCGTCTTCGCGGTCGCCGACGTGCTCGATGACACTCGGCATCCCGAGCGGGAAACGCCCGCGGTTGAAGACGTGAATCTCGGCGTTCCTTTCCTTGGCCAGTTCTTCGACGAAAGCGCGGCCGGCAAAGTAGCTGCCGCCGATGACGAGGATTTTTTTCATGGACATGAGTGTTTACCTGGCAGTCAGGATGTCGAGCCGACGCAGGTCGGGGTCGGCGATGCGGTCGTGCACGCTGGGTCCGTGATCGACGAGGAAGCGGCTGTTCGAATCGCTCAGTCCTTCGGCCTGGAGCTCCCCGATCACGGCCGCACAGATTTCGTCGATGCAGGCCTGTTTTTCATCCTGGCAGTGGCTCGTGGCGATCGTCTGGACCGTGTCGAACATGAAGGGTCCCAGGCGCGGCAGCCCGGCGATGCCGCGATGTAGCCATTTGTAGTAGGGCGCATAGCGACGGTTGAGCAGATAAACGAGCGCCATGGCGTCGCTGCAGAACTTGGTTTCGGCGTATTGGGCGACGAACGCTTCGTCGCGCCAGCGGGCACGCTGGAAGTTGTACTGCGCTGACTGGCCGACGACCATGCAGCGGCCGGCGATTCTGGCGCGGCGGACATCCTCCGGGTAGTAGTCGAGAAGCTGCTGGCGGATCCAGGAGAATTCGCCGAGCGGATCGCGAAAGACCCTGCCGGAGGTGCATGCGGCCAGACTGTTTTCCGGAATACGTAACCACTCGAACAGGTTGCCCGGCGCTTCGGGTCGACCGAGAAAGCTCCGGTAAAAGGCGCCCGTCTCGAGCACGCCGACGCGGCCGGCGCTCCATTCGCCGGCGTGGCGCGCGAAGCCCCCGAAGGTTTTCGGCAAGCCATCGTATGCGGCCTGCAAGCGGAGGCCGATTGCCGCATAGTCGGATTTGTCGAGCCACAGGCAGAAACCCGGACCCCAGTCGTGGTCGCGCGAAAACTTGTCGTCGAAGCCGAGGCAGTCGGAGCCGTCGCCGACGAGGCCAGCGGCGATTCGCCCGTGCTCGGCAGCGAATGCCTGTTCGAGCATGGGCAGGCCGTAATGCTCGAAATAGCGTTCGGCCAGATCCAGCCCCTTCATGGCGCTGCAGCCGGTTCGTAGTCGATGACGTCCACATCTTCGCGGCGGGTGAATTTCCCTTCTGCGATGAGTGCGTTCATCTGGCGGCCGACATCCGCCGCGAGGTATTTCTCGCCGCATTGCTGGCACAGACCGGCCGGTACTTTCTTGATTACATACAGCCGGCCTTCGAGCCGGTAGTCGAAGTTGCCGACGGTGACGAACTTGATCTCGCCGCCACAGAAAAAACAGGTTTGCAACGGTGCGTTCATGCGATGCCCTCCCTCGGGGTTGCGATGTCTTGTGTCGAGCCAGAGCGGCGGCGCCGGAATGTAGGCAAAGGCCACGAGCAGGCTGCCGTCGTTGGCCGGAGCGCACAGGGCGTGCAGGGGGCTGTCGTGTGCAGCGGCGCACACCAAGTAACTGACGCCTCGGCGTTCGTGGCGATGCTCCTCGATTACGTAGCCGGAAACGAGCACCCTCTCGATGTCCGCGACGTTGAACTGGCCGGTCATGACGTTGCGCATGGCATGTTCCGACAGCGCGTAGCGGGATTCCCGCACGCGGGCCGTGAACCAGGCAATTTCACGCGAGCGCTCGATCATCTGTTCCATTTCTCCTCTCCTTGAATTTCATGGTTCCTCTGCGGCTGCAAACGAGGGTAGGTGCTCAGGTGCGGTAGCGAAGCGAGGTAGAGGTCGGTCGACAAGGGCTGCAGCATCCAGCCGCCGATGATCAGCCAGAGCAGGCCGGGGCGACTGTCGCGCGCCAGAACGGTGGTCGCTGTGCCCATTGTTCAATACCGGTCAAGTGCCGCTGCTTGCCAGATGCGCTTCGGCATGCGCGGCATCGCGGTAGCCGCTCCGGCGCACGAGCTGTTCGAGGGCTTCGATTGCCAAGTTGCGCTTGAGCGCTTCGGCGTTGATCATGTTTTCGTGATATAGCTGGAGCGTCCGCTCGCCGTAGGTTTCGAGTTCGCAGCGCAGATAGACCGAAAATTCCCTGCCATCGCCGCTCGGATCCCGGCTTCGACAGCAGCGCCGGTAGAGCGCCGGGTAGCGCTGGCGTAGTTCGTCCTGCCAGCGCTCTTCGCTGGCGACGATTTCGCCGATCAGGGGGCTGTCGCTCAGCGCGGGAATCAGGTTGTCCATGCGCGCGTATTTTTCGCTCAGCAGGTTGCGGCCCCGGGCCAGAGCATCTTCGAGATTTTCCAGATAGGCCTGGAGCATCGCTTCGCTCCACATCTCAAACAGGCTGCCGCGGATCGTCCGAAAATTCGCGGGCGCGCTCTGGCAGGGGGCCGGATTGGCGCTGCGGACGCGTACAAACATCTGCCACTCGTGGTCCAAAACCTGCTCGAGAAGTTCGTTTTTCATCACGCGCCACCCGATGAGTGCCGCAGTTCATTGCCGAGCAAAGTGCCGAGCAGGTGCGGCAGTTGTTCCGTCTTGTCCACGAACTGCACCAATTTGCCGTACTCCTCGCGCAGCGATTGCTTTGCCGCCACGCTGCAGTCGATTCCCAGCGTCAGCAGGCCGATCTTGCGTTTGCGGCAGAGCGCGATGGCTTCGCCGACACCGCAGCCCCAGTTCGACGCCCCGTCGGTGAGGTGGATGATCAGGCGCCGACGGTTGTAGCTGCGGGTGCCGAGGGCGGTGGCGATGATCGCTTCGCCGGACGCGGTCTTTCCGTTCGGCAGGAGGGTGAACATTCGCCTACCGCGGTAGAGTTCGGAGATGCGGCAGGTATCCTTGACCTCGTTGTATGCGAACAGCCGCGCGTTCTTGGCATAGGTGTGGATTGCCGTGAACAGCGTCTGGTAGATGACTTCGGCCTTGCCCCACTTGGCTGGGTCGGCCATCGAGCCGGTTGCGTCGATCAACAGCATGATCTCGCTACGTAGATCGAATTCGTGTTTCTTCTCTTGGAAGACCGCGCCGGTAGTATGCGCCCGATACAGCCGCCGGCTGTGGATTTTGCCCGAGGTCAGGCCGCGGTTGAAGGAGACGCTGCGCGCGGCGACGGTGCGAACGACGCGTTCGAGCCGGTGCCGGAGCTCCTTGTCAATCTTGTCGCGGGCCGGCATCAGCACGTCGTTTCCCGCGACCGGCACGACGCCTTCGGTGTTCATTACGTTGTCCATGACGAGATCGGTGAGGTCACGATTCTTCTTCGGCAGGCTGCGCTCGATGAGTTTGGCATAGCTGGAAATCGTCGCCTTGACCGCTTTCCGGTACGCATCTTCGACGGCGAGTTCTTCATCATTCTCGCTGATGTCGTGGACCATGAATCGGTCGCCGCTGTCGCCGATCCAGAAGCGGACGTAGGGCAGGAGTTCGTTCCAGGTGGATAGGTAGAGTTCGACGCGGAAGTCGGTGCGCTCGGCGATGCCGGGAATCCGCGGGCAGTCGTGGCGCAATGCCGGAATCTTCGCGGCGAGGATTTTCAGCGGCCGGCGGTAATACTTTTCGAGCGCGGCGTGATCGATCAGCTCCTCGAGCCACGGGTCGATACGGCAGTCCCAATAGGCGTTTTCGTCGCGGTCGGCGGCAAAGGCCCACCACAGATGCAGCAATTCCGAGAGTGTTGGCGGGGAAAGTAGCCTGCGCGCATTGTTCTTGATGCGCCAGCGGCGGGCGGCCTCGGCGTAGTGGCCGAGTACGCTGCGATTGGCGAGGTTGTCAGTGTAGACGTCCTCGGCCAGATTCAGGAACATGTTGAACTTGTATTGGTACTGGGGTGGTGGCGCGAGTTTTGCGGTGGCAAGCTCGCGTACCCGCTCGCTCCATTCGGTGCGCTTGAACGCTTGCTGGATGGCAAGTCCGACCATCAAATCGGTTTTCGCGGCCGGCACCGGGTAGCTGCCCATGATCGGGGAGGGGTCGAGGGCGATGGCGTGTTCGATGTCCATGCCCGACCAGACGATGTCGCCGACGTTGCGGCCGATGTAGGCGGTGATCTTGCGTATTGCTAGCAGCAGTTTGGAGAGTTCGACCGGCTCGATCGGCGACTTGTCGCGGCGCCAGAATTCGGAATAGCCGTCCTCGCCGAGAATCTCGAAGCGCTCGACGGCAGGTGTTGCGGCTGGTTGGTGTCCCATGATGGCTCGGGATTCAGTTCTTGGGCGTGAACAGCACGAATTCGGTGTTTCCCCGCTCGCTCTTGCCCAGCTTGAGATGCAGGGACAGCAGCACCGATTCGAGCGTCTGCCGGTCGGTCTGCAGGCTGGTCGCGATCGCCTCGCGCAGGCTGCCGCCGGCGGTGATCATTTCGGCAATCATTAGCGTCTTGCGCGTCGATACCTCGACACCGAGGTCGGGGCTGGCACGCAGGCTATTGACCACGGTGATGATTTCCTCGGCCTGCTCGGGCGTGACGCCGGCTTTCTTCTGCAGTACTTCCTTTTCGACGGCGTTCGGCAGGAAGTCCATCGAAGTCACGTAAAAACGGTCGCGCAGCGCTGGATCGAGAAGCTCGGTTCCGACGAATTCGTCGCCCTCATTCAAGGTGGCGAAAAAAACGACGCCGTCGGCCACCTTCAACAGCCCGAGTTCGTCCATCCAGACCTGGCGGTCGTCCGAGAGGATCGAAAACAGCATGTTGAGCGCTTTCGGATGCTCGGGGCGGTTGATTTCCTCCAGGTGGATGACGCAGTTGGGCGTCTGGATCGCCTGAGGAAACAGAAACTGCTTGTATTTCGTCTCGCCGTTCTCGAGCGCGTATTCACCGAACAGCTGTCCTGGTTCCGAGAGAACGCCGATCTGGAAAGTCGCCAGCGGCAGCCGATGCACGGCCGCGTATTGCCTGACCAGGGACGATTTTCCGCATCCCTGTTTACCGACGACCAAAACGTTGACCGGGTGGCGTTGCGAGATCTTGTTGATCTTGTCGAGGAAGCTGAGGTTTTCTGTCGACAGGTAGTAGTAGGGGTCTGCGTCCGGGATGAGAACGCTGTTAAGGTTGGTTTTCATGATCTGCGCGCTTTTTTCCTGGTTGCTGGGTGGGGTGGGGTGGGGCGGGCGGCGTGTCCGGCAATGATGCCGCGCGCGCCGCCGCCAGCTTACACGTGGTCGCGGAAGCTTAATTCGCCCTCCGCGTGCCGACTGCACGTCATGTGCTCGACATCGCGGATCCAGCGTTTCCAGACACCGCCCAGTGCGTGACGGTTGACCGTGCACTGCCCGCGGAGCGGATCGGTCGGGTCCGGCGTCTGCCACTTGCAGGATTTGCACGGTTTGTTGGTGTTTTCTTCGCTGTGAACCTGAGTGTGTATCTCTGTCATGTCAGTAGCCCAAAGTATTCATTAATAATCGCAAATATCCGGAGGAATCCGGTGTGCAGGACCTCCTCCGGATACGCCTGGATCAAAGCTCGACGTTCAGGAATTCAAGATCCTGCGCATTGAAGTCCTGCTCATTTCTGGCGATGATCGTGTTCTGGCCGTAGGTCGGGATGTCGACGAAGCGGGCGCTGAAACCCGAGACGCGGACGATCAGGTCCCGGTGCTTTTCTGGTTCCCGTTGCGCGGCCCTCAACTCTTCGTTGCTGACGACGTTGAACTGGATGTGGTCGATGTTGAGATCGTGCCAGGTGTCCATGTACGCGTGCCAGATGTTGAAGCCGTGCGCGCTGCGCATGATCGGCACCGACAGGCGCTGGTTGAGCAGGTTCGCCTTCTGGTTCTTCTGCACCTTGGCCACCGAGCGCAGCACTGCCGTCGGCCCCTTCTTGTCGGTACCCATGTACGGTGAGATGCCGCCGTCGTCGGCCGCCTCGCCGCCGAAGCGGCCGTCTGGTGTCGGCCCGGTGCGTGAGCCGACCTCCATGTACAATCCCACCGCCTGCCCCACCGGATTCACAGGACCGCCGGAATAGTTGGTGATCTTGCACATCTCGCCGCCGATAATGTCCTCGTAGAAATTCGAGATGATCGTGTCGGCATACGGGTCATCATTGCCCCACTTGGGTGCCTTCTTGAAGTCCAGACGCATCTCCTCGAAGCCTTCCCAGTTGGCCTTGAGCGCCTCCATGAGTTGGTCCATCGTGTACTTCTTCTCGTCGTAGATCAGCTTCTTGATGGCGACCAGCGAGTTGCCGGCGACGATCGTGGTGATCGGGTTGTGCCAGCCGTTGGGTTGCTCGGAGAGCACGTTGGCATCCATGCCGTATTCCATGCAGCCGTCGTCGATCGCCGAGACGAAGGGCATCTGCAAGAAACGTCCCTCAAAGTAGCGCGATACGTCCTTGGTACGGATGCACAGATTGATCGCGTACTTGTACTGCTCGCGGAATGCTTCCAATAAACTATCGAAAGTCTTGAAGTCCTTCGCATAACCTGTTTCCGGGCCGAGTTGCATGTCGGCGTAGGACCAATCGTAGCCATTGTTGAGCGAGATCTCCAGGATTTTAGCCGGGAAGATTGAGCCGCCACCCTCGGACCGCGTCTTCTGAGTCTTGCGTCGTCCGACGAGTCCTGCGGACATGCACAGCACGCAGGCCCAGTAATGCGCTTCTTCCGGGGTGGCGCCGTTACCGTTGAGACTGTATTTACCGTAGTCGATCATTTGCTGGGTGCCGATTTCATCGTGCTTAATAGACGGGTAGCCTAGCCCGTCGCGCACGCACTCAAACACCCATCGCAGGGTTTTCTGGCGGTTTTTCTTCGAGTAGCGAAAGACGATGGACGGCTCGGTCGTGCGGATGCGTTTTGCGGCCTCCAAAATGGCGTCGGTCATGTCGGTGCAGGCGTCGGAGCCATCGCCGTTGGTGCCACCAACGGTCAGGATAAAGAGGTCGTTCGAGCCGGGGAATATCTCGCGATAGGCGCGTGACTTGCCGGCGCCATGTTCGGATATCTTAAGTCGTTCCATTTCCACGAGCTCGACGGCGTCCTTGTACTCCATTGGCTGGAAGCTCTTGTCGACCACGCTTGCCTTATAGTACGGCCACAGCAGTGAGTCTTCCTTATGCGCGTAGCCGCTGGCGTAGCGATCAATGGCATGGCAGATGAGATAGGTGAACCACTTTGCCTGGAAGGCATCTTTCAAGCCCTTGCACGGTTCGGCTGGTACGCGCTGACAGATGTCGGCAATTTCTAGCAGTTCAGCTTGGCGCTTGGGGTCGGTCTCGAAGCGCTCTGCGACGATCCGGCATAGCCTAGCGTGACGCCGCGCCCAAGCCACGACTGCCTTGCAGGCAATGATCATGGCCTGCCAGTTATCAATCTTTTCGATCCAGTCGAGGCCCTTGGTGGCGTCCCAAGGAAATTTAGCCATTTCGGCCCTAGCTTCCGCGATGTGCTTTTCCGCCATATCAATCCGCGCCAATAGACCGTCTTCGAGCACGGTTTCGTAAGGCGGCACCATGCTGTTGTAGCCTGAGGCAAACGACGGCGCCTCCATGCTACTTACTTGGTACATGCGCCCCAGATCCATGGAATCAAAATACGACTGGCACTTGGATTGGAGGCTGTAGGCTTTCCAGTACTCGTTGATCTCTGTCGCTTCCTGGACGGGTTGCGGTGAAAAATCGCTGTTCAGGTAATCCTGAACGGCCATGTAGGAAAGCTCAGGGTACAGAGGGAACATATTTGGATCTTCGGCGTGGTAGCCGACGATGAACTCGTCGGGTTGCAGCACCAGCGTACTGTTGTCCAATACGTTCTTCAGGCCAAGCGCCCGCCGGATGACTTCCGGCTTGCCGATGCTTGCCTTGTGCGCCTCGGTCAGGAATCGCATACGCTCAATACCGGCGGTCACACCTTTTTCGATGAATTGGCCGGCCGAAGCGTGCTTCCAGCGACAACGGGCCTTGAGCCGCTTGGTCCTTGGCGTGGATGGGTTTTGTAGGTGCTCATGGAGTTCATCGGCCGGGATATCCTTTTCCGCTGGGTTTTCCGGGGTGAACTGAATGATGTTGCCCTTGTATTCCAGGGATTCTATGTTTGCCATGTTGCCCATATTGTCTCCTCCTCGGATCACGCCGTCTGGCGCGTGTGGAAAGTGCCGCAGCACGGATTGCTTTCGAATACCGGTTTGGAAAGCCAGTACTTGCCTTTTTCGTCTTCCTTTTCGGTGACGCAGTCGCCCTTGTTCTTTTCAAAGTCGTCGGCGTTCTCAGGGATTGCGGAAAAGAATTCGCATTCCTTACATGTTGTCATTTGGTCTCCTCTCGTTGCTCGGTTCTTACTACATGCCAAAAACGGTACCGCAGCCAATTTCGCTTTTGCTGTCTGCGATGCCGACAATGCCGCCAACGGTGACGCTGAGTCCTGCCTGTTTCAGCGCTTTCGCCAGCGGTAACACTTTTTCGGCGGGGTTTTCTTCCACGCCTTTGTACTGATAGCTGCTATCCCTTCCGAGGGAGGTGTATTTTCCTTCGCCGCCGCAATGGTAATTAAGGATGTCCACCCCGCTGATATCGTCTATGTGGCGGCTCAGATACTCGACGTAGGTTCTGAAGTCGTCCTCGGTATCGTTGAATCCGGGGATCACCGGGATGTGGATACGGACCTTGGCCCGCGCCGCAAAGAGCGTTTCGAGGTTGGCCAGAATCGGTTCGAGCGGCCAGCCGATCACCTCGACATGCTTTTGTGGATTAAGTGACTTGATGTCGACGATGAACAGGTCGATCGAGCCGATCAGCGACTCGACCACCTTGCGCAGTTTGGGGAAACACGAGGTCTCGATGGCGACGTTGATGCCGCTTGCGTGCAGGCTCTGTGCCAGTTGCAGTGTGAACTCAGGGTAGAGGAGGGGATCGCCGCCGCTGATCGTGACCCCACCGCCACTGTTGCGGAAGAAGGGTTCGTCCGCCAGCGCTTCGCGCAGGATGTCCTCCATGTTTAACGCCTGGCCGACGATCGATCGTGCTTCGGTCAGACAAGCGGCGACGCAGCGCATGCAGCGCTGGCAGTTGCTACGGTCGAGTTGAATGGTCGTGCGTCCGTCGGAATTTTTCACCAGCTTCGAGGTACCAGCCGGGCAGACTTCAATGCAGCGACCGCAGCCGACGCAGCGCGACTGGTTGTAATAGAACTCCTGACGCGGATCCTGTGTTTCCGGGTTGTGGCACCAGGGGCAGCTCAAAGGGCAACCTTTCAGAAAAATGGTCGTCCTGATTCCAGGCCCGTCCTGCAGGCTGAACCTCTGTATTTCTGTAACAAGAGGAATTTTCACGATGGTCCCAGTGTTGAATAAAAGGTAAACCGAAAGTCAAACCTTCTGCTGTTTCTGGAAAGCCGGTAGCGTCCAACGTCGGCAATCCAGAATTGCGTGTCAGCGTTATCAATTTAAGCATCTTTCGTCCACATCACAATTGGTGCAAACACCTAAGGACCAGGGAGGTGTCCTTGGTGCGAATCATCCGCTGATGGGTGTAGGATCCGTCATCGAGGAGACGGCGCGATGCGAGGCCGAAAGAGATGATTCCGGAAATTCAGACAGACGGCTAAGTGGAAATTCCGCTCAAATGAGAGAACGCAATGCGCGCATTGGGAGTAAAAATGAAATGTACCAGAAGAAATCACGCTGCGGTATTCAAGGCGAGAAGACGCTGGCCGAGCTGAGCGCGCAGTATGACGTGCATGTGAATCAGATTACGCAATGGAAATCGGAATTGATCAGCCGATCCAGCGAGATTTTTGCCGCAGCGGCGGAAAGGAAGGAAGCAGCTGGCGGGCCGGACGTCGGATCTGGCGCTGATGCGCCGCATGGATGAGCTGCGTTTCGAGTACCCATTCGCCGGCGCCCGGATGCTGCGCGATATGGTCATTGATCGGCCCAATCAGGTCCGGGCCACGGATTTGACCTATATTCCGATGCGGCGTGGATTTGTCTGCCTGCATGCATATGAGACGGTCGCCGAGGCGCGAGCCAGGCTTGGCGGCTATCTTGAGTTCTTCAACAGCCGACGCCAGCACTCGTCGCTTGACCGTCAAACGCCGGACATGGTCTACTTCAAAATACAACCTCAAGTGCAGGCCGCTTGATGCTGAACCGGGTTACCCGCCGGCGCGTGCGCTCGTGGATAACCCTACGCTGCGGAGCTTCCACTTAGAAATCAAAAACTCTGTCTTAACGAACGGAGCTACTTCTGAATTCCTTCGTGAACGCAACAAGGGCAGAATTTTCTGACGTAGAATCAAAAAATATGAGCAAGGAAAAGGCGAAGTTTATGGATGACTGTGAGCTTGAGGCCAGCGAAGCGGCAGCGGAGTCCGGGGGCGATCCCGCTGTCGGGTACGAGGCGATTTTCCGCAATACGCCGGTGGCCATCTGCCATCTGCGCAACCGAACCTTAATTCGCTGCAACACTCGCTTCGAGGAGTTGTTAGGTTACCGCCGAGGCGAGCTCGACAACAAGTCGGTGCGTTTGCTGTATCCGAGCGAGGACTCGTTTACGACCATCGGCGACAAGTTCGGCCACTTTTTCGAGCGCCACAATACTTTCAAGGACGAGCGCCCGATCATCCGCAAGGACGGAACGCTGGTCTGGTGCATCGTCACCGGCACGCTACTCAATCCATCCAACCCGCGGCTCGGCGGCATATGGGTGGTGCAGGACATCTCGGATCACAAGCGGCTGGAAGACGAGCTGAAGGCCAACGTCGAGAAGCTCGAGATTCTGGTCCACCAGCGGACGGCCGAACTGCGCAGGCACGTCAATAGTCTGGAGCAGGAGGTCGCGACGCGGAAGAAGGCCGAAGACATTGCGAACGAGAATCGCGAGAAGTACCAGACGCTGTTCCACATGCTGCCGATCGGGATTTCGATTACCGACAGCGAAGGTGGCATTCTTGAGGCTAACTGTCAGTTTGTCGAAATGGTCGGTACCAAACGCGCGCTCCCGATGAGTTGGCAGCAGCTGCCGCGGCGCTTTTTTCTCCACGACGGAACCGACATTCCCCGGCAGCGATTGCCCTGGCAGATTCGCAATTATCAGAGCGAGTCGATCCGCCACCTGGAAATCGGCATGCGCGACGAGAAAAGCCGCAAGGTACGCTGGCTGAGTGTCAGTTCGTCCTTGATCGAACACAATGATCAAAAGATGGTGGTCGCCGCCTTCACCGATATCACGTACCGGAAACGGATCGAGGAACTGGAAAGACTTCGCCATGCCGAACTCACCCGGCTCGGGCGGATCAATTCGATGTCGGAGATGGGCGCCGCGCTGGCCCATCAAATGGGCCAGCCCCTGGTATCCGCGGTCAATTACCTGAACGGCTGCAGGCTTCGTCTCGAACGTGTGGATGGCGTCGAGGAAATATCCACGTCCCTCGGGCTGGCGCTCGAATATCTTGGGCAAGCGGGGGATATACTGCGACACGTCAAGGATTTTGTCTGCAAACACAAGCCGGAAAAGATTCCGGAGGACATCAACGAGGTCATCCAGGATGCGCTGTCGTTCCTTAATTTCGAGATCCATCGGCACCAGGTGACGGTCCAGCTGCAATTGCCTCCCAATCCGCCTCTCGTTCCCCTATGCAAGGTCGAAATTCAGCAGGTCTTGTTCAATCTCATGAAAAACGGCATGGAAGCGATGATCAGCCTGCCGGCCGAAGCGCGCGTGCTGATCATCGGTACGGAGGTCGTCGGAGAAGGAAGGGCGATCAAGGTCTTCGTCCAGGATCATGGGACCGGCGTCGAAAAACAGACAGCCAAACGCGTCTTCGAGCCCTATTTCTCTACCAAGCCGGACGGAATGGGGGTCGGGCTGACGATTTGCCGGTCGATTGTCGAATCGCATGGTGGGGAACTTTCGTTTTCGAAGATCGGCAAGCGTGGATCAAAATTTCAGTTTACCTTGCCAATGTAGCAATGTAGCAATGTAGCAATGTAGCAGGGTGCGGGACCAGGATCGGAGAATCCCTGGCGATGCAGGCATCACACAAAGGAGAGACTCATGCTATTGGACAAATCTGGGCCGACCGTATTCATCGTCGATGACGAGGAATCGGTCAGGCATTCGCTGACTTGGCTGCTCAATTCGATTTCGCTCAAGGTGCAGAGCTACGATTCGGCAAAGGCCTTTCTTGAGGCCGATATTTCCTGTTCGTACGGCTGCCTGATTCTCGATGTCCGGATGCAGACCATCAGCGGACTGCAACTGCAGGAGATGCTCTGTGAAAATGGCATTGTCCTGCCGATTATCTTTCTCTCGGCCTACGGCGATGCACAGATGGGGGCGCAGGCGGTCAAGAAGGGCGCAATCGATTTCCTGCAAAAACCGTACCGCAACCAGGATCTGCTCGATGCGGTCAATGCCGCCCTGGAGTTGAGCAAGGAGGCGATGGGCAAGCAGAACGAGAAGCTCAAATATCTCGATTGCCTGGACAGCCTGTCGCAGCGCGAGAAGGAAATTCTCGACCTAGTGGTCGCTGGGAACAGCAGCAAGGAAATTGCGAGAATTCTGGGGATCAGTCACAAGACGGTCGAAGCTCACCGCGGTCGTCTGATGAGCAAACTCGGCGTCAAGTCGTCGGGTGATCTGATCCATCTGGCCATGCTCAACAAAAGCCATTGCCGCGACTGCAAGTGGCTTTCACTTCCACTTGGCAAGGCCTGCGCTTAGCCATGTCAAAATGTCGCAATATCGAACGCGACCACTGACACAGAGAAAAAATGTTCCGAAGCAAATCCCGGAGGACAGAGTGAGCCGATGGTTCTCGAAGGTTTTCTCTGCGGAAGGGATGTAGGCGTTTTTTTACCTGTCGGCGTGTTGCCCGTTGCGTCGATACAGACGGAATTTTTCATGACGATCGCCCGGCCGATTGCCTTCCCACACCTTGCGCCAGCCGGCGCCCGGAGCGCCTTCGTCGCTGCGCATCGATCCCTGGGAGAGCAACCAGCTGCAGCGTCCGGCTGCCGGCAACTCCTGCGGAACAGTGTGTATTCCAGAGAAGTAGTCGAAGGACGCGCGTTGCGCTTCGGCCAAGCCGGTACCGGCAATGCACGCGATTGGCCGGCAGGGCCTTGTTCAGCGAGATGAAAAAAACGGGCGATAGGTTTTGCCGTATTCGACCTAGGAGTCTGCGCGGCAGACAGGATTTGAACGAGCGAGACATACGCAACGCCTGCCGGGCTGAAGTTGGCCCGGCATTGTATGCTGGAATTGTTGCCTTGCCGACGTGATTCGCGCGCTGGTAGGCGCTGGAAGGCCAGTTTTCAAACTACGCACACGCCTGTTTGCCATTCTTTTCAAATTAAGCGCAGCGCAGACGAATTTCTACTCCGCCTGGGTCTTGGCGATGCCGCGCATGCTAAATTGCCGGAAACCCAGTGCCTGCCTGATCCAACCGTTTGGCGGCTCGGGTATTGGTGATGGCATTACACGTACAATATGGTTGATGGCTTTGGTGCAAAAATTTTTCCTGTCAAATGTTCCATGAAGGAAGCGCCTTTGCTTCAACAGTTGGCGGGGCTGCCTGGCGGTAATTTTCAGTCTGTTGATGCATTAATCTCTGAATGAATTTGTCCGATTTAAGGTTCAACTAAGGTTCAACCGCATAGTGATACAATGCCCTGCTAAAGTAACTTAACCGCATATAACCTCTTGTCTAGTAAGACATTGTTGTACATAGTCACTCAACAATAAGGACTCATAATCCGTTGGTGCCGTGTTCGACTCACGGGAGGCCCACCATATACACCATGTCTGAAACCACGCCGGAAACACTGTCCGCACCAACTGCATCATCTGCACTGCCCGCAACAGCGCAAGTTGACATCCCAACAATTCGTTTTGAGGATTTCGGCTTGTCGGCCGAGATTTTGCGGGCACTCACCGATCAGGGATACGTCCATCCGACGCCGATTCAGGCCGAGGCGATTCCCGTCGTGCTGCAAGGGCGCGACGTGATGGGGGCAGCCCAGACCGGCACCGGCAAGACGGCCGGATTTTCATTGCCGATCATTCAGTTATTGTCGGCGCATGCGAATGCCAGCGCTTCTCCTGCGCGCCACCCGGTACGCGCGCTGATCCTGACGCCGACGCGCGAACTGGCCGATCAGGTGGCCGATAATGTGAAAGCGTATTCGCGCCATACCGGATTGCGCGCCACGGTGATCTTTGGCGGCGTCGATATTGCGCCGCAGACCGCGGCATTGCGCTCCGGCGTCGAGATCGTGATCGCAACGCCTGGGCGTTTGCTGGATCACGTGCAGCAGAAGACCCTGAACCTGTCGCAAGTGCAGATGCTGGTGATGGATGAGGCGGATCGCATGCTCGACATGGGCTTTCTGCCGGATTTGCAGCGGATCATCAACCTGCTGCCGAAGCAGCGCCAGAATCTGATGTTTTCCGCCACTTTCTCCAGTGAGATCAAGAAGCTGGCCAACAGCTTCCTGACTAACCCGGTCATGATCGAGGTCGCACGCGGTAATTCGACCGCCGAAAACGTGACCCAGATCGTCTACAAGATGGAGGAGTCGGCCAAGCGCGATGCGGTGTCCTTCATCATCCGCGAGCGCGGCTTGAAGCAGGTCATCGTGTTTTCCAACAGCAAGATTGGCGCATCGCGCCTGGCGCGCCAGTTGGTGCAGGAAGGCGTCAACGCCACCGCGATCCATGGCGACAAGAGCCAGGCCGAGCGGATGGCTGCGCTGGATGCCTTCAAGCAAGGGAAGATCGAAATTCTGGTCGCCACCGATGTCGCCGCGCGCGGGCTGGATATTGCCGAACTGCCGTGCGTGATCAATTATGATCTGCCGTTCAACGCCGAGGATTATGTGCACCGGATCGGCCGCACCGGCCGCGCCGGCGCATCGGGCGATGCGATTTCCCTGTATTCCGACAAGGATGAACGTTTGCTGGTGGACATCGAAAAGCTGATCAAGCGCAAATTCGAACGCCAGCAATTGGTCGGTTTTGCCCCTGCATCTGCGCGCGTATCGGAACGCAGCGAACGGCCGCCGCGCCGCGAGGATACCAGCCGCGCTGCAGCCGCGCCGGGACGCAGCAATTATGCCGCCGCTCCGCGCAAGGAAAGAATCGACCCCTGGTTTCTGAAACCTTACGAGCCGGCCCAATCGCCGGCATCGAATCCGGCCAACGGCCAAGGGCAGGGCGCAGCGACATCTGGCTCCGGCAAGCCGTCCAAAACCAAAGTGGCGCTACTGCTCGGCGGCACACCGAAGCCTTGAGATCGACGCTGCTCCGGGTGGCGGCACCGTTTGCGTGAATAAAAAATACAGGGTCGATGTATTTTTTGTTAGCGCAATAAAATCGTGCAGAAACGGCATGATTTTCACTATACTCCATTCATTTTTTTGGCATGGCAGGGGCGGCGGGATTGCGTTCGCATGCCCGCGTATTTTGCGTGTCAATCGTCGAGCGCGCAATCGACGCTCTGGATCGTCAGTACCGTGGCGATCGCTTTCGGGTCGATGCCGACCAGGTAGCCGCGGCGGCCGCCGTTGATGTAAATTTTGTCGAGCGCCAGGATGCTGTGCTCGACGTATACCGGCATCGTTTTTTTGGTGCCGAACGGCGAGGTGCCGCCGACCAGATAGCCGGAATGCCGGTTGGCCACCTCCGGCTTGCACGGCGCGACCGATTTGCAGCCGATCTGGCGCGCCAGGTTCTTGGTCGACACCTTGCGGTCGCCATGCATCAGGACGATCAGCGGCTTGGCGGCTTCGTCCTGCATCACCAGCGTCTTCACCACGCAGTGTTCATCGACTCCCAGCGCCTGCGCCGACACCGCGGTGCCACCATGTTCTTCATATGCATACGGATGCTCGGAAAATGCGATGCCGTGCTTGCGCAGGCACTGGGTTGCCTGGGTTTCGGAGATGTGCTCTTTCTTGGCCATGCGTGCTACGCTCAGGATATCTGTCGGGATCTCAATCAAGGGCATATTATGCAACAGGAAATCCGCTTTGCCACGTTCAATGTCTGCAATCTGGCGCTGCCGGGCGCGGTCTGCTACGACAATCTGGCGCCCCTGAGCAGCGCTGGATTCGAGGCAAAAACCGACTGGATCGCGCAGCAGATCGACCGCCTGGATGCCGATGTGATCGGGTTCCAGGAAATTTTTTCGCAGGCGGCATTGCAGCATGCGCTGGCCAAAAGCAAGCGTTATGCGCATGCGCAGCAGGTCGGTTTCGACCCGGTGATACGCGGCGGCCAGCTGACTCCGAGCGTGGCACTGGTATCGCGGCTGCCGCTGGCGGGCGCAGTGAAGACTTACAGCGAACTGCCGCGGCAGCTGTCGGTCGCATTGCCGGGTGCGGGCGCGATCTCGAATCGCTTCACGCGGCCGGTCCTGCATGCGCAAGTGGCGCTATCGAGCGAATTGATCGTGAATGTCTTTGTGGTTCACCTGAAATCACAACGCCCCGATTACTGGAACGGGGAAGATGAAAACGATCCCTATCAGCTGGGCTTGGGTTCCTTGCGTTCGCTGATCCGGCGCGGCACCGAAGCGCTCGGTCTGCGTTATTTGCTGACCGATTTGCTTCATGGCAACCGGGTGCCGCTGGTAGTGATGGGCGATTTCAACGATGTCGCCGGCGCGATCACCAGCCGGATCGTGATGGGCGACGGCCGCCACGGAAAAAACGGCTTCGACGACCGCCTGTTCGACAGCTACCGCATCCAGTCTGGTTCCGATCCGTTGTGCAACGTCGGCTTCAGCACCCTACATCAGGGGCAATTCGAAACCATCGACCATATCCTGGTGTCGGAAGAGTTCAATCCGGCATCGCGCTTCGCGGTCGGCGAAGTGCTCGAGGTTATTTACCTGAACGACCATCTCCAGTTGCGGCAGCCGGAGGCCAGCGACCACGGGCAAGTGCTGATGCGGGTGAAGTTGTACGGCGCTGATGACTAGCCGCGTGGATGATGCTTGGCGTGCAATTTCTTGAGCCGTTCGCGCGCCACATAGGTATAAATCTGCGTGGTCGAAATGTCGGCATGCCCGAGCAGCAGCTGCACCACCCGTAAATCGGCGCCGTGATTGATCAGGTGGGTGGCGAACGCATGGCGCAGCGTATGCGGCGACAGTGGCGCATTGATGTCGGCCTTGCGTGCATGTTTCTTGATCAGGATCCAGAACATCTGGCGCGTCATCGCACCGCCGCGGGCGGTAACGAACAAGGCATCGTCGACCTGGCCGCCCAGAATCACGCCGCGCGCCTGTTTCAGATAGCGTTCCAGCCAGCTGCGCGCCTCTTCGCCGAAAGGCACCAGGCGCGTCTTGTCGCCCTTGCCGGTGATGCGCAAGACGCCTTCGTTCATCCCGACTTCCAGCGTTTTCAGCAGCACCAGCTCAGTCACGCGCAAGCCGCTGGCATACATCAGTTCCAGCATGGTGCGGTCGCGCAAGCCCAGCACGGTGTCGATGTCGGGCGCCGCCAGCAGCGCCTCGACTTGCGCTTCCGACAAGGTTTTCGGCACCCGCGCCGGCTGCCTGGCGCTCTGCATCTTCAGGCAGGGATCGGCCTCGACCTCGCGCTGGCGCAGTGCCAGCTGATAAAAACGCTTCAGCACCGCCAGGCGGCGGTTCGACGAGGTCGCCTTGGTGGTGTCGTGTCTGGCGCTGAAGTAGGCACTCAGGTCGTCGGTACTGGCCTGATACAAAGCCTTGCCGGATGCTGCCTGCAGCCAGAGTGCGAACAGGCGCATGTCGCGCCGGTAAGCTTCCAGCGAATTCTTGGCCAAGCCGTCTTCCAGCCACAAGGTGTCGCAAAAGGCGTCGATTGCCGCTTGGCTGGCGGCAGGCAGTTCGGCTTGATCCGTCATCGGTAGCCTGCGGCATCCTCATGCGCCAGCAGCCAGCGCTTGACTCCGACGTGAAAGCCGGTTGCATCGTCGTGGTGCGAAAAGCCGCCCAGCCCGCCTGCCGCCGTGACGCGATGGCAAGGAATCACCAGCGGGAACCAGTTGGCGCCGCAGGCCTGCCCGACCGCGCGCGGCGCCGACCGGAGTTGCTTGGCAATCTGGCCGTAGGTCAGCACTGCGCCGCGCGGTATCGCGGCAATCGCCTGCCATACCCGGCGTTGGAACGCGGTGCCGATGTCCGGCAGGGGCAGGTCGAAACGATAATCCGGATCGTCCAGGTAGCGGCTGACTTGGAGCGCGACTTGTTCGGCCAGCGCATCGCTGGCAGCCTTGGCGTCGAAGGAGGGTGGCAGGTAGACCAGTTCCTGCAGCAGGGCGGCTTCGGTGCGGATGCCGACCGCGCCGAAAGGCGCTGCGACGATGGCCGAAAACAGGGAGGCTGCGTGTGCATTTTTCATGTCGACAGCATAAAACAAAAAAGGCGCATCCGGAGATGCGCCCTCAAATTGCTGCTGCGCGTTCAGGCTGTTATAACAGCTCATTTGGAACGCGTGTCTCCTCGTTATATGTCGGCATTTCTGCCGTTCTTTATGCACTACTCCTCTGAAATTCGATTTACTGCCGCCTGACCCAGCATCCAAATATGACCTGCGTATTACAGCTGGATCCAGAATTTTCGCAATCATAACACTGGATTGTCGGAACGGGACAAAATAATTAAACGGAATCGTATATTGATCCAGTAAAGAGATTTGCAAGTATTATTTGAAATGTTCCAGCTTGATCCAAATTAAATTTTGCAAAATCCTTAAAACTGTCGCACAAAAATCGTCCGGCTAGTTTTTTTACCCAATCCGGTTTAATCGAAAACCAGATTCGGCAGCCACAGCGATATTTGCGGAATATAGGTGATCATCAGCAGGAAGCTGATCATGCCGAAGCCCTTGTTCATGATCCAGGCCGCCATGTCCTGCGGGATATGTGCGCTGGCCATCAGGAACGAGAACAGCACCGCATTGGTGATGATGTACGGCAGCATGGCGGACATCGAAGCCGAGTCCAGCAAGACCTTGGGCGCCTGCTTCAAGCCAATGTCCTTGTAGGCGAATACCGCGGCGGCTTCCGGCTATATTAATACACTATGCGGTGTGATTATAAATGGCATGATTACCGCATGTTCTCTGAAGATAGCCAGAAAGAAATACAAAATAAGCTATAGTTC